>DATAGU010000315.1:0-94059 GCA_036263495.1 Polyangia bacterium | reverse complement strand
CCAGACAGCCATCGTTGCTTCCCAGTGAGCCTTCGTTGCTTCCCAGACAGCCATCGTTGCTTCCCAGGGAGCCTTCGTTGCTTCCCAGACAGCCATCGTTGGCTGTCCGGGAGCCTTCGTTGGATGTCTGGGAGCCTTCGTTGGATGTCTGGGGGCCTTCGTGGGCAATGGACCGTGCATCACCTCTTCCGCTCTGGAGCAGACAGTTCCTCCTCCTAATTGTTGCCGAGCCCGGTGTGAAGCCCTCCCTCAGCGCGGCCCATGCTCCGTCCCCAGGCCGGCGATGATGAACAGCACGGTGCACGGCGCATCGCAATCTTCGGTGTGCCACACGCCCGGCGGATTCACGATCGCCTCCCCCCCGTTGTGCATCGCCGTACGCACCGCGCCATCGATCGCCAGATCAGCACGAGCGCGTCATCGCTGGCTCGGGGAGGATCATTCGCTATTGTCGTATGAGGCCCGCACCGTCGACAGTAGAGTGTTGGGGTGGGCGGGTGAGCCGTCGCCTTTCTGCACCTCGCAGTCGTATCCTGGGTATGCCCTCCGGAAGCGGGTTTTAAAGTCGGAGACTGTGGCGGTGTCTCTCATCTTATTTTTATGGGGGTACGGGCTTAGGCCGTTCATGCTTGGTGCGACAGGCACCCCGTCCTTCAGCATCGTCAGTTGGAACTCCTCGATCTCCGCTATCTCTTCTTGTCGGGTCCTGGCTGTTGTCATGAGGCGGGGGATGATCGCCAAAAAGAATTGCCCGTCAAGTCTTCGCAAAGCTCGCCAACATCCAGCAGGCATCGGCCTCGCTGTGGAACACTCACGCTGCATCTGAGCAGGAGCTGTACGGCATCGCACCGCACACGGTCCACGCAACCTGCTGATGCGGAGCGACCTCGCGGCAAACGGCGCCGGGGGGGCCGGCGCTGACGGAGCGGCAATGCCGGGCGCTGGCGGCGGCGGTGCAGGCGTTCGTCCCCCTGTTCCCGCGCGACGCGCCGCTCGACGTCGAGTGGGTGCTGGCGGGCGGGGCGATCTGGATCGTGCAGGCGCGGCCGTTCGTGGAATGATGCGGCGGTTCTGAAAGGGTTCCGTGAGCGTGAGCGATCTTCTACTGGCGCCGGCACCGGCACCGGCACCTCGGCAGCGGCCGTGGACCGTCATTCCGTCGCTCACGCTCACGCTCACGATCTTCGGCGGGACGATCGTGGTGCATGCGGACCGGCGGCCGCCGGTCGATGGTGGGGTGCCGGCCGATGGCGGGCTGCCGGCGGCGGTGCGGGATCTGGCGGGCGTCGCGGCGCCGGATCTCCTCGGGCCTGGCCCCGCGCCCGCCACCTTCCTCGGCACCCCCGACGATGAGATCCTGCGTCGCCTGTGCGAGCAGCCGGTGACGAAGCTCGAGTTCAACTACCGCGGCACGACGATCAAGTTCAAGGCCACGCTCGCCGACGGCACGGTGGCGTCCTTGCGGCCGGCGCAGGGGAACGAGGCCGGCTACTTCCGCGCCGACGTCGCGGCCTATCGCCTGTCGCGGGCGCTCGGCCTGGGCGCGGTGGCGCCGAGCTGCCTGCGGACCCTGCCGCGCGCCGCGATCCTCGGCGCCGTGGGGCCAGGGCCGCTCGCCGGCCGCCTGGCCACGGAGCTGCAATGGGACGCGGGCGGCCAGACCCTCCAGGTGAGCATGGTGGTGTGGGTGGAGCGCATTCGGCCGGGAGGCCTCGACAAGGACATGGATGCGTGGCGCCCGCTCCTCCTGCAATCGAGAGCCCTCGCGGCCGCGCCGCCGCGGCTCCAGAGCCGGGCCGCCGCGGGGGGCCGCCTCATGGCCTGGGACTTCCTCATCGCCAACTGGGACCGCTGGAGCGGCGGCAACACCTTCCACGTGGGCAACGATGGACCCTGGGTGTGGCTCGACAACGCCGCCGGCTTCGGCCACTACTCGCCGCCGGTGCGGCGGTACAACGAGGCGCAGCTCCGCCCGGTCGAGCGCTACTCGCGCAGCTTCATCGCGGCCCTGCGCCAGATCTCTCCGGAGCAGCTGGCCGCGGAGCTGGCCCCGGCGGGTCTTCCGCCGCTGGCGCTGCGCCAGCTGCTCGAGCGCCGTGACGTGCTGCTCCGGCGCGTGGAGATGCTGGTGGCGCGATACGGCGAAGCGCAGGTCCTGTGCTTCGAGTGACGGCGCGCTGACGCTCACGCTCACGACGACGCTCACGCTCACGACGACGCTCACGCTCACGACGACGTGAGCCGCTGGCGGGACGGCGGCCCGTCACCGGTCCGCCATGCCGGTGCGGATCATGCCATCGAGCGGAACACGTGGGGGCGAGGCCCCGGCGGACGGCATGACGGGCAGTACGGCGGCAACGGCAGCGGAGTGATGGCGCCGGGTCCGGCGGTCGGGATCAGGGCTGGGCCCCGCCCAGGATCCAGTCACTGATCAGGCGGATCTCGGCCGGGGGCAGGACACGCCCGATGGGCATCCGTCCGCCCACGATGTCGGGCGTACCGAGCAGCTTGCGCAGGAGGTAACTCGACGCCGGATCCCCCGGCCGGACCCGATCGAGATCCACCTCTCCGGCGGGCGCGCCGATCAGGTCCCGCGCGGCGTCGTTGGCATCCAGGGCCAGGCCGGCCGACGCGGTGGCGGCGTCGTGGCACCCCGGGCGCGCGCAGCCGTCCGTGGCGTCGTTCCAGATGGGTTGGACGTCCCCGGACAGCGTACGCGGAGGGGGCGGGGGCAATTCGCCGCCCCCGGTCTGGCCGGTGCTGAAGGAGATCTTCACGTCGTTGGCGAGCTGCTTCTTGCCGAGCGAGGCCAGCGCCGTCGTCAGCGTCAGCTCGTAGCTCGTGGTCGCATCCAGCGCGGCCTGCGGCACCACGATGAGGGTCTTGTCGATGAGGTCGACCCGCGCGTCTGCAGCGATCTCTACCGGGCTCGCGCCCGTGGATCGCAGGACCACCGCGGGCGCGGCCGTGGTGGCAGGGTCGGGATAGTCATTGAAGTTGACGATGACCGGCGCCCCCAGGAGGACCCCCGTCGTGCCGTTGGCCGGCGTCGAACCGGTGACCGCGAAGCCCGAGGCCCCCGGCTGGGGATCGTACATGGGCACGGAGGTCCGGTAGCTGCATCCGCCTCCGAGCAGAAGAAATAGATAGAAGAGGGGCGATCGAGCGGGGTTGATGCGGGGAGACGTCGGGGAAGAGAGGCTCACGATTCGGCGTAGGTTCGGATCTGCTCGCGAACGACCTCCTCGTTGATGCCTGTACGGATGAACTCCTGGAGGCAGTCGGCCAGCGTGATCATCATTCCATTCACGCCGCGTTCTTCAACCAGCTTGGCCAGCAGCGCGCGCCCCTCCCGGCTGTCGTCATCGCGCAGGAAGTCACGCACCATTTCCAGGGTCAGATCCCCTTGAAAGTCGAGGATCATATTGTCGATTAAGTAGGCGATCAGCTGTTTCACTCTGTCCCTCCGCGGTACAGGAGCGCGGTCATCGAGCGCACGGGCACGGGTCATATAATACTTTGGCAGGAAGGGCAACTTCTCCACCTCCCCCCGTCCTCCCACCGTGTACCGCCTCGGATGGCACCGGGGGTCCAAGTCCCCGCCCTACCCCATGATGGGCCTGAACGGCCCTCGACCCAGCTCGGAAGCGGAGGGGTGAGGGGCCCGGAACACCGGTCCGGCGTCCTGGCACTTTCTTGACTGCCGACCAAGCCCTTTGCTACGGTCGCCCCATGCGACGGCCCGAGGGGCTGCTGTCCGCCGTGTTCCTGATCGCGGCTGGGGTCGCCACCGGGTGCGGCCCTGCTCGCTATCTGGCGAACACACCCAGGGTTGCCGCCAAGGAAGTGGCGCAAGCAGAGAAACTTGATGCTAGGCGCCATGCGCCCTACGAGTTCACGGCCGCCAAGGAATATCTCCACAAGGCGCGCGAGCTCGCCGGGTATTCACGCTACCAGGAGGCCGTGAAGTACGCGCGGGAGGCCACGCGGCTGGCGCGGGCGGCACAAGCCATGGCCAAGGAGAAGGCCGGGGACGCGGTCGACGTCGAGGTCACCGATGCGCCCGAGAGCCCCCCTGCCCAGCCGCAGAACGCGGCCGGGCCCAAGGCGCCTGCCAAGCCCGAGACCCCGGCCAAGCCCCCTGCGCCCTCCGGCCGCCCCAAGGCCTCTCCCCGCCCACGCGACGGAACACCATGAAGACATCCCGGCTCGATCCGTGCCTGCGCCTGTGTTTCTGCCTGGGCCTGGGCCTGGGGATGACGGCCACAGGGTGCGGCATCTCCGTCCAGCGGCGGCTCGACAGCGTGCGCTCGACCATCCGCCAGGCGCGCGACAACGGCGCCTACCGCTGCGCCCCGCGCGAGCTGGCGCTGGCTGAGTCGCACGCCGAGTTCACCCGCACCGAGCTCCAGTACGGCAACTACGTCCGCGCCAAGCAGGAGCTCGGCGTGGCCAGCAGCAACGCCGATCAGGCCCTGGCGCTCTCCCCCAAGGACAAGTGCGCCCCCTCCGTCACCGTGGTCGAGCCCCTTCGGCGCAAGCTGCGCATCGTCACGCTCGACGTCGATCACGACGGCATCGAGGACAACGTCGACAAGTGCCCCGACGATCCCGAGGACAAGGACGGGTTCGAGGACCAGGACGGCTGCCCCGACCCTGATAACGACCAGGACGGCATCCTCGACCGCCAGGACAAGTGCCCGAACGCCGCCGAGGACAAGGACGGGTTCGAGGACCAGGACGGCTGCCCCGACCCCGACAACGATCGCGACGGCATCGCCGACGGTGACGACAAGTGCCCGGACGAGGCCGGCCCGATGGAGAACCAAGGCTGCCCGGATCGCGACCGCGACGGCGACACCGTGGTCGACCGGCTCGATCGCTGCCCCGATGCCCCGGGCCCGGCCGAGAACCAGGGCTGCCCGCAGTACAAGCTCATCAACGTCACCAAGGAGAAGATCGAGCTCAAGGAGAAGATCCACTTCCAGACGGCCAAGGCGGTCATCCAACGCGACTCGTTCGGCCTGCTCAACGAGATCGCCGACGTGCTCAAGAAGCGACCCGAGATCCAGGTCCGCATCGAGGGACACACCGACTCCCGCGCCAAACGGAAGTACAACCTCCGCCTGTCCCAGGCGCGCGCCACCGCGGTCAAGCGCTACCTCGTCGGCCGCGGCATCGACGCCAAGCGCATGGAGGCGGTCGGCTACGGACCCGACCGCCCCATCGGCGACAACCGCAGCGCGATCGGCCGCGAAAACAACCGCCGCGTCGAGTTCGTCATCACCCAACAGTAGGTGCCGCCCGGGGCGGCGCCCGGGTGGCGGATGGAGAGCGATGCCCCACCGACGCCTTCTCGTGTTCCTGCTCCTCTTCCTCGTCCCGCTCGGGGCGCGCGCCGAGCGCAGCCCGGTCGAACAAGCCGAGCGCCTGTGCAAGCTCGCGATGGAGGACTTCGACTCGCTCGAGTTCGACAGCGCCCGTCAGACGCTGCAGAACGCCATCACCAAGCTGCGCGACGCCGACGAGGCCGAGTCCGCCGCCGCCGCCGCCTGTCACATCAACCTCGGCATCGTCTTCATCGCCGGGTTCAAGGACCGGCAGCGGGGCATCCAGCAGTTCGCCAACGCCCTCAAGATCGATCCCACCCTGCGCCTCGATTCGGCCCGGGCCACGCCCGAGCTGCAGAGCGCCTTCGACGCCGCGGTCAAGCAGGTCGCGGCCGAGCCCCGCCCCAAGCGCCGCGAGGCCGGCGGGGAACCCGGCATCGAGCACAGCCCGATCGACGAGGCCCTGGCCGGCGCGGACATCACCATCCAGGCCCAGCTCAAGAACGGCGTCCAGGCCGCCAAGATGCTCGTCTTCTACCGGACCGGCCACAAGGAGTTCACCTCCGTCCCCATGAAGCGCGAGGAGGAGACCGGCGCCTGGAAGGCCCGCATCCCCGGGGCATCGGTGAGCGGCCGCTCGGTGCAGTACTACATCGAGGCGCGCGACGCCCAGGACCGCCCGATCGTGGACGCCGGCTCGCCCGCCAGCCCCTACATCATCTCGATCGACGGCACCACGCCCCGCAAGCCGACCCCGGCGGCGCCAACACCGGCCCCCACGCAGCTTCCCCCATCGGCCTCCTCATCGGCGCCATCGCCGCCGAAACCGGCGCGTCCTGAGCCCGTGCGCGAGAGCCTGCCGGCGCGCGGCTTCTGGCGCCTCTATGCCGATGCCGGCATCGGCTTTGGCTTCGGCGTCGAGCCGATCGGCAACCACTCCGATGTGGCGTTCCAGCGGCAGAACGACGCGTCCTACGTCCCCGTCACCGTCAAGGTGGGGGGCGCGCTCTTCGCACCCTTCCATCTCACCGCCGGTTTTGGCGTGCGCCTGACGCGTGCCATCTCCCTCGGCATCCTCGGCCGCTTCCAGGTCGTCACCACGGCCAACGCCGGTACGGACGTCTATCCCCCGCACCCCACGGCCGTAGCCGGCCTGATCCGGTTCCGCTACCAGTGGGACCGCGGCCGGATCAAGCCCTACCTCCATGCCGACGTGGGCGCGGGCCGGATCCGCCATGCGTTCGACATCTCATCGCTGAACACGGGCCCCGACGCGCTGCGGGGCAACGATAACGGCTCTGGAACCTCTGTCTGCCAGCCCAACCGGCGCTGCGTCGACACCATCGCTACCGGCCTCCTGCAAGTCGGCGGCGGCGCCGGCCTCTGGTACGATCTCTTCTACTTCAACCGCGGCTCGTTCAACCTGCTCTTCGACTTCAACACCCTCGTCGGTGTCGGCGTCCTCCCCAAGGTCACGACCGCCGCCACCAACCTCAACGACAACCCCACCGCCGTCAACTTCGACTTCCAGATCGGCGTCGGCGTCAACTTCCTGTGACATCCTGATGACGGGGCGCCTCTGACGCTCCACTGCGGGTGTCCCCGTCTCACTCGGGACGGGACAGGTCCCATAGCCCCGTCACACACTCCATAGGCCCGAGCGCCAGGCGGAGCCTCCCTGGATCCGCCCAATCCCTTGTTCCATAAGCCTCTCTCTGCAGAGCCGTGGAGCTCCCGGGGCTGGCACGGCGCTTGATTACGCTCCCAAGCGTACGGCCACTCGACGCCTCACGAGTCGAGGCCGCTCACGCCTCGGTATCCAACGCGACGGTCCGCGCCGTCGTCCATCCGACCTCCCTTTCGCACAGGAGCCTGACCCATGCGCCGCCCGTCCCTTCGCGCCCTCGCCTACTCGCTCCCTCTGCTCCTCTTCGGCCCCACCTGCGGCGCCCCGCCCGCCCCCACCGTGAGTTACCAGGCGAGCGCCGACACTGTGCTCGCCGACTGCCTCCCGGCGAGCCTCATCAGCGCCATCACGGCCGCCAATGCCGCCGGCGGCACGAACACCATCACGCTCAAGCCCGGGTGTACCTACACCCTCACCGCGCCCGACAACTACTGGTACGGCCCCAATGGCTTGCCGCCCATCTCTTCGGACATCACCATCGTTGGCCAGGGCGCCGTCATCGAGCGCTCGAGCCAGGCCGGCACGCCCCGGTTCCGCCTCTTCTTCGTCGCCGGCCCGCCGACGCCCACGCCCCAGGTCGCCGGCCAGTGGGGCCTCGCGGCGGGCAAGCTCACTCTCCGCGATCTCACCCTCCGCGGCGGCCTGGCGCGCGGCGGCAAGGGCGGCGATGGCGGCGGCTCCGGCGGCGGCGGCGCGGGCCTGGGCGGCGCCCTCCTGGTCCAGGGGCAGGTGATGCTCGACCGCGTGACGCTCACCGCCAACCGCGCCGAGGGCGGCGCCAGCGGCACGGGGAGCCAGACGTACTTCAACACCGACGCGGGCGGGGGCGGGATGGGAGGCGACGGTGGGGTGGGCTTCGGCGGGGGCGGCGGCTTCCGCGGCAATGGCGCGAACAGCAACGGCGCCGGCGGCGACTTCCTGGGCGGCGAGGGCGGGCAATCCGCCGGCGGTGCCGGCAGTGGCATGGGCACTGAGAACGGCACCAATGGGACCAACTCAGCGGCCGGTGTCGGGGGTGGTGGACGTGGTCTCGGTGGCAAGGGTGGCGGCAGCTTGGGAGGGAGAGGCAACGACGGTGGCGGTGGTGCCGCCGGGACGGGGACGATCGTCGGAGCTGGTGGCGGTGGCGGCTTCGGCGGCCGAGGTGGTAGTGCTGTCGGCAGCGGCGGCAGTAGTGGTGGCGGCGGGGGCGGCTTCGGTGGCGGGGGCGGGTCTCCGGGCAGCTCCAGCGTCAACGGTGGCGGTGGCGGCGTCGGTGGCGGCGGCGGCGCGGGCGGCGGCGGCGGCGGTGGCGGCGGCTTCGGCGGCGGCGGCGGTGGCGGCGCCAGCCTCTGCTGCGGTGGCGGTGGCGGCGGCGGCTTCGGCGGCGGCGGCGGCGCGGGCCGGGCCTCGGCGAGCCCAGGCGCCGGCGGCTTCGGCGGCGGCACGAGCGGCATCGCCGCCAACGGCGGCTACCAGATCGGCGGCGGCGGCGGCATGGGCGCGGGTGGCGCGGTGTTCGTCTTCTACGGCACCCTCTCCGCCTCCAACTCCACCTTCGCCGGCAACGCCGCCGCGGGCGGCAACGGCGGCGCCGGCATGACCGCGGGCGGAAACGGCTCGGGCCTGGGCGGCGCCATCTTCAACCTCAACGGCACCGTCACCCTCACCCACTCGACCCTCGCCGGCAACGCCGTCGAGCCCGGCGCCACCCAGGGCGCCGCGGCCGGCCGGGCCGCGGGCGGCGCCGTCTACAGCCTCTCCTACGGCAGCGCCTTCGGCCTCCAGACCCCCACCTCCACTGTGACCCTCGCCAACAGCATCCTCTCCGGCTCCACCAGCGGCAACCAGGCCACGAGCGACCTCACCAATGATCAGAACGCCGGCACCGCCACCCTCGCCGCCTCCGCCCCCAACCTGGTCCAGACGGCCGGTACCCTCGGCGGCACCGTCGACATGAGCGGCGTCCAGAACGCCGATCCCCTGCTCGGCCCGCTCCAGAACAACGGCGGCCTCACGCCCACCCTGCTCCCCGGCAGCTGCAGCCCCGCCATCGGCGCCGGCAGCGCCAGCGTGTGCACCCAGGCCGGCGTGGACCAGCAGGGCCAGACCCGCCCGAGCCCCTGCACCCTGGGCGCCGTCGAGGTCTTGCCCTGCCCCTACACCTGCGTCGGCGCCGTGTGCACGCCTCCGCCGGACGATCTCTCCACGCCCCCCGATCTCTCCAGCCCCGCGGACCTCACCCCGCCCGCAGATCTCACTCAGCCCGTCGATCTCACCCCGCCGGCCGATCTCACCCCGCCCGTCGACCTCGGTTCCTCCCCGCCGGACCTCACGACCGACGCCTCCACCCCGGGCGCCGCCCCCTCGGGCTGCAGCTGCCAGCTCGGCGGCGCGCGGACCTCGTCGCAAGGGACCGCCGTCTTCGCCCTCCTCTCGCTCGCCATCCTCTCCCAGCGGCTCCGCCGCCAGGGGCGTCATCCCCGGCGCTGACCGCGCCGCGTGCAAAAACCCAGTCACAGGCGCCCCGCCCGCCCGTTGTGACATCAGAAGCACGGGGCCCCCTCGAATATCCACCCATCACGACGAATCCCGTGGAGCCGTCGCGCAGCCGGCTCCGCGGGAGCATGCATCACACAGCGGAGGATCGAGATGAAACGCATCGGGCGTTGGCTCGCGAGGATCGGCCTGGGCATCGTGGCACTGGGCATCGTGGGGGCGCTGTACGAGGGCATCGCCGGCTGGCGCGATGCGCGGCGCTATCAACCGCGCGGCACGCTGGTCGACATCGGCGGCCGACGCCTGCACCTCTACTGCATCGGCGAAGGCTCCCCCACCGTGCTCCTGCAGTCCGGCTATACCGACTGGTCGCTGGGCTGGAGCACCGTGCAGCCCGAGATCGCCAAGTTCGCGCGCGTGTGCAGCTACGATCGCCCCGGCCTGGGCGACAGCGACCCCTCGCCCGATGCCGGCTCGACCGCACGCCTCGTCGAGGATCTCCACACCTTGCTCGACAAGGCCCATGTCCCGCCGCCCTACGTACTCGTCGGCCACTCGGCCGGCGGCATGTACCAGCGGCTGTTCGCCGCCGCCCATCCCGAGACCGTGGCCGGCATGGTGCTGGTCGACACCGACGAACGGTCGGCGCGCGGACCCGCTACCCCAAGACCGCCACGAGCGACAAGGTCAAGCTCGCGCTCACCTATCTCGGCTTGCCGCGCCTCCTCGTCCAGGGCCTGGGGCTCAAGTTCTTCATCGAGGGGTACCACCTCCTCCCCGCCGAGATCCAGGGGCGCTACGTGGCCGGTTTCACCCGTCGCGCCAGCGCCACGCCGGGCGAGCGTCTACTCTACGGTGACGCCGAGGAGCGGCTGAACGACGTGACCATCGGCAACCGCCCGCTGGTCGTGCTGAGCGCCTTTGGCGACAAGCACCGGGTGCCGGGGTTCCATGACTACTGGATCGAGCGGCAGCATCACCTCCTCCGCCTGTCGCCCCGCAGCCGCCAGATCCCCCTCGAAGAGGTCGCGCACTACATCCAGATCTGGCGCCCCGAGCTGGTGGTCGGGAGTATCAAGGACGTGGTGATGGAGGCGCGCAAGGACCTGGCCATCGGAACCCCTGGCGAGAGCCTGGCGCACGCCGCGAAATGACGACGCGATGCCTCGGGCGCGCAGCGTGCCTGCTTATAGAGCCGCTCGTACATCTGGCCCCGTTCGCGCGCCATCTCGGCCATCGAGGGTCAACCGCAGTGGCCGCTGTCGTCGGCCCGCGCCGATCCGGCGCCGAGCATCCCAACCGTCCCAACGAGGGCTGCGACGGCCCAAGCGCACTTCATCAGGTCCTCCACCCGCGAGAGCGAGCGCGGCGTCCCCGTGAAACGAGCCTCCATGTCCAAGCGCCTGCCACCCAGCTGGGGAGCCATCTTCAAGATGCACTGGCGGGACACATTGGCGAGGCTATTGAATATGGAGCCCCCTCGCACGTCACAATTATAGAGGACAACCATGAAGACTCTTCGCGCTGGACTGGTGGGCCTGATCGCCCTCCTCGGGCTCGGCACCCTGGGCGGGTGCTACGGCGACTACTACTACGGGCAACCTGGCTATTACAGCGGCTACTACTACGCGCGGCCTGGCTACTATGGGCCCGCCCGCGGCTATTACGCCGCGCGCCCTCACTACTATGGGCCTTACCGGGGCTACTCCTATTCCAGGGGGGGGCCCGGCTATCAACCCTACCGCGTCGCGCCGCCGCCGCCAGCACGGTACTACGGCGGCTGGAGGGGACCGGGCCACTTCGGCTATGGGCACAGAGGTCATTGGCGCTGAGCCGGAACACGGGACCCGCCGGAAGACGCACCCGTCCGCCGACAATCCCACATCGGCATGACGCTCCTCCTACGTAGTGCCGCATGGACACTGCGTGGCCCTTCGGTGAATCATGGCGGCATGCTGCGATGCGCTCCTGTCCTGGGCCTCCTCCTCGGGCTCCTGCCCGGGCGATCTCTTGCGGACCAGGGGCTCGCACTCGTGCAGCTCGGCGAGCGGGATGACGCGACGGCGGGCTGGAAGGTGTACGCCACCCGCGATGGCGTCACGCTCGATGAGCGGGTGGTGCCGGGCTCGTCGTTCCGCGAGTATCGCGCGATCGTGGAGCTCGCCGTCGATCCCCTGCGCGCCGCCGACGAGGCGTGGGCGGTGCTGCGCGAGGGCGATCCGGACCACCTCAAGCACCGCCAGATCCTGCGCGAGAGCAGGAGCGAGATGCTCATCTACGACCAGATCCGGGCGCCCGTCGTCTATGACCGCGACTATACGATCCGCATCCGTCGCATCGACGATCCGGCGCGGCGGCGCATCGAGTTCCGGCTCGAGACGGCCAACACGCTCGGACCGCCCCCGGCGCACAACCATGTGCGCATCCCGGAGATCAGAGCTCGCTGGGTGCTCGAGCCGACTCCCAACGGCGGCACGCGGCTCACCAACTATGCCTACAGCGAGCCGGGCGGCTCGGTGGCCGCCTTCCTCGTGCGCGGCGCCCAGGCCGAGCGCTCGCTGCTCGGCGTGCTGCGCATGATCCGGCGGCTACGCCGCCTCGCAACGGGGGGGCCTGCACGCTGACCCGGCCTGCCGCCACGGAGGCGGTGGCCTGCGGGTCCCGAGCTGTGGGCGTTGGGCGAGGTCGGCGGTGGGCGAAGGCGGGAAGGCCAGAGCTGCGCTACGTGGGAACGGCGCTCCAGCGAGGGCTAGCGAGGGCTAGCGACCGTGCTTGAAGTAACCGTGACCGTGCTTGTAGTGACCGTAGGCGTGGCCGCGGCCATGCCCGTAGTCGGGCTCGCGGACGATCACCGGGGGCGGCGCGCCCACGATCACCGGAGGCGGCGCACCCACCACCACCACCGGAGGCGGCGCGCCCACCACCACGCGCGGGGGCGGCGGTGCGGTCACCACCACGCTCGGGGGCGCCGGCGCGGTCACCACCACGCCCGGGGCCGGGGGCGGCGCGCCCACCACCACCACGTCTCCGTGATACTCCGGCGGCGGCTCCACCTCCACCGTCGGGCGGAAGCTCACGAAGGGCCGATACTCGGCGTTGACCACCTTGACCCGCCCCGGCTTCAGCCTGGCGTAGCTCGGGGCGAACGGGCCGACGTAGAACGCCACCCCGTTCTTGATGCGGTACTCCGGTCCATCGGCCGGCTCGTAGGGGTGGTAGTGGGGCCCGTTGATGAAGCAGTAGACCGGCTCGTTGTTCACCACCACGCCGGGCACCGGGTGATGCCCATAGAAGACGTTGCGATCCCCTTCATAGCCGAAGGGCGTGGGATCGCCGGTGAAGACCACCCCATCGGGCGTCTGCTGGTAGAGCGGCGCACGGTCGGGGTTGTAGATGTGGACGTGGGGCACATCGATGTAGCAGTAGCCGCCGCCATAGGAGGCGGCCACCGGATGGGCGCCGACGAAGTGGGTCGGCTTGGCCCAGGCCGGCACAGCGAGGAGAAGGAGCAGGGACGCGACTACATAAGCCAAGGTTCTCATGAACTCCTCCGACGAATCGTTACGAGATAGTCCATTTTAGGAGGTGCTTCCCCGATCCTAGCGAGATGGCGCTCGGCCGCCACTGAAATGTGCGTCGTCCCCTATCCCGTATCGCTCGTGCCCTCCTGGGTCGGCTGAATCCTCGGGCTCGGCATCACGTCATGGAAACGCCGGTAATCGATCGCGCGGCGGCCATCCGGCTCGATGCTGAAGATGTCCACGAAGCGCTCATCCCAGCGCACGTCGCTCCAGTGGTAGGCGTGCCGCGCATGCACCGTCTGGGACATCGTGCCGTCGATGCCGACCATCGACACCGCGAACTCGGCGTTCCACGCGGCCAGCGATTCGGGCGTGGCGCCATACAGCAGGCTCCCCGGCGTGATGGGGTGCACCACCAGCCAGGTGAGCGCGAACACCGAGTTCTGACTGCGCACGAGCGGCAGGTCATAGACCCGCCGGATCGACTCCCCCTCTGCCGTACGCTCGTCGCGCGTCAGCACCACCCGCAGCTGCGCCTCCACGATGTGGTTGCCGCGCTCGTTGGCCAGCCGCAGCGTCAAACAGGGCACGCCATCGCGCGGATGCACGGTCATGACCCGGCTGAACAGCACCCGCGCCGTCGGGCGTGAGAACTTGGCGAACACGAGGCCGGTGATCACCGAGACCCCGGTCAGACTGGCGAATGCCTCGGCGCAGACGATGAAGTTCGCCCAGGCGCTCTGCGGCGACATCTTGCCGTAGCCGATGGTGGCCATGGTCTGCACGCTGAAGAAGAAGGCGTCCGCGTAGGAGCCGGGCCGGGCGTTCTCGATGCCGCCGGGATCCAGGTAATACCCGAGCGCGAACACGGCGTTCATGCCCACAAAGGACGCGATCACCAGCCCGATCAGTGAGCTCCAGGGCATGGTCATGAGCAGGTGATACAGATCGCTCAACACCCGCCGCTCCAGGCCATGGCGAAGGATGTTGTTCGTGCCATTGGGGTTGATGAGGCGCCGAACGATCAGAGAGGGCCGAGACTGCGGAGAGGGCTTCATGGACCTACTATCGCGTGCGGGGAGCGCGCGGTGGAAGGAGGTTCGCGCGGCGGGGCGCGCGAGGAAGGGGGGGACGAGATCCCCCTCCGCAACATCAGTGCATCAGATGTTGAACCAGAGAGAGGCGCCCTCCCACGGCGGGAGCGCGACCCAGATGTACTTCACGTTGAGGGTCCAGCGCAGAACCATCTTGGCCGGCAGGCTCATCATGATGGCGAAGAGGGCGGCGACCACCGTGAACCGCGCCGCCCCGAGCTGGTGGAAGAAGCCGTGCAGCCAGCGGTAGGACGACAGGTTCATGAGCGACGCCGGCTGCTGCTTCTTGCGCAGGAGCGGGACGAGCGGCACCCACCAGCCAAAGAGGAACCCGGTGGCCAGCATGCCCACGATGAACTGCGCCGCCGTGGTGCGGAAGCCAAGCAGGTAGGGCAGGTCGACGTTGGTGAGGGCCACGGTCTTGTGCGTGTCCCAGTACTGCCCCGGCCAGAAGAAGTACCAACCCGGACCACGCATGAACGTGCCGAGGAAGATCAGCACCACCCACAGGACGAGGAAGCCGAACATGAACGTCGAGATGGCGAACTTCCGCTCCTTGATCGTGTAGTAGCCGTTGCCGCGCGGGTTCACGTCGATGTACGGGACGACCATCAACCCGACGATGATGAGGCTGGGCAGCACGACGCCCGCCATCCACGGGTCGAAGTAGACCAGCATCTCCTGCAGGCCGAGGAAGTACCACGGCGCCTTGGAGGGGTTGGGCGTCTTGTTGGGATCCGCCGGCTCCTCGAGCGGCGCGTCGATCGTGATGGACCAGACGGTCATCACGATCATCACGATCATCGCCGTCAGGAACTCGAGCCGCACGAGGTACGGCCAGGTGTGGATACGATTGGCGAGCGACAGCTCCTTGGCCTTGGTGCCGGCAGCCGTGGACTTGCCGGCCGGGGCGGGGGTCGCTGCAGAGGTAGTGGCTTCAGCCATGGCGAGTCTCCGATGCTCCTACAGCGGACCCGAGATGCCGCCGTCTTTCCGGATACGCCAGAAGTGGACGATCATCAGCACGGAGGCGACGATGGGGATGAAGATGCAGTGCAGCACGTAGAACCGCAAGAGCGTCGCCGAGCCCACGAGGCGGCCCGCCACCAGGAACGAACGCGCGTCGTAGCGGGAGTTGACGCCCACGAGGTCGGCGAACGGCCCCTCGTGCCCGAGCAGCGGCGTCGCGCGCGCCATGTTGGTGCCGACCGTGACGGCCCAGATGGACAGCTGGTCCCACGGCAGGAGGTAGCCGGTGAACGAGAGGAGCAGGGTGAACACGAGCAGGTTCACGCCTATTACCCAGTTGAACTCTCGTGGCGGTTTGTAACTGCCCGTCATGAACACGCGCATCATGTGGATCCACACCGCGATGACCATGGCGTGGGCCGACCAGCGGTGCATGTTGCGCATGATCATCCCGAAGGGGATGTCGAACTGCAGGTACTTCATGTCGTGGTAGGCGAGTTCGCCCGTCGGGCGGTAGTAGAACATCAGGATCACGCCCGTGACCACGAGGATGAGGTAGAAGAGGAACGTCACGCCGCCGGCGCACCAGGTGAAGCGCACGCGCACGGCATGGCGCGGGATCTTCGTCGGGTGCAGGTGGAAGAAGACGTTCGACGAGATCTGCAGGATGCGGTTGCGTGGGGTGTCGGCGTAACCGTGGCGGAAAACCGACTTCCAGACGGGGGATTCCTTCAGCGTGTCGAAGAAGGACTGCTTACCGTTGGCCAAAGTGGTGCTCCCTATGTCTCTCTAGACCTTGAGGACCGAGTCCGGCGCGAACCAGTTCTTGCTCGGATCGGTGAACTCACCGCGGTAGACGATCGCGCGATCGACGACGATCTGCCCGTCCTCGGCCAGACCGATCTTGAACCGCTCGAGCGGGCGCGGCGCCGGCCCCTCGAAGTTGACGCCCGCGATGTTGGGCGCGCCCTGCGCGGGATCGATGCCGCGGAACCCCGAGCCGTGGCACGGGCACTTGAACTTGTTCTCGGCCTCGAGCCAGCGCGGCGTGCAGCCGAGGTGCGTGCACTTGCCAGACAGGGCGATGATCGCGTCGCTGAAGCGCACCACCCACAGGCGGTAGTCCTTGATCCAGCGTTCGCTGACGGTGTTGACGAAGTAGTCGGAGGGCTTGCCGATCTTGACCACGGTGACCGGCTCGAACAGGACGCGCGGGTACATGAAGCGGCCGAAGGCCAGCGTCCCTGCGCCGAGAGAGCCGAGGACCGCGCCCCAGCCGGCAAGACCGAGCACGTTGCGGCGCGACCAGACGTGTTGCGTCGGGTCACACCCTTCACGGTTGAGGATTTCGAGGTTGGCCATGTCTCCTCTGCTCGGGCCTTCGTCCGAACCGTTCGAACCTGGCGGGCGCCCACACCACCCTTCCGCGTCGTCGACGCGGACACGAAGACCCTACCTTTGTAGCTAAGACGGCGAAACGTATAACAAGGGCCTCGGGAGAGCGTCAACCCCTTTTTGTCCCCGGGGATTTCGGCGCAACCCTCGGAACTTGCTGCTACAGTGAGCGCTCCATGCCAGGGCCTTTGCTATACCTCTTCGACATTGATGGGACCCTCATCGGATCCCCCCGCGGGGTGGGACGCCGCGCCCTGGAGCGGGCTTGTCACGAGGCCTGCGGCCTCCACGGGGCCATGCAGGGGATTGTCCTGCACGGAAACACCGACCCTTCTATCATTGAAGAGGCCTTCGTGGCCCAGCTCGGCCGCGCGCCCACGGCCGCGGAGTTCGAGGCCGTGTTGTCGGCCTATCTGCGGCACCTCGAAGCCGAGCTCTTGCCCGAGGACTCGGTCCTCCGGATGCCCCAGGTGGAGGAGACCATCACCGCCTTGGCGCGGCGCGGCGTGGCGATGGGCCTGGCTACCGGCAACATCGAGGCCGGGGCGCGGCTCAAGCTCGAGCGGGTCGGCCTGTGGCATCACTTCCCCTTTGGCGGCTTTGGTTCGGACGCGCGGGAGCGGGCGGAGCTGGTGCGCGTGGCCATCGCCCGCGCGCAGGGACGCTCGGGCGTCACCTTTACCGCGGATGCCATCTGGGTGATCGGCGACACCCCGCGCGACATCACGGCGGCTCATGCCGCGGGCGTGCGGGCGATCGGCGTGGCCACCGGCCCTTATGACGAAGCCGCGCTCGCGGCCGCGGGCGCGGACCGGGTCTTCCCCACCCTGGAGCCGTTCCTCGCCAGCCTGAACAATTAATCCGTCCCTCGCACACGCAGGCCCCCACCTTGCACACGCAGGGCCCCACCTCGCACGCTCAGAGCCCCACCTCGCACGCTCAGAGGCCCACCTCGCACGCTCAGAGGCCCACCTCGCACGCTCAGAGGCCCGCCTCGCACGCTCGGAGGCCCACCTCGCACGCTCAGAGGCCCACCTCGCACGCTCGGAGGCCCACCTTGCACGCTCGGAGGCCCACCTCGCACGCTCGGAGGCCCACCTCGCACGCTCAGAGGCCCGCCTCGCACGCTCAGAGGGCCACCCCCGCACGCTCGGAGGGCCACCCCGCACGTGAACGATCGGGCCCCGGCCGCATTGGGGAGGGAGAGGGAACTGAAAGGGAGGGTTACTTGCGGAAGAAGTCGGCCACCTGGCGCAGGATGTCGCTGCCGTGGCCGGCCAGCGTGTCGAGCTCACCGGCATCGAGCCAGGTGCCGTTGCACTCGTAGCACTTGTCGATGGTCACACCGCGGAACACGGTGGACTGCAAGTTCATCCCACACTTGGGACACTTCATGTGGTGCAGCTGCCGCAGCTTCTCGCGCTCCTCGACTTCGAGCTTGCGGACATGCTCCATCGCCGCCTTGTGGCGCTCGAGCGCCTCCTGTTTGGCGATGAACTCCTCTTCGCTGTGCGATGGCTTGTTGACGCTCATGATCGTTTTCTCTGACTCCTCGATGAATCGAATCGCTGCATCAGGGGGAGCCGCCGGCCGGTGGCAGCGGCGTCTCCTTGACCTCGATGGACGGCGGCGCCGACTTGCGCGCCACCTCCGGCTCGAGGTCGCGGACGTTGGCTCGCGCCATCTCGGCCTTGGGCCCCGCGGGAAATGCCTTGAGGTACTGGCGATAGTAATCGAGAGCGCGCTCGTTATCACCACGCACCTTGTAGGTCTCGGCCAGACCGATGAGGGCATCCCCATGGCCCGGCGACAGCCGCAGCACGTGCTGGAAACGATCGATGGCCGAGGAGTAATGCTCGGAGTCGAGGAAGCAGTACGCCAGGCCGATGTGGGCCTCCACCCCCTCGGGGCGCTCCTCGAGCGCCTTCTCGAAGAGCCTCTGGGCCTCACGCGAACGCCCGTGCTCCGACAGCCTGCGCCCTTGCGCGATCAGCGTGTCGTACCCCCGGAGCTCGACCTTGCCGTCGCTCCCCGTGGGCGCACGCTCCGCGGGCGTCGCGGCCGGCGGTGGCGCGGCTCCGGTCGGCGCGGTCGGCGCAGCGAGGGCATTCGGCGCCAGCGGCGTCGCGGCCCCCGAGGGTGCCGCGGCCGGCGGGGTGAGCGTCTCCAGGATCGACCGCGCGCGCACGTGCTGCGGGTTGACCTCCAGGATCCGCTGCAAGGCCCCGCGCGCCTCCTCCCGCTGCCCCGACGCCAGTGCCAGCTGCGCCAGAAGGATGTCGGCCCGCACGAGGTCCTTGTTCGTCTCCTGGCGCGAGAGCCGGTTGGCGTTCTCCAGGGCCCGCCGGGCTTCTTCGATCTTGCCGTCGCGCAGGAGCAGCGCGCCGCGGAGCCAGGCCGTGGCCGAGGTCTCGACCGGCCGCGCCGCCGCTTGCAGGTGGGGCTCGATGGTGGCGGCCGGGGCACCGCTCGCCACCAAGTAGGCGGCCATGGCGCGATGGGCCCCCGCGTCCCCCGGGCCGAGGCGGAGCGCATCATCGGCGAACCGGTGCGCATCGTCGAGGTGGATCTGGGCCAGCTTGTGGAGCGAGTTGGCGGGCCCCGGCTCCTTGATGGCGCTCGCGTCGTCGCGCAGGTAGGTCGCCCACAGGGCATTGACCTCGGCGAGGCCGACCAGCGCCCCGAGGTGGCGCTCGTTCTCGGCGTGGGCCTTGGTGAACTGCTGCTCCGCCAGGCGCAGGTGATCGTCCGAATCGAGCAGGAGGTACCGCTGTCCGAGCTGGCACGCGGCTGCACCGGGCTCCGTGGCCGGGCCCGTGGGTCCCTGCTCGCGCTGCACCACCCACAGCGCCCCTGCGGCGCTGAGGAGCGCCACGCCGGTGAGGACGAGCGCGAGGGTCTGCAAGCGCGATCCCCCGCGGCCGGACGCCCGGACGCTCCGCACGCTCCGCCCCGAAAGCGCCGCAGGCACCGCGGCCTGAGTCACGATCTGATCCGTCTGCTCCTCACCATCCCGCCCGCGCGGGACCTCGGCTGGAACGGCGGGACGCGGCACGACGGGGGTCACGCGCTCGACGTGGGGCAGGGTCACGGGCGTAGGCGTGCCCCGTGCCGATGGCTCCGCCATGGTCGTGATGGGCAACGTGGCACCGACCGACCGGCGCGAGGCGGAGGCGCCATCCCCCACCGAGGTGCCGATCACCGGCGTGTCATCCGCACGACCCGAGGGGCTGGCCGGCGCGATCTGCCGCTCCCGGGCCGCCTCCTCCTTGAGCGACATGCCGAAGTAGAGCTCGGTGGCGCGCCGTGGCTGGCCGCCCGCCGGGCTGGCCTGCGAGAACAGCGGCGCGAACTCCGGCAGCGCGCCCACCGCCTGCCACTGCACGGCGTCGCGGGAGATCTCGTCTTCCGGCAGCACGCGGAACTCGACGATCCATTGCTGGAGCGTCTCGAGATCCGGCAGGTGCCACAGATCTCCGGTGGCGGCGCGGCGCAGCAGCCAGGCGCCCTCGGGGATCTGGGCCATCACCGAGGCCTGGGCTGCGTGGGCTGGATGGGAGGCGTGGGAGGGGGCGTGAGACGCTAGCGGCGCCTGCGGTTCGTGCGCCGGCCGCAGCTGGAGGGGCGAGCCCCCGGCCCACGGCAGCGTGTCGGATCCCGGGGCCTTGGGCCGATGGAGCAGCGTCTGGCTGGACCGGCGCCGCACCCGGAAGAGGCTGCCACACCGGGTGCACTGCACGGTCACGCCCGCCTCGGTGATTTGAGCCTCGTCACAATCGTAGACGGTCTGGCACCTGTCGCAGCGGACTTCCATTTTTTGATCCCCCCAAGCTACCACACGGCCGGGGCTGCTACCACCCGCGCCGCGTGTTGCGCAGCACGACCAGCTGCCCCTCCAGCGCCGACCGGTGCCGATAGAAGAGGAGGATGTCCGAGTGGCGGTCCCCGTCGAGATCCAGCACCTGCCAGTAGCGCGACGCCGGCACGTGGACGAGGGCCTTGGGGTACTCCGTGACCAGCTGCTTCCCGCCCCCGAGCCAGACGCCGAGGGTGTCCGGCGACTTGCCCGCGGCGAAATCGACCACCCCGTCGCCGTTGAAGTCGCCGTCCAGGGTGGGCAGCGGGGCGTCGATCTCGACGCCGGCGCTGTAGTCCACCGGGAAGTCCACCGGCCGGACCACGTCCGCGTTGTTGTTGAACCCCTTGGGCCCGAGGTTGCGGTGCACCTCGAAGCCGACCGACAGGCGGCGCGTCAGCAGGATGCGCGCGGCCTCGGCGAACCCGATGTGCGTGTAGGGCATGATGAGGTCCGGCCGGCGATCCCCATCCACGTCCGCGAAGGCGAGCGAGCCGGCGAAGCCTTCGCGCGCCATCACCTGCAGCGGACGATCGAAGCCGCCCCCCTTGCGGCCGAGGTAGAACCCGGTCTGCGCGTGCATGGACTGGAGGCCCCCCACCACCTTGTTGACCACCAGATCCACGATCCCGTCGCCGTCGAAGTCGAGGACGCTCACCTGCACGAGCGCGTTGCCGCGCGCGGCCTCGGCGGTCGTGCGCACCCCGAGGTGGATGCGCGCGATCGGCATGACCGCAAACAGGCCGCCCTTGGGCTCGCCGCGGAACACGGTCACGAGGTCATCCACCACCGCGATGAGATCGCGCCGCCCGTCGCCGTCGAAGTCGCCGAGCGTCATCTCCGGCACGGTGAGGGCGATGCGCAAGGAGAAGTTGCGTGAGCGCGGCTCGTAGAGATCGTCTCGCACGAGGTAGCCGGGCCGGGGCGGCAACTCGAGCTCGCTCGTCTTGCTCCAGCGCCCGTCCGCGCCGCGGGTGATCACGGCGATCCCTTCGAGCAGCGGCAGGAGGAACTCCACCCGACCGTCGCCCCCCCAGTCGCGCGCCACGTCGAGGAAGGGCAGCGCCTCCTCGTCGGGCGGCAGCACCACACCCTCCACCGTGGCGAACGGACGGGGCGAGCCGTAGTTGCCCTGCGCGTCGAGCGCGAGGCCGGACAGGCCGTGGCTGTTGCCGAGGACCAGCTCGCGCTTGCCGTCGCCGTCGAGGTCGGCCACGGAGAGGAACGCGGCGCCCGCCGGCACGGCGATGTCCTGGTCGGAGTTCTCGCGGAAGCCGGCGCCCCCGTTCCCCCTGTCGAAGAACAGGCCGATGTGCCGCTTGGTCGCCTCGGGCGTGCCGCTCACCCAAATGACGATGAGGTCGCGCCGCCCATTGCCATCGAGGTCCTGGGCATGGACCGACAAGATGCGCCCCGGCACGTGCATGCGTTCGACACGGAACTGGGGCGCCTCGGGGACCTGGGCCCGCGCCGGCCAGAGCGGCGCGGCGGCGAGCAGCATCAGCATGAACCAAGAAGAGCGTCTCAAAACTCTTCCTCCTCCTCTGGGGCCGCCGGCGCACCGGCGGCCGGCCCGTCTTCCAGACCAAAATCGAGCTCCACCGTGAGCGGCTCGGGGAACGGCGGGAGCGGTGACGCCGCCCGCACGGCCGCCAGGGCGGCTTCGTCGAGCATCGGATCGGCGCTGCGCCGCACCATGAGCTCGGTCACTTGCCCATCGGGCAGGATGCGGAAGCTCACCTCGACCTTGCCCTCGATCCCCCGCCGCCGCGCCAACTCGGGATAGCGGCGATGAGAGCGTATCTTGCTCCGCACCAGGGCGAGGAGCCGCCGCGGATCACCGCCTGCTCCTGGTCCCGGCCCTGATCCTGGCTGTGTGCCCTGGCCGGAGCCACCGCCGCCCCTGCCCCGTCCAGTCCCCGCCGCACCCGTCCCTTGCGTCTCTGTCGTCCCCGCGGCCACTGCCACACCTGGACCGCTCGCCGCCCCGCCAGGCGGAATCACGGAGCTCTCACCTGAGCTCGGACCCGCTTGGTGTACCTCCGCGGCAGGGGCGGGCGAGGCTCCCGTAGCGCCCCCGCCGGCCAGAGGCGCCGGGAGCGGCCGTGATGGCTGCCGTGCTTCCCGGCGAGCGGGGGCCTCCCCCTCTCCTTGATTCCCGCCACCGCCCCCTCCCAGAGGCGCCGCGGCGCCCCCTTCTCCTCCTGCCACCGCCGCCTGCGTCCAGCGAAGCACCCCGCTGAGCTCGACCGCGACCGGTTCCTTTCGCAGGCGCCGATGCGCAGCCCCACCGAGCAACACGAGCGCCGTCCCGCCCGCCAGATGGAGGCCGAGCGCCAGGCCGAGCGCCAGGACGGGCGTCTTGAACCCCCCGTCCAACAGCGGAGGCGCGGCCCACGAGGGCGCCCAACGAGGGGCTTCGGACTCGGTCCGCGGGGACGCGCTCCCTCCTGGTGAGATCGTATGGGGCATCCGTCTTGTCCGCCGGTAGCGCGAGAGCCCCTCTCCCCAGACCCGACGGCCGGTGATGGCGGACCCGCGGCCAGCTTACTCGGGGAGCGTGGGCGAGCGCCAGTCTACGCCGTTACGGGCTGGAGCTGCGGGCAGACTGCGACCCGGGCATCGGCCCCATGACGTGGCCGACCCCGGGTCGCGAAGGACCTCCCTCTGCTTTCGTAGGCCTTGGCTGGCGACCGACCGCCTTACGCCGGCGTCGGCAGGGGCGGCGTGGTCGTCGTGGTGGTCTCGGGGCCCCGCGGAACGAACCCGCGACGGCGCTGCAGGCCCAGGGACTCCTGCCGTGCGCCCAGGAACCCGCCCAGGAGCGCTGCCCCGAGCGGCAGGATGAGCGCCGCAAACAGACCCCACATCCCGACCGCGGCGCCCGCCGCCGCCTGATCCGCGCGCTGCTGCACCCGTGGATCATTCACGGCGCCGCGCGCGTTCCCGAGCTGCTGATTCACTTGCCGCTCGAGTTGGTCCGCGTTGCGCGGCAGCGACCGGGTCACGGCCGGGCTGGCCATATGCCCCATCATGCTGAAGGGCCCGGCCACCGCATTCGTGAGGGTCCCACCGACCAGGAACAGACCGATCAGCGACACGGCAGCCCACGTCACGAAGCCGTGCATGAGGCCGTCCGCCCTCGTGAGGGAGCGCGCCACCAGCGACGCGGTCCAGGCCCCCAGGAACGCGCTCGCGCAGAGCGCGATGAGGAGCCAGACGACATAGCCGATCCCGATCCCCTGGATCACGTCCCGATCGGGTTCGAAGACGCTGAGCCCGATCGCACCGCCAAACACCATCAAGACCGCCTGGATCGCCAGCGCCACCAACGCGCCAGCCACCACGGCCCACATGTTGCGCCAGATCGACACGCCCGAAGACGGCGATTCCAGCCCCGATACATCGCCTGCAAATGTGCCCAGAGCCATGCTCCTCCTCCTTTGGCATCTGCCGCCTCATCTGCCTTTGCATTCATCAGGCCGGTGATCAACTCGGACGCCGACGAAGACCGCCGCCCGACACCCTGCTCGGGCAACGGCAGACTGTCTCGTCCATCTGGGAGGACGACCGTGGTTTTCGCGCTGAGCTAATGCGAGGAATGCGAGGAACGCCGCAACGGAATGCGTAGCTCCGGGGGAGGCGAGGCGATATCGATGAGCCGGCGCTCGGTGGCATACCCTGGCGCGCTCACCCGCACCTCCACCGGCCGCTCCACCCCTCCCTGCAGCTCGACCTCGCAGGGTCCCAGGCAGCGCAGATCTCCATCGACTTGCACCGCGGCCCCGGGCGGCAGGGTCACCACCTTCAGCCGCACCACCGGCGGCTTGGCCGGCTCCGACGGTTCCTCTTCTTCGGTGTCGGCGCTCGATCGGGCATCGGCGCGGACATTCGCGCCCTCCGCCGCGCCCTTGCCGTGCACGGCCACCGCCGGCTCTCCCGTGGGAGGGACCGCGGGCCGCGCACCGGTGAAACGCACCACCAGCCAGACCGCCACCGCCATGCCGATGGCCAGGGCCCCGGCCAGCATGAACACCAGGGTGCGGTTCGACCAGGCTCGCCGCACCACCAGCTGCTCCACCGGCATCGTGACCCGTACCGTGGCCTCACGCCGCAGCTCGGCCGCCAGCTCCCGCGCCGATTGGAACCGCTTGGCCGGATCCTTTTCGAGACAGCGCAGGATGATGTCGTCGATCCAGGCAGGGACATTGGGACGCAGATCCGAGGGCCGCGGCGGCTTGTTGTGCACGTGCTTCATCATCACGTCGCCGTAGCCCTTGCCCACGAACGGCGTGCGACCGGTCACCAGCTCGAACAGCACCACCCCCATCATGTAGATGTCCGAGCGTGGATCGATGGGGGAGGCCGTGGCCTGCTCGGGCGACATGTACTGCGGCGTGCCCACCGTCTGGCCGCTCTGCGTGCGCAGCGCCCGCGGGCGATCCTCCACCAGCCGGGCGACCCCGAAATCGAGCAGCTTCACCCGCTCCTGGCCGTCGGGTTCGCGCGCCAGGAACAGATTGTCTGGCTTGAGATCGCGGTGGACGATACCGCGTGCGTGCACCGCCTCCAGGCCCTCGCAGGCCTGCGCGCACAGCGCCGCCGCGCGCGGCGGATAGAACGGCCCCTGCTCGCGCAGGATCTGCCCGAGGTCCTGGCCCTCGAGATACTCCATCACCAGGCAGATCTCCTCCGGCTCCTCGATGATGTCATAGATGCCCACCAGGTTGGGGTGGCGGATCCCGCTCACCGCCCGCGCCTCGGCGAGGAAGCGACTCACGGTCACATGGTCCTCGAAGTGCGCCGCGTGCAGCCGCTTGACCGCGCACAATCGGCCGAGCTTCTCGTGCTCGGCCAGATAGACGCGCGCCATCCCCCCCTCGCCGAGCATCCGGAGCAGGCGGTAGCCGCCGAGCCGCTCCTCCTCCAGCGACGCTGCCGGCAGGACCTCTACCCCCTCCACCGTATCCTCTATCGTCTTGTCCACGGGCGCGAGCACGAGCGCCGTCCCGTCCACCGCACACACGCGCACCGGAGGATCGTATTGCCGCTGACAGCGGGGGCACTGGACGGCGCCCATACCGTACATGCTTGCCCGTCCCTCGTCCGGGCGCAAGTCTTCGTTCAGCCGGAACACCCCAGTTGGATGCCGTCGCGAGGCACAGTCAGCGTCGGCGAGGCAAGGAGGGAAGGCGGAAGCGTACTGGAAGTACGCGACCGACTGACCGACGCCGCATCGCCGTCGCTGGCTGTGCCGCAGCAGGCAGACAACTGGGGTGTTTCGGCTCAGCCATCGCTGGCTGCGCTTTAGCCGACAGAATCGGGTGTTCAGTTCAGGAGGGGACGTTAGCCGACGCGAATCTCGATCTGTCCACCGCGCAGCTCGAGCCGCACTTCGCCCCCCGGGTGGTCAGCGAACACGTCGAAGGCCGCTTCTTCGAGGTTGCGGGTGAGGATTGAAGCCAGACCGCGCGCCCCCGTCTCGCGCCGCAGGCTCTCGCTCACCACGTAATCGAGCACATCCTCCGTCACCACCAACCGGAAGCCCTCGTCCTCGAACTCACGCGTCAGCCGTTCGATCACGTTGGTCCGCAGGATCTCCTTGAGCGTCGTGGCATCGAGCGCCCGGAACGGCACCATGCGCGTGAAACGCGCGATCAGCTCGGGCAGAAAGCCGTAGGCCTGGAAGTTGGCCACATTCTCGACCTCTTCCACGGACAGGCTGACGGCGATCGCGTCCGGGCCGCCCGAGCCCTTGGCGCGTGACTTCTGACGGCCAAAACCAATGTGATCCGAGGCCCCGCGCCGCCGCGCGACCTGCTGGAACCCGGAGAACGCCCCCGCGGCCACGAACGCGATGTCCGCTGTCGACATCACGATGTGGTCACCATATGTGGAGTGCGAGAGCTCGAGCGGTACCACCACCTCGCTCGCCTCCAGCATCTTGAGCAGCTCGCGCTGCACCCCCATCCCGGTGACGTCCTTGGTCGTCCCCGCACCGGCGAAGATGGCGTTGTTCTGCCCGGTCGCGATCTTGTCGAACTCGTCGAGACAGATGACGCCCACCGAAGCGAGCAGCGGATTGTCGTCGGCGGCGTGGAGCAGGCGGGTGATGATCGTGTTCGGATCCTGCCCCACGTACCCCGTCTCGGAGTACGTCGTGATGTCCACGATCACCGTGGGCAGCCGCAGGATGTTCTGGAACAGGAGCTCGACGAGGTGGGTCTTGCCGCAACCGGTGGGCCCAATCAGCAAGTAATTGGATTTGGGCATCACCTGTTCGCGGCGCAGGCCGTCGAGGTAGATGCGCTTGATGCGGCGCACGTGGCGATAGGCCATCAACGACACCGCGCGCCGGGCCTCCTCCTGCCCCCGATAACCCGCCTCTTCCAGCCGGGAGAAGATCTTCTTCGGCGGAATGGCAGGCAACTCGCGCACGAACTTGATGAACTGTTCGAGCCCGGACTTGCGATACTTCTTCAGATGATCAATCGGCTCAGTCTCGCGAGCCATCCTGTCGCCTCTCTGGCAGAGTACACCATAATCGATACCTAGAGTCTAACGCCGTACGACCGCGCGTCGAGCCGCAAGGCGAGGTTGCGGGTAGGCGGATGATCACAGGGCATGCGTGGCAGGAACCTTCCGCCTCTGCTGGAGCAGCATACCGCGCTGGCAGGACCTTGTCCCGTCTGGGCTCATGCGGTGCCGAATGGCGATCACCACGCGCTCTGGGCCAGCGCCCTAAGTACGCGAAGAGGGTGGCGGCGGGGTAGAGGGCGCCGGTTGGGGTGGTTCCACGAGCGGTGGGGGTTCCGCGCAGGGCACAAGTTCAGGCACGGTTTTCGCGATTCGGACAGCCATTCAGGCGAGCCCGGTTCCGGTGGGGATGGTTCCGGTGGGGATGGTTCTGCGGCTTCCACTGCGCGCAAACAGCGGCTGCGCGGCCTATCCGAAGAAGAAGTGATCGCGGAGCAGCGATGCAATTCTTCAACTATCGGGCCCGCATGTGCGGCGCCCCGGGATAGCTACCCGGTCATGAACGCTGCACTCAATGCTCGCGGGGAACCTGCAGAAGGAAATGAAGAGAGGCGATAGGAAGGAAACAAACGGTGAAGGCTGGTGGTGGCGGATTCGCCCAGCGGGAGGGGGCACTGTGCGAGCCCGCCATTCCAGCCTTCACCGCTCGTCGGTTACGGCATCGGTCCGATCAGAGGAACAACCGAAGGCATCTTAGGAAGATGCCTCGATCAGCCCCTGATCACCGGCGGCGGCTCAGTAGAGGGATCTCCGCTGGAAGCGGTTCCATCGCTGCCCCCCCTGATCGCCATCAGGGCAGACTGCGACAGCGTCCTCATCGGAACACGCGACATACCCTGCTGGACCGAAACCATCTTACCCTGAGGCTCATTTCCGTTCTTGTGTCTTACCATTGGATCCTCCTGTCTTTTACTCGTTGGTTGTGGGGGGTGGTACAACAACTGTTCGCGTTACCCTTTCGCAGGGTTCCGAAGTGCCGTTCTATTCAGCAAGGAACATGTCCTTCACCCAGCCGCTCTTCTTCTCTCGGAGCCAGCGAGTCCGTACATCTCGCAATGCGACAGCCGGAGAAGACTCGTCGCGCATACGATCCAGCACCATGTTAAAGAACTGGCGACCCTCTCCTTCTGGAGGAGGAGTCACCGCGGCAAACACGGGGCCCGACCCAGAAGCCAGCAAGGCACTGGGAACGCTCAAGCCTCCATACCAGTAGGAAGCGGTTGGGGGGAGACCATAGCTAGCGATAAAAATGGGCGGGGAGCATTTAAAGTGTACCTGTCTGAGATCATCCGTGGTCAGTGCATATTTGCGATCGTCATCTGGCGAGAGCACGATGTACGATCGAGAAACATCGACCGGCACATGTGAGTTGAACACGATCGATGTGGCCCCAGGCATTGCGGTCAAAACGGCAGCAGAAGTGGCAGCCAACCCGAGCAAGGACGTACGCACACTCCCCGGTAGGACATAGCTACCCCACGGGTAGAGTCTTTGCAGTTTCAACTCAGCAGGTGGCTCCACATCGCCGATCACCATCGCGTTCTCCTCACAGCGGGAGGTCTCTGACCGTATCGGCTCCCTCTCCCAGAAACCCCACGCCAAGGAGGCCGGGAGTAGTTGTGACCTGCCAAAGAGGGCCGGATTGCTATACACAGTGACCTGTGGGCAGGCCGTGAGTCTCACTTTGAAATCAGCTGGAATGAAGTTAGCCACATTGATCTCCGGACTCATGTTCCGGGGCTCATAATGTATTCGGGCTACATTGTTCATATCCCGCATGACCACAAGCGATCGTCCACCCGTGGCAAGGACACCTACGGCACACGCTGACGTGCGAGAGACTCCGTGCTGTTCTCCGAGGAGGCGCAACGCTTCCTCGGCATCGCCTGCTTTCCCGGCGTCGAACACTAACTCCTCATAGGAGTCGAACAGTGTCTCATTTGCTTTGACGTCTGGGGCTGGCAAGCGCTTGACCAAGGATATGGACTGCCGTAGGAGTGAGCGACCCTTATCACGATCATATTGAAGTTCCAGAAGCCCTCCGATGAAACTAATGCGTGCCTGTTCTCCGATGCTTAGCCCCTGCTGATGGCTGAGTATCGCAAGATCTTCACGCAGCTGCTCCGGTGTCACCACGGCAGACCCTTCGCGATTGAGGTAGGCGGCTATGAGCGATGACAACATCGTCCGTGGCTCACCGCACAAGGGCGCTGCCAGGATCTCTCGACGGGCTTCTTCAAAGCGCAGGTTGCGCAAGTACTCATCCGCACGCGTCTCGTGAAGGTAACGCTGCTGCTTGCAACTGTCTGGGCCTCGCCGCGCGGCTTCCTCGGCGAAGGCCACGATGAGGCTCGTCTTATCTCGATAGAAGAAGACTGAAACCAATTTCCGTAGGAAGCTGGTCTCGGCTTCCCAATCACCCGTCTCACGCGCCCACTCCATACCGGACTTCACATGCGCTTCGGCATCGGCCAGCGCGTGGACAGAGATGTACAACTGGGCAAAGGCAAGTTCGATCCGGATGCAGCGATACACCATCCCCTGGATGAAGCATCCCTTGGAGGCGGCCGTGAGGCGTTCTTCGGCCTGTCGATAGTCGCCTCGCGCTATCTCGGCATTGGCCTGCTCATTCTCTGCGAGCAGTTCGAACCACATGTCATTGCTCTTGCGCGCCAGCCGCAGATACTCTGCGAAGTGATCGCGTACGCGATCCGTCAGGACCAAGGCTCCAAGGAGCAGGTCGTCCTGACCGGACGCCCGCAACTGGGCGAAGTAGACCTCCAGGGCCTTGGCGTCGAACGAGTTGTAATCAGACGCCAGTCGCGCATACGTCTGCGCAAACGGTCCACGACGGTCAAAGGGCTCGGCCGCGATCTTCTGTACGTAGGCCGTGAGCGTGCGTCCGCCCTGGAGACGATCCAAGTCTGCTGCCAGCGGGAGAAACTCACGCACCCGCGCGGCACTCGTCGCCGCCCTCACAGCGTCGTAGAAAAAGAGCCGTCCATAACCAGGGAACCGGCGCCACAGGTCCAGATCGATCGGGCCTCCGGATACCATGGAGCGTCCCTTGGCGAGCATGGCCTCATGCTCGCGACGTCGCGGCTCCATGTCCTTCTTGAGCGCAACCGCTCGTTCACTCGCCTCACGAGCCCAGCCCGTCTCACCGTGCGATGTGATGTGCTCGAACGCCTCAACCGCCAACACCGTGGCGCCTACGTCCTCGAGCGCCAGAGCCCGATTCCACTCCCCTGCCCGGTGCTCGGGAGAGGCCAGGAGGACACTATCGGCCAGCCGCAGGGCCTCTTCCGCCTTCCCCTGACTGAGTAAGATGGCCGCGCGATCGCTGTCGATATCCGGATAGCGAGAAGGCGCGAGCGACATCTTCAAGATGTCTTCTTCCCCCGGAAGCGGGGCCAGAATGTCCAGGTAATACATCGCCTGTTCTTGAGCCCCCGGACCACCGCCGATCACAAGGGCCGTGGCGACCGCATGAAGATTCCCTCGCTTCTTGAGCTCGCCGACCGCATTCAAATTGACGCCCAGGGGGACCGGCGCATGACCCTGGTGATCGATGGGATACGGAAGGTATTTCCCGAGCAACGGGTCGGTGAGCCGCCCTACGAGCGGGCGCTCGGACAGAGGCTGGGCGAAGAGGTCCGTCACCCCAGGGGAGGCAACCCCCCAGCGCCCTCCGAGCGCAAAACCCACAAGCCCCGCCACCAGGCTTGCCGCGACCACGAGCCCACGATGCCAACGACCGGACACCGGAGAGCGCTTGGGATTCAAGCGTTCTTGTCGATCCGATTCTTGTCGACCCGATTCCTGAGTTCTTGGGCCGAGCAACGTCCTGGGAAGAAGTTGCACTGCCAGAGGTGTTTCTGTCTTGCCTCGAGGCAAAGGCAGGCCGCCTGCGGCCATCTTGTCGCCGTCGTCCTGCCTTGGCCCCTGCGTCACCAGATGCTGCTCGAGGAGCGCACGGAGCACCTTGGCTGGCACCGGCCCCTTGTCTCTCGGAATGGCCCGGTGCAGCGCCGTGAACCGCGGGTCCTGCGGGCGCCATTTGAGCGCCAGGGTCAAGGTATGAGCCAACGCGCCCCGGTGCCCTTCATCGGCCAAGGCAAAGGCTTTCTCCTCCAGCCGCTTCACCATCCGTCCTGCCAACCCGTCCAAATACTTCCTGGGCTCGGCAAGGAAATCGTGAAGCACGATGTTCGCGTCGACCCCCAGGGCCTCATGCAACTCACGCTCGAGGACCTGCACAATCTCGGCGACCGTACTCCAACGCTCATCGGGGTCGAAGCGCAGACAACCTGCGAGCACCTCTGCCACGGGCAGCGAGACCCGGGGATCGATCACCTCGGCGGGCACATAATCTTGCCGCTCGATGAGCCCGAGGTACTCCTCCCGCGTCCGACAGGCGAACGGCACGCGGCCGGTGATGAGCTCATAGATGAATACGCCTAACGAAAAGACATCGACTCGCTCATCTACCGACTCGCCCCGCGCCTGCTCGGGCGCCATGTAGCCGAGCGTCCCGATCACTTCACCGATTCGGGTGATGGGCGGCATGTCGGAGGTCTCGGGCACCAAGACCCAGAGGAAATCGGACAACACCAGGCGACCGGGACGGTCCTGATCGATCGTGACGTGACCCGGTGTCACATCGCGATGAATGAGACCCAGGTTGTGCACTTTCATGAGTACACGTCCCAGGGCACAACCAAACGCCATCGCCACTGGCGGCGGCAGGGGCCCGGTCACGGCCAGGAAATCCGCAAGGGTCTGGCCTCGTATCCGCTCGAGCGCCAGGAATGGCTCGCTCTCCTCATCCCCGGGTTCGTAGTGATGGAGAGAGATCACATTGACGTCGAACAAACGGTTGAGAACCTGGGCAACGCGACGGAAACGCTCACGTAGATGCGGATCCTCTGCGTATGCAGGTCGGAGTCGATGCAAGGTGACATCGATGCCCAGGCGCTGATGTCGTCCCTCATAGAACGAGACATAGCGAGATTCGCCGAGGAGACGACCGACCTCATAAGGACCCATGGAAAGAGGTGTGTGTGCCCCCGGCCCACCCCCATCTGAGGTCTTCGACCCCCGTGAAGCGTCAAACGATTCGGTCATCGGCGTAGAAGAAGAATCGTCCCCACCCTTTGTGTTCTGCATGGGAGACATCCTGCCGAGAATCGTTTCCCCGCGCAAGACCTAAAATGAAACCCCCGTCGCTTGCGTCGGTGAACGAGCGACGAGCCATGCCGGGGATCCACCCTCACGGCCAGCCCGCGTCGATGAATCATCGCGGGAGCCCTTCTGCATGGGCGCATGCGTTCATGCTTGCAGAACGCGGCGGGTTGGTCGAGGATGTTTCGCTACCACGCCGCGACATGGAGCGCGCCTGGGTCGCCACGGAGTAAAGAATGGCCGGTCCCTGCGTACGCTCTGAGAGTACACGGCAGGGTCATCGACGAGGTCTCATGCCACGCCGCAAAGAACGCGATCCCTGGGTCGTTCGTTTTGGCAAGCGATTCCGGTTCCTCCGGCTCGAGGCCAAGCTCCCCCTGACTCGTCTGGTGGAATTGGCCAAGCTCAGCGGGCTTGGGTATCTATCGGATGTGGAGCATGGCTGGTCGCTACCGGTCGTCACCACAGCGACGCGCCTGGCGGGCGCCCTCGAGGTCGCGCTCATCGATCTCGTCAACTTCCCGGAGACCGGCCCGCGCCATGAGCTGCTCGAATTGACGCGGCTCCTGCAACGCCTGGATCCCGACGCGGTGGAAGTGGTGATGCGGCAGGCCGAGGATTATCTGCGCGACCCCAAGTACAGGCGGTAACGGCACGGCACCATCATCCCACTGTCTCTGGTCTCGTCGGGATGAGCATCACGCCCGCGACCGCCTGCGCGAGCCGTGAACCCTCGCGAGCTCCCGGTGAACCTTCGCAGCTCATCCCCTCATCCCCTCCACCGCAAGGACGCCCTGCGGACCCTCGCAGCCCACCCGTCAGACCTGACGGGTGCCCCGCGAGCCTTCGCAACTCATCCGCCAGATCGGACGGGTGCCCTGCGAGCCTTCAAAACCCATCCGCCAGTTCGGACGGGTGCCCTGCGAATCCTCGCCGTCCGTCCGTCCGATCGGACGGGTGCCCTGCAAGCCTTCACAACCCGTCGTCTTCACGGTCCCGCCACGGCCGCAAGGGGGCGGCGCTCGAGGCTCATGCTCTCATACGGTCAGCCATCTTGCACTTACACACCTGCTGCCATATTCTTCTCGGCATGCAAAAACTCTCCCGCGGATCTTCGGGTCAGCGGCATCTCCGCTGGACGCGCGAGATCCTGGCCACCCTCAAGGCCCACAGCGAGCACAACTACCTCCTGTCGGACGCGCAGAAGCAGGCGCTGGCGCAAGAGATCTCTCTGCTGGAGACGCGCGTCTCGAACCTCGCCGAGATGATAGAGCCCTATCGCGAATTCCTGGAGACCGCCCACGTCGACGTGCGCGCCAGGCAACGGGTGGGGGATTTCCTGTGCGACGAGGCGCAACGCGAGGCCGATGGCCGCCTGCGCCCGCGCAAGCGGGAGATCGACGGTCTGCTGCCCGGCGGCTTCGCCGCCATCCGGTCGCGCAACACGCTGTCGCGCGTGCTCCGGGCCGGGCGTCAGGCGACGGTGGAGTTCGCCGAGCGCGCCGCCAGCACGCTGCGCACGATCCCGCCCACGATCGCCGCATCCGCCGGCGAGATGGCGGATGCCCTGGACCGCGCGGCGGCGCTGCTCCGCACGTTCAATACCCAGGCCGATGACATGGAGGGCCGCCGCCTGCCGCTGCGCGCGGGCTTGCAAAAAGCCGTCTTCGACGTGCGCGAGATGCTCGATCAGATGGATGGCCGGCTGCGCACGCATTTCTCGGCGGCGTTCATCGACAGCCTGTACCCCGAGTTGGCCCGCAAGAACACGGTGGTGAGCGACGAACCCGACGAGGAGGACGACACCGTGGACCAGCCCGAACCCCCGGTGCACGGCTAGCGCCCCGGATCACACCCTCGAAGTCGCCCCCCTTCTGTAGTGAAAGCGAGGCCGGCCGGCTAGACTGGCCAAGGCCCCCCTCGCCTCGGACCTCGATGGGCATCGCCTCGACGCCCACGACGTATCGGGCGGGGTCATCCAGAATATCGCCCTCAACGCCGCCTACCTCGCCCGCGCGCGGGGTTTGCCCCACGTGGATGGCGGCGCCCTCAAGGCCGCTCTGGCGCGCGAGCTGGGCAAGCTCGGCCGCCTGGTCCATGAGACCCGTGGGTGACGACGCCGCGCGGGCGTCCACGGCAGAGCCGCAGCCAGGGCGCCGAGAGCAGGGCCGGGCGGTGCAGGGCAAATCCTTGCGGACTTGCCCCCGGCCGGCGCGCGTGCCCATCATGGAGGCCCTGGAGATCTCGTGGCCGCCCTATCCCTCGCACTCGCCATCGTAGGAACCTTCTTCTCGCTCCTGCCGGTCGTCGGCGCCGTGGCCGGCGTCCCCATCTCGCTCATCGCCATGGTGCTCGGCCTGCTCGCGCGCCGCGAGGCGATCCGCGCCGGACAGCCGCCGTCGCGCGCGGCCCGCGCCGGGATCATCCTCGGCATCCTCGGCGCCGTCCTCGGCGTCGTCACCTACGTGGGATGCATCCTCTGGATGCGCTCGGTCCCGCTGGCGGCGCTCGGGACCTGGGACGCCTGGGCCGTTTGCGCTTGACCCGTCCCTCACGCCCACCGAAGCTCGACATCTACGCCCCCGTACCCGTCACCCCACCTGCCGTCACACCGTTAGGGGAGGTTCGTCATGCCTGTCGCCGCCCTGGTCCTGGGAATCCTGTCGACGATCTGTTCCCTCACCGTCCTCCTCTGGCCGGTCGGCGTCGCGCTCGGCGTCGTGGCGCTCATCCTCGGCATCGTGGGCCGCAAGTCCGCCGCGGCCAACAACCAGCCCACGGGTCTGGCCACGGCCGGCCTGGCCCTGGGTGGGGTCGGCCTGGCGCTCGGGATCCTGCTCTTCGTGTCGTGCGCCGCCTGCGTCGGAATGAGCAATCCCGAGCTCCAGCGGCAGATGCAGCGCTCCATCGAAGAACAGCGACGCCTCCAGGAGGCACAGGAGAAGGCCGCCGGCACGATACCGACGCCGGGCAGTCTCCCCTCGGCCGCCCCCTCGCCGGCCCCGGCGGCCCCGGCACGACAATAACGCTCCTCCCCCGCTCGCTGGTTCGCGCCCCGGCGCACCTCTAGTCCGCGACCGCGCCGATGCACCCCGTCCTCTTCCACGTCTCCTACTTCGGCATCGAGCGCACCATCCACTCCTACGGCGTGATGGTGCTCCTCGGCATGGCCGCGGCCCTGGCCATCGCCTGCGCCCGCGCCCCCCGCCGCGGCATCGCGCGCTTCGATATGTTCGCCTTCGGCGCGCTGTGCATCGCCGGCGGCCTGGGAGGGGCCTGGGCCCTCTACCTCATCGTCCAGTGGCGCGCCCTGCTCGCCGACCCGCTCGGCTTCCTCCGCACCGCGGGCCTGGGCCTCGTGTTCTATGGCGGCTTCATCGGCGCGGCCGGCGCCGGCCTGTGGTACGCGCGCCGCTACGCGCTGCCGCTGGCCGTGCTCGCGGACCTCACCGCGCCCGCGCTCGCGCTCGGGCACGCCCTCGGCCGCGTCGGCTGCTTCCTGGGCGGCTGCTGCTTCGGCCGCCCCACCGCGGCCTCGCTCGGCGTGATGTTCCTCGACGAGCGCACCGCGGCCGGGGCGCTCTACCGGCGCGTGGGCCCGCTCCACCCGGTGCAGCTCTACGAAGCGGCGGGCCTCTTCGTCATCGCGCTCGTCCTCTTTCTCGCCGAGCGCCCGCTCACCCGCCATGCCCAGGGCCTGGTGTTCACCGCCTACCTCCTGCTCTATGCCGTGCTGCGGCTCGGCACCGAGCAGTTCCGCGGCGACCCGGTCGAGCGCGGCCAGCTCATCCCCGGCCTGGCTACCTCCGAGGCCCTGGCCCTGGTCATGATCGCGCTCGGCGTGGCGCTGCTCGTGCGCCTCAGGCGAGAGAGAGCGTCATCCGGGAGCGGCGCACCAGGTTGAAGCCGTGCTTGCGGTAGAGGTGCTCGGCGGCCGCGGCCTCGTGCTCCTCCGAGATCTCCACCTCCAGCGCGCGCAGGCCGCGCCCCGTGGCCCAGGTGCGCGCCTGGTCGATGAGCCGCGCCGCCAGGCCGAGCCGCCGGTAGGCGGGTTTGACGTGGAGCGTCTCGATCCACCCGATCTCGCCCGCCTGCTCCAGGCTCATCAGCACGTTCATCGACAGGACGCCCACCATCTTGCCGTGCGCGAAGCCGGGCTGCCCTTCGTGGTAGGCGCCCACGACCAGCACGTTGTGAGCATCTTCGAGCGCCGCCAGCACCGCCCGCCGCGCCTGCTCGACATCGGGGGCGCGTCCGCGGCCTCGCAGCTGCTCGATGATGAGCTCGCAGGTGGCGCGCAGGTCCACCGGGAGCACGCGCCGTACAATGAGGTTCGGATCGGAGGGATCGACCGGTCGCTCGCTTGTCATGGCCGTCGACGTTAACCCCGCCGCCCCCGGCGGGCAAGAGGGCTTCACCGGGCGTGCCGCCGGCCGCGCCGGTGCATGCCGATCGGTGCTACGGTGAAGCCCGATGTGCGGCCGGATCAATCTCACCACCCCGAACCTCCGTGAGGTGGCCGAGGCGGCGGCGGCGACCCTCGACCCCGTGATCGCCGCCGACTACCACCCTCGCTACAACATCGCGCCCACCGACGAGCACTGGCAGCTCGCCCTGGTGCACGGGAGGCGCCAGCTCGTGCGCGCCCGCTGGGGCGTCGAGCGCCGCGTGGCGACGTCCCCGGGCCAGGACCCGGGCCCAGGCCCACTGCAGAGCAAGCTCCTCATCAATGCCCGCAGCGAGGGCGTCACCGGCCGCGCCTGGGGCGATGATTTCCGCGCTCGCCGCTGCGCCATCCCCTCGACCGGGTTCTATGAATGGAGCGGCCCGTCCGGCGCCCGCCGGCCCTTGTGGTTCCGCCCCGCCGGCGCCTCCCAGCAGGGCCTCCTCTGGCTGGCCGGCCTCTACGACGAGCCCGGCCCGGACGGCGAGCCGCGCTTCGTCATCCTCACCTGCCCCCCCAACACGCTGGCCGCCACCGTGCACGACCGCATGCCCTGCGTGCTCCTCGGCGATCAGATCGAGGCCTGGCTGGCCGCCCCCGACCGCGACGTCCTGCGCCCCGCCCCCGAGGGCGCCCTCGAGGTGGTGCCGGTCTCGCGGCGGCTCAATGACGTCAAGAACGACGACCCGGGATGCCTGGTCTCCGAGGCCGCCCCGGAGGCGGCCCCCCAGGGCCAGGGTCCGGAGGCCTCACCGGCGCCTCCCCCCGCAGCGCCCACGCGCACGACACGCGCGACGCAACAGATGGGCTTTGCCTGGGCCGAGCCCTCCGCCCCCGCGCCCGGCCCGAGCCGCCGGCGCCGCTGACCCTCAACACCGACTCGCAGGCTCGGACCGGTACATGCTCTGGCCGCTCGCCCCCGTGCTCGCCGCCGCCGCCCGGGGCTTCATCGAGGCCGAGGCCGCGCTGGCGCTCGAACAGGCCGTGCGCGGCCTCGACAGCCGCGACGAGCTCGGGCTGCACCCCCTCCTGGCCGCGGCCTTCCAGGCGGCGGGCTTCGGCGTCCACCGCGAGGCGCGCTATCCCCGCGATCGCATCCACCGCCGCCGCACCGAGGGCGCCCGCTGCGATCTCGTGCTCACCCCCGCGGGCCGTCCCCTGATCGAGGACGGGCCGCAGCTCGGCCTGTTCCACCCCGCCGGCGCCTGCCCCCTCGAAGAGGCCCTGTGGCTCGAAGTGAAGGTCATCGCCCAGTTCCGCGAGGGGGGCGCCAACCATGGCTACGAGCGGGCCCTCAAGACCCCTGTCTGGCGCGACGTGGACAAGCTGGCGAGCGACGCCGGCATCCGGCACGGCGGCGTCCTCGTCGTGCTGTTCACCGCGGGGGCCGAGGTGGCCGAGCACGACCTGGGCCTCTGGTGCCACCTCGGCCGGACCCGCGGCCTCCGCTTCGGCGCCCCGCTCGTCGCCCACGTCCCCATCGGCGACCGCCTCGGCAACGCGCTCGCCACCGTGGCGCTGGTCCCCCTCGAACCCGCGTAACGACCTCGACATGGATTTCCGCTCGGCGGGCGGGAGGTTGCAGGCAGCCGACCTGGGGCCGAGCTTGATCCTCGCCATCCCTGCCCCAGCCTCTCCAGGGGAGAGGTTGGCCATGACGTTCCTCGGAATTCAGCTAGTCTGCGTTCTTCTCCTCGCGGCTCTCTTCCTTTTCCTGGACCGGCGTCACCGGCTCGCGCTTCCCCAGCGCCTCGCGGATCTGACCGCTGCGCTCGCACGCCAGGAGCCTCTCGTCCTCATGCTCCTCCTCTCCTTGGGCTTCCTCCTCCTCAGCCTCGTGGCCTACGGCGTCCTCGAGGACTTTCCCAACTCAGCCGATGAATACGCGTACGTCTTCCAGGCCGAGACCTTCCGCCACGGCCGGCTGTGGAACCCGCTGCCCCCTGCGACCGACTTCTTCCGCTACAACCACCTCATCGAGAAGGATGGCAAGTTCCTCTCGCGCTTCCCGCCCGGCTGGCCGCTCGTGCTCGCGGTCGCCAGCGCGCTCGCGGTGCCGCGGGGCGTCGTGAGCTCCATCGTCGGCGTCCTCTCGCTGGCCGTCCTCTACCGCATCGGCCGCCGCCTGTACGGCGCGGGGACGGGGCTCCTCGCCTGCTTCCTCCTCTTGCCGTCGGCCTTTTTCCTCTTCACGAACGCCTCCTACTTCTCGCACGCCTTCTGCGCCCTCACGGTGCTCCTCTTCATCGATCTCTGCCTGTGCCATCGCGCGGATCGGCGGCCCGTCTCAGCCCTCTCCGCCGGCCTGTGCCTCGGTCTCTGCTTCGCCACCCGCTACTACACGGCGCTCCTCGCCGGTCTGCCGGTCGCCCTCGCCTTTGCCGCCGAGCGCCGCTGGCGCAGCCTCCTCCTCCTCGGCCTCGGCGGCTCGCCGATCGTGGTGCTCCTCGGCCTCTACAACACGGCCATCACGGGACACCCCCTCCTCATGGTGACGACCTGGTATGACCCCGCGGAGGTTCTCGGTTTCACCAATGGCCACAGCCTCCGCCACGGGCTCCACCTCCTCGTCGGCCGCCTGCTCCTCTTCATGCGCTGGACCGCGCCGACGATGCTGCCGCTCTACCTCGTGCTTTGCATGCGCCGACCAGGGCGACGGACGCCGCTCCTCTACCCCGTCCCCTTCATCGCCATCGCCCTCGGCTACGTGTTCTTCTGGTCGAGCGGGAGCAACCAGTACGGGCCGCGCTTCTATTACGAGGGCTATCCGCTCGTGGTGTTGTTCGTCACGAGCCAGCTGGTCGAGCGCCGTCCCCTGCGGGGCCGCGCCGTGCTCGTCTCGCTCTTGCTCGCCGGCCAGTTCGTCGGCCTCGGCACCACCGTCTATCTCGCCGTGCGCCAGCATCGGGTCGTCGAAGAGCGGCTCGATCTCTACCGCCAGGTCGAGGCGGCGCACCTCGCGGACGCGATCGTGTTCATCGCGAGCGGCACGGGGGTCCTGTCCGAGATGCCGATCGGCGACCTCACACGCAACGGCCTCGATTTTACCGGCTCGGTCCTCTACGCCTGGGACCGTGGCCCGGACAACCGGCGCCTCATGGCCCAGTATCCGACGCGGCGCTTCTATCGCTACGTGCGGGCCCCACGGGCCGTCCACGGTCAGCTCCTCCCGGTGACCGGAGGAGTCCTCCCCTCGGCCCAGCCGAGAGACATCGGGCTCCAGGTGCCCTGCCTTCGCCCTGCTCGAGCCGACGGAGGCATCGAGCTCAAGCCCTGACGCGCGCCCTGCGTGCCAGGTCGTCCCAGGCGCTGCACGCGCCCCATAGCGACCTATGCTCATCCCCGGAGGTGGGACGATGGCATTCAGCGAAGGCGACATCCGCGCCAACCGCGACTACTTCGCGGCCAAGCTGCGCGCGGAGAAACAGAAGATGGACATCCTCCACAAGGTGAAGGACGGGGCCGGCGATTTTCTCCTGCTCGACGTGCGGGCGCGCGATGCCTTCCGCAAGGGGCACATCGAGGGGGCCTTGTGCGTGCCGCTCGAGGAGCTCGGCGAGCTCATGGCGCAGCTCCCGAAGGACCGGGAGCTCGTCACCTACTGCTGGAACCAGTTCTGACACCTCGGCGCCAAGGCCGCTCTGCAGTTGGCAGAGCACGGATACTTCGTCAAGGAGATGAACGCCGGCTGGCTCGAGTGGACCGAGGACGAGCTGCCCACCCACTCGCAACGCCACATCGACAAGGGGACCCTCCGCTGCGACTGTTTCAAGGACCCACCCGCCCCCGGGGCCAGCCCAGGGACGATCCAGAGCGCTGGAGATGGTAAGCCCGCACACCCCGAATCGGGGCATTAGGGTCTTCTTCGCAGGGTAGGGAGCCGATTTCGCGCCGTTTCTCCGACGGCGCGCCATCCACCTCGCCCAGGTCCATGAAAACGAGGAGGCTGACGCGGTCGATCGACCGCGTGCTCGCGGTCGTGCATCGCGACCACGCGGTCCCCCACCGCCACCTCGCGGTCCTGCACCGCCACCTCGCGGCCCCGCACCACGGCGGCGCGGTCGCCCCATGAAGACGGCGCGGTCAGGCATCGCGATGGCGCCGTAGGGACATCGAGACGGCCGGGTCGGGCACCGCGCCGTCGCGGTCGAGCATCGCGACGACAGGGTCTCTCATCGCGCCGTCACGATCGGGCATCGCGCCGTCGCGGTCGAGCATCGCGACCTGGCGGTCGGGCATCGCGACGGCACGGTCGGGCATCGCGATCTGGCGGTCGAACATCGCGGGGCCGCCAGGCGCCATCGCGCCTACGGGGACGCGGGCAGAGACATCCCCCACCCGCAGGAGGTCTCGCCGCGGGAACCTCGCGACGTCTCCGTTGTCCATTGGTGAGCGGTCGCCCAGCGACTGCATGGCGTGGAGGTTCCTATGCACGATGCGTATCGTGCGCTCGCGGCCCCGGAGAAGGGTGTGCCCGCAGCGCGTCTGGTCGTGGTCTCCGTTGTGCTCCTGTTCGCTGCCTGCAGCGCCGGCCCTCGCGGCGACAGCCAGAGAGCAGCGCCCCCGGTCCCTGCTCCCTCTGTCCGCTCGCCCGCCACGGCCCTCGCGGTCCCGGCCCGGGCCCCGACACCCGAGGAACTCGCGCGCCACGAGCGCTTCCTCGCCACGGCCCGCGAGCAGTTCCTGCGCGCCCAAGCGGCCGGCGCGGACGACGAGGACCGGCGCACCGCCCCCTACTTCCTCGTGGACGGCGAGGATCCGGACCACACCCGCCTGCCGCTCGAGCACACCCGCGTCAGCGCCGAGATCGCCGACTCCATCGCCGACGTGCGCGTCACCCAGGTCTACCGCAACCGGGGCACGCGCCCCATCGAGGCCATCTACGTCTTCCCTGCCTCCACCCGCGCCGCCATCCACGCCCTCAGGATGACCATCGGCCAACGGGTCATCGAGGCCGTCATCCGCGAGAAGCAGGCCGCGCGCCAGGAGTACGAGGCCGCCCGCACCGCGGGCCACACCGCCACCCTCCTCGAACAGTGGCGGCCCAACGTGTTCCAGATGAACGTCGCCAACATCCAGCCTGGCGACGAGATCCAGGTGGAGCTCGAGTACGTCGAGCTGCTCGTGCCCGAGGAGCGGGTCTACGAGTTCGTCTTCCCCACGGTCGTCGGCCCGCGCTACGTGCGGCCGGGCGACAGCGAGGCCTGGACCGTCTCTCCCCATGCCGGCACGCAGGCGGACGGCCGGGCCGAGGCGGCCGCTGCCGGGACCGGGCACGACCTGGCCGTGGACGTCGTCATCCACAGCGGCATCCCCATCCGTCAGACCACGAGCCCGAGCCACCCCCTGCAGGTGCAGTTCCCCGATCCCCGCACCGCGCACCTGTGGCTGCCCCCGAGCGCCGAGGCCGTGGGACGCGACGTGGTGCTGCGTTACCAGCTGGCCGGGGCCCAGGTGGAGAGCGGCCTCCTCGTCTATCCTGGCGGGCCCGGCGCCTCCGGCGACCAGGAGAACTACTTCCTCCTCACCCTGCAGCCGCCCGAGCGCGTCGCCGCCGCCGACGTCCTGCCGCGCGAGTACCTCTTCATCGTCGACGTGTCGGGCTCGATGAGCGGCTTTCCGCTCGAGACCAGCAAGCAGCTCATGCACGAGCTCCTCACCCAGCTGCGCCCCGAGGACCGCTTCGACGTCCTCACCTTCGCCGGCGTGAGCGCGCTCCTCTCCCCCACGCCGCTCGTGGCCACGGCGAGGAACATCGAACGGGCCCGCCAGGTGCTCGATCGCACCGAGTCGGGCGGCGGCACCGAGCTCCTGCCCGCGCTCGAGCGCGCCCTCGCCCTGCCGCGCACGCCCGACACCTCGCGCATCGTCGTCCTCCTCACCGACGGCTTCGTGACCGTGGAGAAGGAGGCCTTCGCCCTGGTGCGGAAGAGCCTCGGTCAGGCCAACCTGTTCGCGTTCGGCATCGGCAGCTCGGTCAACCGCCACCTCATCGAGGGCCTGGCGCGCGCCGGGCAGGGCGAGCCCTTCGTCGTCCTCCGACCCGAGCAGGCCGAGGCCAGGGCGCGCGCCTTCGCCGGCTACGTGCGCTCGCCGGTCTTGCGGAGCATCGCCGTGAAGTTCGACGGCTTCGAGACCTACGACGTGGAGCCGCCGGCCCTCCCGGATCTGTTCGCCGAGCGGCCGGTGGTGGTGCACGGCAAGTATCGCGGCGCGCTCGCCGGGCAGGTGCAGGTCACCGGCGTCGCCGCCGGAGGGGGCTACGCCCAGACGATCGACGTGGCCGCCGCCAACCGCTCGCCGGGCAACGTCGCGCTGCGCTACCTCTGGGCGCGCCAGCGCATCCAGCGCCTGTCTGATTTCAGCGACGACGGCGGCGAGGCCGCGCGCGCCGAGATCACCCGGCTCGGCCTCGGGCATCACCTCATGACCCAGTACACCTCGTTCGTCGCCGTGGACACCGCGGCGCGGGCGGCGGGCACCCTGGGCCAAGGGGGCGAGAACGTACGCGGCGGCCCCGGGACCGAGGCAGGCGACACCTATGGCGTGGGCGGCCTCGGTCTCGTGGGAACCGGCGTGGGCGGCGGCGGGACCGGGGAGGGCACCATCGGCCTCGGCACGCTCGGGACCATCGGACATGGGAGCGGGAGCGCGAGCGGCAGCGGTTACGGCGTTGGTTATGGCCGCGGGGCCGGCATGCTGGCCCGCCGCAGCGTGGCGGTGAGCGTCGGCGCCGCGGCGGTGAACAAGGCCCAGCCCGGCGACGCCGAGGTGCAGGGCTCGCTCGACAAGGAGATCGTCCGCCGCGTCGTCCGCCGCCACCTGAACGAGCTGCGCTTCATCTACGAGAAGGCGCGCTCGCACAAGCTGGCCGGCCGCATCGTGGTCCGCTTCGTGATCGGCGCCGACGGCCGGGTCACCGAGGCCACGGTGACGTCGAGCACGTTGCCCGGCGACGCCCTGCAGGCCGACGTCCTCAACGCCATCCGCCACTGGCAGTTCCCGGCGCCGCAGGGCGGCGGCAAGGTCATCGTCAACTATCCCTTCGCCTTCCACCCCTGATCCCCGGCACCGGGGGCACGCCACCAGGCGTCAGGCGCGCGGCAGCTCGAACAACCTGCGCGCGTTGTCCTCGGTGCGCTCGGCCACCTCGGCCATGTCCTCCCCCCGTAGCCCCGCCAGCGCCTCGACCACCGTGAGCAGGAACGAGGGCTCGTTCCGCGCCGGCCGGTGCGCGAGCGGCGTCTGGAACGGCGCATCGGTCTCGACCAGGAGTCGCTCCCGGGGCACGGCGCGCGCCGCCGCGTGCAGCTTCCGCGCGCCGGGCAGGGTCACCGGCCCGGCGAAGCTCACGTGCAGCCCGAGCGCGAGGTACTGGCGCACCATCTCGGCCGATGCCGAGCAGCTGTGCACCACCCCGCCCCGGCGCGGCAGGCCATCGCGCCGCAGGATCGCGAGCGCGCGGCCCTGCGCCTCGAGGATGTGCAGCACCACCGGCAGATCGTGCGCCCGCGCGAGCGCTAGCTGCTCGCGAAAGTGTCGCTCCTGCCGGTCGAGCGACTCCGCGCGGGCGCCCTGCCCGTCGAGACCGATCTCGCCCACGGCCACCGGCCGCACGAGCGGGCCGCCCCCGAGCGAGCGCCCGAGCGCCTGTACCATCGCCCCTGCCTCGCCGTCCTCCACCTCGGCCACGAGCTGCGGGTGCACGCCGTAGGCGACCGCGAAGAGGCCCGGGTGCGCACGGGCCAGACGATCCTCGTCTTCCCACCCCTCGGGCGACACCCCTGCGAGCAGCAGGCCGCTCACGCCGGCCGCTTGCGCCCGCGCGATCAGCGCCGGCCGCTCCTCATCGAGCTCGGGGTTCTGGAGGTGGCAGTGGGAGTCGAACACCGACAGAGGCTAGCATCGCTTCGGCCGAGCCTGGGGGTCAGGGTTCGGTGGGCGGCGTCCCGGGTCGATGAACGGTCCTCGCTCGCGGTCGGACGCGCTACATGACCGCCGGCTCAGCCGGCCTTCCCTTCATGGCCCGAGCGCTGCGTCACGAGCAGCGACTGCAGCGCGTGGCCGAGCGGCCCGCGCGTATCCGAGAGCCGGCTCTGCGCCAGCCCGACGCCGCTCGGTTCGGGCTGCGTGTAGGCGTCGAGCCCGATCCACTCGCCTTCCGGCAGCCGGTGGAGGTGCACGCTCAGGTCCGGGTTGACGAAGGTGAACCGGTCGATGTCGAGCACGTTGGTGATGCCGTTGCCCGAGTCCGCGGCCACCAGCACCCGCAGGAGCGGCGAGGGCACCTCGCCCGCCACGAGCGGGTAGCGCATGCGCAGCCAGCCGGTGGAGCGGGCCTGACCAAAACCGCCGCGCACGAAGCGGATCTCCATGGCCGTGTGGTAGCCGAGGCGGTCGCGGAAGAAGGGGAACCCGCTGTCCACGCCGGTCTCGGGCAAGGGCGGCGGGGCATCGGGCGGCGGCAAGGGCGGCAGGGAGATGTCGGCGCGCCGCAGGAACAGGGCCGACGCGCGCAGCACCTCCACGCCCTCGGCCTCGAGCGCGGCCTCGACCAGCCGCACGCTGCGGGTCGCGCGCGTCACCTGGGCCCGTGGGCGCAGGCGGCCGATGGGGACCGGCCGCAGGAGATCGATGGTGAAACGGACCGGCATGAGCGGGATTTCGCCCGCCACCACCGCCTCCACCTCCCGCCCGAGGAGGGCCGACGGCGGGCCGCCGTGCTGATGCGCGCTGCTCCACGGGCCGCGCGTGTGCGCGGTGGCCACGAAGGCCTCGCCATCGGGGAGAAAGAAGGCCGGGGCCTCGGGGGGCTGGTCCATGCGCGGGTTGTATGCCCCGGCCGACGCCCGCGTCAATCAGGTGCGGGGGGTTCGCCGCGACGCGGCGGGGCCGGACATTACTTGCGCGGCGTGCGCACGAGCGCGTGGGCGCGGATGAGGTCGTTCAGGTGCGAGCGCGCGAGGCCGATGCGGCGCGCGGTCTCGCTCACGTTCCAGCTGCTCTGTGCCAGGGCCCGCTCGAGGAAGCCGCGCTGGAACCGGCGCGTCGCGTCCTCGTACGTCTCCTCCTCGGGGTTCACCGGCTCCGGGCGGTCGGGGAAGAGGTGCCGCACCTCGATCACCGGGCTGCCCTCGGACATGGCGAGCGCCCAGCCGCGCGACAAGGTGTTCTCGAGCTGCCGCACGTTGCCGGGCCACACCCCTTCGGTGAGCGCGAGCTGGGCCGCGCGGGACAGCTGGACCGGGCCCTGGTGCGCCTCGGCCAGGCCCTGCACGATGGCCTCGGCGACCGGGACGATGTCCTCGCGCCGCTCCCGCAGCGGCGGCACCGGGACCTCGAACACGTTGAGCCGATAAAAGAGGTCCTCGCGGAACTGCTTGGCCTTGACCAGCTCCTCGAGGTGGGCGTTGGTCGCCGCCACCACCCGCACGTCGGCCTCGATGGGCGCGGCGCTGCCCAGGCGGTAGTAGCGGCGCGACTGCAGGAACATGAGGAGCTTGCTCTGGACCGCGAGCGGCATCTCGCCGATCTCGTCGAGCAGCAGGGTGCCGCCGTGGGCCGCGTCGATCTTGCCGGCCATGCGCCGGGTGGCGGTGCTGTGCGCGCCCTTCTCGGCGCCGAACAGCTCGCTCTCGAACAGGGTCTCGGGCAGGGCGGCGCAGTTGACCTCGACGAACGGGCCGCGCGCGCGCGGCGAGCTGTCGTGCAGCGCGCGCGCCAGGATCGACTTGCCGGTGCCGCTCTCGCCGGTGAAGAGGACCGGGAGCGGGGTCTTGACGGCCACGGACAGGAGGTGCAGCACCTGCGCCAGGGCGCGGCTCCGGCCGGCGACCCGTTCGACGGCCAGCCGGCCGCGCAGGGGGGCGGTGTGATCCATGCCGAGCGCCGCTTGCTCCTTCACGAGCAGGCGATCGGCCAGGGGATGGATCTGACGCGCGAAGAGCTGCGCCAGCGCCCAGGCATCGGGGGAGAAGGGCCCGGGCCGATCCTGTCCATCGAGGTAGAGGACGCCGATCGAGGGCTCGCCGATGGGGACGCACAGCACGGCCTGGATGCGCTGCACCTGCACGCTGCGCTGGTTCTGGAAGCGGGGATCGTCGAGCGCGCTGGCCGTGCCCACCGGCTGCCCGGTGGTCACCACGTGGCCGATGATGCTGGTCGAGACGGCCTTGCGCACCTCCTCGAGCTCCACCTCGGTGAAACCGACGGCCAGGGAGAAGCCGGGGGTGCCGCCGGGCTCGGCGTAGAGCTCGAGGTACCCCTTGCTGGCCCCGGTGGCGCCCACGATGAGGGCCAGGGCGCCCTCGAGGAAGGGTTTTAGGTTCGCGCTCGTGCCGAGCTCGAGGAGGCGCAGGTAGAGATCCCGTTCCCGGCGCAGGCGTTCGAGTTCGCGGGCTTCTTGGGAGGGTGGAGCGGGGAGACGCGGGCTCATGGGCTGCGCCAGGGTAGCGCAGAATGTCGGCGCGTCATGCGGGCGATGCGCCTGCAGGGCCGCACTGTCCGCTCCAGAGGACAGTCCTGCGGTCGACTGTCTGGTGGGGCGGACAGGGGCGCCCGCCGATTCGTCCTCCAGACGCTGGAACAACGCCGGATCGGGCGGGTCCACGGTCTCTCCGCAGGACGGCACTCCTTGTGCAGTCCCCCGCGCCGACTTCGACCGCACGACGGTCACACGACAGCAAGGAGCAGTCATGAAACGGTGTATCGGCTTGGTGATTCTCTTGGGACTGGCAGGGCAGGCGCAGGCGCAGTCCTATACGTACGTAGCTCCCGGCTTCACCCAGGAGCTCCTCGGCACCGCGCCGGTGTTCCTGGGCGGCGTCAGTTTCGCGCCCGATGGCGACCCCTGGGTCTCGGAGTGCGGGCGCCTCAGCACCGGCCGCCTGTTTCGCTTCGACTTGCAGACCCGCTACAACCGCGTTGCTCCCTACGACATCCACCCCTACACCGAATACTCCCCGAACTCGGGCTGTGGCCTGGTCCGGCACCCCGACGGCTACCTCTACACGACGACCGTCCCGGGGACGCTATCGGCGCCCCTCCCGAACGGCATCGTCCAGATCAACGCCGAGACCGGCCAGCGCACGGGACGCGTCCTGGGCGGAAACGCGGTCGGCAACACCCTCGGTATCACCATCGATCCCCTGACCGGCCACCTGGTCTATGCCGGCTACGAGTGCCGTAGCCCCACGGCCGGTAACGTCGGCCCCACTTGCTACATCTATGACCTGGATCCGAGCGTGGGCGGCACCCCTCGCGTGTACGCCGCGATCAGCGCCAGCCAGGTGCTGTACGTCGACGGGATGGAGTTCGATCCCACGGGCAACTACCTCTTCATGGCCACGCGAGCGCCCGCGAACCGCCTGACCATCCTGGACCGGAGCGGCCGCCTGGTGCAGAACGTGCCGCTCCAGCCCCTCCTCCCGGGCACCACCGCGAGCCCCGGCCCGGACGGCGTCGCCTTCCACGAGGACGGCTTCGTGGTGACCAACAACCTCGACGGCACCATCACCCGGTACGACTTCCCGAACGGCGACTATGCGCAGCCGCCCGTGCAATCGCTGTTCGCGAGCGGCGGCTTCCGCGGCGACCTCTCGCAGGTCGGCGCCGACACCTGCCTCTACGTGACCCAGGAGGACACCCGCTACGCCGATGGGCTCACCACCACGAACGACAGCCTGGTGCGCTTCTGCCACGGCTTCATCCCCCCGGTGGGCGTGCGGCCCGGCTGCCACACCAACGCCGACTGCGGCGGCAGCACGCCCGTGTGCCGGCTCAACGGCCAGTGCGGCCAGTGCTCCGCGAGCGACACCTCGCGCTGCACCGGCGCCACCTCGGTCTGCGACGTCCTCACCGGCACCTGCCGCGGCTGCGCGAGCGGCACGCCGGCCGGCACGAGCTGCGATGACCGGAACCTCTGCACCACGGGGGACCAGTGCAGCGCGACCGGCGCCTGCGGCGGCGCGCCGGTGCCGGTGGACGACGGCAACCCCTGCACCGTGGACGCCTGCGACCCGGTGCGCGGCATCACCCACGCGGCGGACGTGGGCGCCGGCTGCAGCGACGCCAACGTCTGCACGAGCGGGGATCGGTGCAACGCCGCCGGCCAGTGCGCCGGGAGTCCGGTCGCCATCGACGACGGCAACCCCTGCACCGTGGACGCCTGTGACCCGGCGTATGGCGTGACCCACACGGCGGCCGTGGGCGCCGCTTGCAACGACGGCAACGCCTGCACGACCGGCGATCGGTGCGACGCCGCCGCTGCCTGCGGCGGCACGGCGGTGGCCGTGGACGACGGCAACCCCTGCACCGCCGACGCCTGCGACCCGGTGCGCGGCGTGAGCCACACGGTGCTCGTGGGCACCGCCTGCAGCGACGGCAACGCCTGCACCGCGGGCGACACCTGCCAGATCGACGGCCGCTGCGGCGGCGCGGTGGTGAGCGTGGAGGACGGCAACCCGTGCACGGTGGACGCCTGCGATCCGGTGAGCGGCGTGAGCCACGTGGCGGCGGTGGGCGCGGCCTGCAACGACGCCAACGCCTGCACGACCGGCGATCAATGCACGATCTTCGGCGCCTGCGCCGGCGCCGCGGTGGCGGTGGATGACGGCAACGCCTGCACCGCCGACGCCTGCGACCCGGCCACCGGCCCGAGCCACACCGTGACCGTGGGCGCGTCGTGCAACGACGGCGACGCCTGCACCGCGGGCGATCAGTGCCAGCTCGACGGCCGCTGCGGCGGCGCGGCGGTGCAGCAGGACGATGACAACCCGTGCACGGCGGACGCCTGCGACCCGGTCCTCGGCGTGAGCCACACGCCCTCGCCCGGCACGAGCTGCAACGACGGGAACGCCTGCACGAGCGGCGACCTGTGCGACATCGCCGGCCACTGTGGCGGCGCGGCGATCGACGTGGACGATGGGAACGCCTGCACCGCGGACGTCTGCGATCCGGCCACCGGCCCGAGCCACACCGTCACCACCGGCGCCGCCTGCGACGACGGCGACACGTGCACCACGGGCGATCACTGCCAGGCGGACGGCCGCTGCGGCGGCGCGGCGCTCGGGCTCGAAGGCAACGTGTGCGCGGCGCTCGACCTCGTGATCACCGCCAGCCTCGACGCCACCTGCGGCAACGCCGACGACCAGGATCTCCAGACCGTGCCGGTCGGGACGCCGGTCTACTACTGCTACCGGGTGACCAACCGCAGCGACGTGGCGATCTCCGGGGTCTCGGTGAGCGATAGCCTGGAGAACTCGACCGTGCTCACGAGCGGCAGCACGACCCTCGCCCCCGGCCAGAGCGCCACCTTCATCTCGGCGGTCACCCACCCGGCCGGACGCGCCACGGATCTCGGCCAGGCCCATGGCCTCGACCCGAGCGGTGTCCCGGTGGTGAGCAACCCGGACAGCGCCGCGGTCCAGGTCGTGAGCCCCGGCATCCGCCTCGACGTCACCGTGAGCACCACCGGGACCTGCCCGGGCGTCGACGCCCTGACGGTGACCGCGGGCACGAACGTGGTCTACTGCTATCAGGTCACCAATAGCGGTGACACCGCGCTCGATCACGTCGTGTTGACCCTGGGGGATGGCCAGACCGTGGCTCTCGACTCGCTCGCGCCCGGCGGCTCGACCTCCTACGGCTCGCAGTCCGCCCCCGCCAACACCTCCTACGCCGAGACCGCGGGCGTGGTCGGCACCGATCCCTTCGGCGCCCCGGTCACGAGCAGCGACTCGGCCGTGGTCAACGTGCTCCGGCCGGACCTCTCGATCACCAAGACGGCCGCCACGCAGGTGGACCTCACCCAGACCCAGGCGCTCACCTACACCCTGAGCGTCACCAACCTCGGGCAAGGCATCGCCTACGGCGCGACGGTATCGGACCCGCTGCCGGCCGGGCTGCAGTTCGTCTCCGCCGCCTCGTCGGTCGGCACCTGCGGCTTCGCCGGCGGCGTCGTGACCTGCGCGCTCGGCGATCTCGGCGCGAGCGCGGGCGCGACCATCACCATCGACACCGCCATCGTCGGCGCTCCCCCCTTCAGCGTGACCAACACGGCCACCACGGGCGCCACCAACCAGGAGACGGTCCTGTCGAACAACACGAGCAGCGCGACGACGTCCGTGAGCCGGACCGTGACCGGCCCGTCCGGCGCCACCCGCACGATCGGCTACTACTCCACCCATCCGCAGGCGGTGGCCGCCTGCCTGACCCGCAACGGCAACTTCATCGACCTCGGTTGGCTGCCCCTCCGCAACGAGCGGTACGATAACGAGATCGACGCCGCCTGGGCCGGCAACGGCGCGGATCGCGATGGCCGCATCGAGACCGCGATGTCCCTCGCCATGGGGATCCTCAAGGCCAACGTCGCCAAGTGGAGCAACGGGCAGAAGCGTAGCGCCCTGGAGAAGGCGCGCATGCAGGCCAGTCAGCAGGTACTGGCGGCGATCTGCAACAGCGCCACCGCCACCCCGCCCTTCAGCCTCGGCGCGGCGGTGCAGACGCTGGCCGGTACCAACGTCCAGGCGATCCTGAGCCTCAGCGCCCAGACCGACGCCTTCAACAACAGCGGTGACAGCATCCCGCTCGGCGCCGACTACGGCCCGGCCGACGCGCAGTATCCGTGGGACGACCCGAGCGATCCCAACGATTGATGGATGGACGTACACCCCGGGCCGCCTGCTCTACGCGGAGGGTGGCCCGGGGGACCGCCCCGCTCCCGCCCGCATCGCCTCTCCTCCCTATGTCTACCAACTGAAACGGTCCCCCTGGCTCGCGTTATAATGTGCCCCATGGTTCCGGTTGCCGGTGCGAGTTGGCCGCTCGAGCGTACCGTGGCCGCCGCCGAGGATCTCGACTGGCTGCCAGCGGAGATCAAGGCGCTTCGCTGGGCCGTGGCGGGCGTGATCTGGGGTGGATTGGCGAGCCTGGTCGCGCTCTTCACGCTGCTCACCCAGGGGAAGTTCTTGTTCTTCTGGGGCAAGGCAGGGTTGGTCATGGGCGGTTACTACGCGGGGGACCGGGCGGCCCATTCCCTCATGCGCAGCCGGCTGGCACGCCTGGCGCGCGGCGCCGCCGACCTGTCGAGCTTTGCCAGCGAAGCCGATGGCATGCTCATGCACGTGAAGGGGCGGGTGCGGGCGCGCGAGACGTTGCCCGCGCTGATCGGCGAGGAGCGTGCCGTCTACCGCCGCGTGTCCATCCAGTTGGGTGGCCTCCGCGTCATCCATGAGGCGGCCGTGGACTTCTCCCTGGTGGACGAGAAGGGCGAGCAGGCCACGGTCCAGGTCGCGGGCGCGCGGCTGCTCGTGTCCGATCCCGAACGCCGACTGTTCGACGAGGAGCCGGCCGAGCTCCAGAACCTCGCCTTGCCGGCCGACTTCCTTCGGGAGCTCGAGGTGCGCCGCCAGATGATCGAGCGCGGCAAGCAAGTCGACGCCATCCGCATCAGCGAGGTCCTGGTCCGCGACGGGGATCCGGTGGAGCTCGTGGGCTACAAGACGCGCACCGTCGACATCAACATGGCCGACCGCCTCGCGCGCGACATGCCGCTCCGCGCCTCGCTGCGCTCGGGCAAGGAGCTGCCGCTCCTCATCTCCCCGCTCAAGCGAGCGAACGATTAGCGTGAGCCCGATGCGTCAGGCGTGCAGCGACAGTTCGCTCTGCCGCTCGAAGGCCGAGAAGCGCTCGACGAAGGCATCGTAGAGCTCATCGTCCCGCGCCTCCGGGGCCTCCTGCATGGACACTTCGATGGTGAAGTAGAACTGCTGCTGCGCGCGGTCGAGGCCGCTCACGATCAGTGCATGTGCACCGACCCGCCGAAGCTCGAGCAGGCTCCCGCCGGCGCTGTTCAACTTGTTGGCGATCGCGAACCCCAGGTCGAGCGGGCGCCGGCCGATGAGGGGGCTGGCGATGAAACCGCACAGCAAGCCCACCGGGGCCACGCCAAAGGGCGCCCCGAGGATGGCCCCCAGTGCGGGCAGCAGCCCCATCAGCGCCGGATGCGCGGTTCGTGGACGCGGCATGATGTCCCCAAAGATTAGGTCCTGCGACAGGTCCTGTAAACAAGGGGGTGCGAGAGGCCACGGGCGGGCGGGCCAGGCGCCGAGCGAGCGGGAAGATCAGATGTTGGCGCTCGAACGGTAGGACCGGAACCAGGCGACGAAGCGCCGGATGCCTTCCTCGATCGGCACGCGCGGGGCGTAGCCGAGCTCGCTCGCCGCGCGGCTCACATCGGCGAAGGTGAGCGGCACATCGCCCGGCTGGTCGGGGTGCCGTTCGATGATCGCATGCTGGCCGAGCGCTGCTTCCAGGAGCTCGACCAGCCGCGCCAGGGAGACCGTGCGCGAGCCGCCGAGGTTGTAGACGCGGTGGCGGTCGCGCTGCTCGGCGAGCACCGCGGTGTGCTCGAGGGCCCCCAGCACCCCATCGAGGATGTCATCGATGTAGGTGTAGTCGCGCGCGCTCGCCCCGTCACCGAAGAGCGGCACCGGCCGGCCTTCGTGGATGAGCCGGGTGAACTTATGGATCGCCATCTCCGGCCGCTGCCGGGGCCCGTACACGGTGAAGAAACGCAGGCTGGCGATGCCGATGCCATAGAGATCGCTGTAGTTCGAGCACAGGAGCTCGCCCGCCCGCTTGGTCGCGGCGTAGGGGGAGGCGGGTCGCGTGGCCGGGTCGTCCTCGTGGAAGGCGCGTGGCGGCAGACCCTGGGCCGCGTCGTCCACGGCCCCGTAGACCGAGGAAGACGAGGCGAACACCAGGCGCCGCACGCCATGCGCGCGGCACGCCTCGAGCACGTTGAGCGTGCCCTCGATATTGACCCGCTGATAGCGTTTGGGCTCCCGCAGCGAAGGGCGCACGCCGGCCAGGGCGGCGAGGTGCACCACGACCTCGGGCCGTGCACCCACCAGCTCGTCGATCAGGCGTTCGTCGAGGAGATCGCCCTGCACCAGGCGGAAGCCGGCATGCGCCCGGAGCTTGCTCAGGTTCTCCTGCTTGAGGGCCGCGGGGTAGAGCGTCTCGTCGAAGTTGTCGAGCCCCACCACCTCGTCGCCACGGCCGAGGAGCCGCTCGGCGAGGTGGGAGCCAATGAAACCGGCCGCGCCGGTGAGGAGGATGCGCACGGGCGCAACCTATCCCGCTGGGGGACGGAGCGCCATGAGATACTCCACGTTGCCGGCCGGCCCTGTGATGGGCGAGGTCGTCACCCCGAGCACCTCGCAACCGAGCGCCCGCGCATGGGACACCACCCGCTCCACCGCGGCCTGGCGCTTTCCTTCATCGCGCACGACGCCGCCCTTGCCCACCTCGCCCTTGCCCACCTCGAACTGCGGTTTGATGAGGCAGACGAGCCAGCGGGCCCGCTGCCCTACCTCCACCAGCTTGGGGAGCACGAGCGTGAGCGAGATAAAGGATACGTCGCACACGACCGCGTCCGGCATGAACGGCAGCGCCCCGGGCTCGAGCTGGCGGATGTTGGTGCGTTCGAGCACCATCACCCGTGAGTCCTGGCGCAGCTTCCAAGCCAGCTGGCCATAGCCCACATCGAGCGCGCACACGGCCGCGGCCCCCCGCTGGAGGAGCACATCGGTGAAACCTCCGGTCGATGCCCCCACATCGAGCGCGCGCAGCCCTGCCACCTCCAACCCGAAGTGATCGAGCGCGTGCACGAGCTTGAGGCCGCCGCGCGAGACGTAGGGCAAGACCTCCCCCTTGAGCCGCAGCTCCACCGTCTCCTCGACCATCCAGCCGGCCTTGTCCGCCACGTGTTCGCCGACCACCACCTGGCCAGCCAGGATGAGCGCTTGCGCCCGCTCCCGGCTCTCTACGAGGCCCCGCTCCACGAGCAGTTTGTCGAGCCGTGTCTTTGCCATGAGCCGTGCCTCGGGATCGTCGTGCGCGAGCAGGGCTTCACCCCCTCGCTCGTGTCGATCTCTCTGGGCTCAATATAGTCCAGCGGCACCAGGCTGCTTTGAGTTCCGACCTTGACCCCCTCCATCGCCCGCGGCATTTTTAGACAGATGGCAGCTGCTCGTACCGGCGGTCGGATCGAGGAACATGCGATTCAGCGAGCCCTCGAGCAGTTTCGCGCCGTCCTCCAGCGCCACGCCTTGCGAATGACCCCGGTCCGCGAGGCGATCTTGCGAGCCGCGCTGACCCAGGCCGGTCACTTCGACGTGGACGATCTCGTGCGCGAGTTGCACGGGAAGAACGTTCGCGAGGCGTCCATGGCCACGGTCTATCGCGTGATACCGCTGCTCGTGGAGGCCGGTCTCCTGCAGCCCACGCTCCTCTCGCAGGGCGAGCGCCACCGCTACGAAGCGGCCTTCGAGCGCGAACACCATGACCATCTCATCTGCACGCTCTGCGGCAAGGTCGTCGAGTTCCACTTCGAGGCGTTCGAGATGCTGCAGCGGGAGATCGCGGCCAAGTACGGCTTTGAGCTGACGACCCACGTTCATGAGCTGCTGGGGCGCTGCGAGGAGTGTCGGCAGCGCCCACCCGGGCCCGCCGGCGGTGCGCTCGCCTGACGAGGGTTCGGACGCGAGCGCACGGCCCTCCGTGGGAGACGATCTCAGTGACCGGGGGAGCGCCGAAGACCATGCCTTGACTTGGCCCCATCGATGGCATATTCATGGGTCCACACCGACGGGAGAGCTACCGTGTCTGAAGGCTTGTACGAGTGGTGGGACAACTTCTACGGCATCGTCTCCAAGGGAGACAACATTCCGATCGTGGCGATGCTCTTCATCGTCGCCTTCTTTCTCGGCTGGGGCCTCAACGAGGCGCGCCGTAACGACCGGCTCATCGAGCAGGGCCGTCGCGACGAGATCCTCAAAGACATGCAGCGCTAAGCCAAGCCTCCTCGCCTCCCCGCCGTCCTCCGTCTCTCTCCTTTTCCTGCACGAGAGCCCTGCGCGCCTGGCCCTGCCGGGCACGGCAACTTGACACCGTCGCGACGGCACGGATACCGTGGCCGGCATGCGGAGCTTTGCGAGCCGGCTGGTCCTCGCATCCTGGGCCTCCTGTGTACTGCTCGTCACAGCAGAGACTTCCCTGCCGGCGGCCGAGATCACCGACGTCACCTCTTCGGCCGAGAAGGGGCATCCCTTTGGCTTCCGCATCGCCGCGAGCTACAGCCACCTCGAGAAGCGCGCCGCGATCCAGCGTGAGATCGAGGTGGCGGGCGCGGACGACATCCGCGCGTTCAAGGATCTGCGCTATACGCAGCGGCGCGACACGCTGAACCTGCGCGCCGAGATCGGCCTCTTCCGCGACCTCATGGTCTACGGCGGTCTGCCGCTCGTGCTGAGCGACAGCCGCGAGCTGCGCTACGATCAGTCCCTCGGCGCAGGCTGCGTGTTTCCCGGCGACCCCAACTCCGCCCCCACCTGCGTCAACGCCGGCAACTCCAGCACCGTGGCCGACGGCATCCTGCCGGCCAGCGGCTTCGATGCGCGCGCCGGAGGGGCGGCCATCCCCGGCGGATCGAGCCTCGTCTTCCGTGGCCCGCGCCGCGGCGGATCGGGCACCGACCTCCTCGATACCGTCAACGTCGGCATCACCTGGGCCGTCTTCAATCAGAAGCGCGACGACACCAAGCCCACCTGGACGCTGAACTTCGAGGCCCAGATCTCGATCGGCAACCTCATGCGCTTCGACCGCGCGAACCCGGACGCCAATCACGGCGTGTCCGAGGGGCTGCACCGGCTCGTGGCGCGCACCGCCATCTCCAAGCGCTTCCGTTACTTCGATCCCTACATCGGCTTCTGGTACCTCTTCCCCACGCCGCGCAAGGACACGCTCTTCCTCAATTACGGCCCGGCGCAGCAGAGCCAGCGCGCGCAGCAGAAGGCCGGCACCGTGTTCGGCGTCGAGCTCATCCCGCTCGACCTGCAGCGCAAGTCGGTCAAGCTCGCGCTCCAGTTCCAGGGCCGCATCGAGGGCCGTTTCGAGGGGCGCGGCTACTCCGAGATCTGGGAGATCCTGGCCGGCGCAGGTCCCCTGGCCTGCAACCCGGCGCAAAACCCCGCCTGCAGCACGAACAACAACCCCATCTCCAACCCGTATCAGGGGGGGCAGCCCTACACCGGCATCACCACCATCCAGGATCATGCGGTCGTCGGCGCGGACTTCAGCCTGATCCTGCAGGCGGGCAAGTGGGTACGCCTCGGGGCCCAGTTCCAGTACACGCGCGAGCAAGGGCACCTCGCCACCATCGATGGCGTGGGTCAGGCCTTGGATACCAACTGCCAGAAGCCCACGGATGGCCCCGTGACCCGCCCCTGCGAGTTCAACCCCGCCTATCGCCCCGTCATCAACCAGGTCGGCCGGCGCTACCGCATCGACGACATCGATCTCTACAATGTCGGCGGTTGGGCGCAGTTCATCTTCTAGTGGCGGTATTGAATAGCCCAAGTTGCTCTCATCCCAAGAAAGCAACTTGGGTTATTTAATACCGTCCCCGTATGAAGCTACGTCTCTTCGTCCTCCTGTCCTGCCTCTATCTCGCCGCTGCCAGCCGTGAGCCCCCCTGGGGTGACGCCCACGTGGTCTACGAGACCACTGAGGCCCTCCTGTCGCGCGGCCGGCTCGACATCCAGCTCCCCGGGCCGCCGCAGTTCTATGCCATCCGCGACGGCAAACGCTACGGCGTCTTCCCCCTCGGCCACGTCGTCGCCATGGCCCCGGGCTTCATGGTCTTCAGCCTGCTCTCTCTCATCCCCCGCGCCCCGATCCATCTCCTCTACGCTTATACCTCCCATCTCCCCACCAGCCTGCTCATGGCCGGCGCCTGCGTCCTCTTCTTCGCGCTGGCACGGCGCGAGGGCGCCAGCGAACGGAGCGCCTTCTGGCTAAGCCTCGCCCTCGGCACCACCACCATCCTCGCCGTCTACGCCCGCAGCCCTTACTCCGAGGCCACCCAGACATTGATCCTCACCTGGTTGGTCGAGCGTGTCCTCACCTTGGGCGAGCGCCTACGCCCGAAGAACGCCGCCCTGGCCGGCCTGGCCGCGGGCTTGCTCATCAACACCAAGCTCGTCTATGCCGTCGTCCTGCCGGTGTTCCTCGCGTACGTCATCATCCGACATCGCCGGGGCCAGCACGGCTCTTGGGCCCCCCTGCTCACCGCCCTCGCCGCTGCAACCGTCCCCTTTGCCCTGCTCTCCGGCTTTGCGCTGTGGCACAACCACCTCAAGACCGGCTCCTGGCTCGATTCCGGCTACCGCATCCCCGAGGGCGTGTTCTCCGGCGATGCCTACGCCGCCCTGCACGGCTACCTCCTCTCGCCCGGGAAATCGGTCTTCCTCTACAGCCCCCTGCTCATCCTCGGCGTCCTCGGCTTCGCCGAGTACCACCGCCGCCATCCCGCGCACGCCCGGCTCGTGCTGGCCGTGCTCGTCACCGTGCTCCTCGTCAACGCCAAGTTCCGCTACTGGCACGCTGACTATTGCTGGGGGCCGCGGCTCCTCGTGCCCCTCACCCCCATGTGGCTCCTCCCAGCCGCGCCGTGGCTCGAAGGTGCACTCGACCGCGGCCGGCGCCGTCTACGCCGCCTCGGCCTCGGCCTGCTCATGGCCGCAGGACTGTTCGTGCAGCTCCTCGGCAGCGCCTTCTACTGGGATCACTACATCCGCATCGCCATCGCCGTGAAGGATCAGACCGGCGCCGCCAGCTGGTACACCGAGGACCTGCACCACTGCCATTTCATCCCCCAGTTCTCGCCCCTGGTCGGCCATGCCTGGATGCTACGCCACCTACTCCTCGGCGACGATCCCCTGACCGACGCGCCCTGGCGCCGCGTGGCTCCCGGCCGTGTTCGTCTCGATCGCGAATGGAGTGCCGTGCGGCTCGATTGGTGGGTGGCTGAGCTCAAGCCGGAGCCCCAGCTGCTCCTCCCTGGTGTGCTCATCGCCGGATTGGTGCTCGCCGGCGGCGTGTGGGCCAGCCTTGGCCTCAGCCGCCGCCTGCGCACTGCGACGCCTGCCCCGCCTGCCTGACTCACTCCAAGGGCACCGCCCGCACCTCCCCATCGCCCCCCAGATCCTTCATGGACCGCTCATCCCAGAAGATACGCCTGGAGCTTCCGTCCTGCAAGGCTGAACGCTCACCATGAGTCTACCTGCGGCGGAAGCCCATGCCCGGCCATCGCTCGCCGTAGGAGATGGACTCACGGCGCATCTGGGCTAGGATGCGGCCCCATGCGCGGCGATCGCTTTGGTACCCACCGTGTCCTCGAACCGCGGGGCGCACTGCCCCAGGCCGCCTGGCGCCTCGACGCCGACACCGCCCGCGTCTACGACGATGAGCTCGTGATCGACGTCGAGCGCCTCAACATCGACTCGGCCAGCTTTCGCCAGATGGAGGAGGCCGCCGAAGGCGAAGCCGCGGGCGTGGCGCGACTCATCCAAGAGACCGTGGCCCAGCGCGGCAAACAGCACAACCCGGTCACCGGCTCCGGCGGCATGCTGGTGGGACGCGTGGCGCGCGTCGGACCAGCCTCGGGCTACGACCTCCAGGTGGGCGAGCGCGTGGCCACCCTCGTGTCGCTCACCCTCACGCCCCTCTACATCGATCGCATCCGTGCCGTGCACCTCGGGACGCACCAGGTCGAGATCGATGGCCAGGCCATCCTCTTTGCCTCCGGCGCCTGTGCCCGCATGCCCGCCGACCTCGACGAGCGCGTGGCGCTGGCCGCCTTGGACGTCGCCGGGGCCGCGCCGCAGGTCGCACGGCGGGTCAAGCCGGGCGCCGCCGTGCTGGTCCTCGGCTGCGGCGGCAAATCCGGCCTGCTCGTATCGGCCGCGGCGCGCCGCGCCGGAGCCGGCATGGTCGTGGGCGTAGAGCAATCGCCGGCCGGTGCCGCGGCGGCAAGACGCCTGGGCGCCTGCCACGCCGTCGTGGTCGTCGATGCCACCGACGCTCTGGCAGTGGCCCATGCCGCCACCGCGGCCGCCGGACGCGAGTTCGACCTGGCCGTGAGCTGCGTCAACGTGGCCGACGCCGAGATGGGCGCCATCCTGGCCACCCGCAACGACGGCGTCATCTTCTTCTTCTCCATGTCCACCAGCTTCACCCGCGCCGCGCTCGGCGCCGAGGGCGTGTCGCGCGACGTCGAGATGATCATCGGCAACGGTTACTGCGTGGGCCACGCCGAGGCCACGCTCGCGCTCCTGCGCGCTGAGCCCACCCTCCTCGCCATCTTCAACGAACGCTTCGCCGCCGCCCCGCAGTAAGCCTCCTGCTCCCCATAGAGCTCGTGCCAGGGCGCCCCGCTCTTCCTTCTGCCCCTGCCCACCGTCGATCTGCGCCCTTGAGACTTCGGGAGAACCGAGGAGCTCGGCGGTTCAGCCGTGCCGCCGCCCCCCCATTTCATTTACCATGGAGGTCAAATCACCCGGAGTGATGCCGATGAGCATTGAGGACGAGAACACCGCGCTGGAGGGGACTCTCCGCAGAGAACCCCACGGTGGCCCGCCCCTGCCCATACCGGCGGATCACATGCCCCATCACCGGTATCAGATCGAAGAGGAAATCACGCGCGGTGGCATGGCGATCATCTACAAGGTGCTCGACACCCAGATGTATCGCTGGCTCGCCATGAAGGTGCTCAGGGACGGTTTCGCCGACGAGGCCACCGAGCGGCAGCGCTTCCTCAACGAGGCCCGCATCACCGCCCTGCTCGATCACCCCCACATCGTCCCCGTCCACGAGCTCGGGTTCAATCACGCCGGCCGGCCTTTCTTCACCATGAAACTGGTCCACGGCGAGACGCTCGACGCATGGATCCAGAAATCCTTCGACGCCACACAATCGTTCTACTCGATCGAGAGCGTCCTCCACGTCTTCCTCAAAGTCTGCGACGCGACCGCGTTCGCCCATGACCGCGGCGTGATCCATCGCGACATCAAACCGTCCAACATCCTGGTCGGCCACTTCGGAGAGGTCTACTTAATGGATTGGGGCCTGGCGCGCGTCGTTCAGGCCGACCGTCTCGGTGCCCCCAACGCCGAGCTGGCGCAGGCCCTGAACCGGATGCAGGATCCCGCGGGGATGGCCCTCGGCACGTTCCACTACATGTCCCCCGAGCAGGCCCGCGGCCAGAACCACCTGACAGACGAGCGCACCGACATCTTCGCCCTGGGCGCCCTGCTCTATCACATCCTCACCGGCAAACCGCCCTATGTAGCGGATAGCCTGGAGGCGCTCCTCAGGAAGGCCCGCGAAGCTCGAATCCGAGCCCCGCACGAGGTGGCTCGCTGGGCCTGCCTGCCGCAGACCATCTCGGAGATCGCCATGAAGGCCATGGCGCGCGAGCCGACCGATCGTTTCCAGACCGTGTCCGACCTCCAGGCGGCGGTGCGCGACTTCCTGCGCGGCGGCTTTCACCTCCTCACCAAGTCGTACCCTCGAGGCAGCGTGATCCTCACCGAAGGAGCCCCGGGAGACGCCGCCTACATCATTGCGCGAGGCACCTGCCAGGCCTACCGGACCATCGACGGTCAGAAGACCCTATTGCGGCGCATGGGACCGGGCGACGTGTTCGGTGAGATGGCCGTCGTGTCGAGCAAGCCGCGCAGCGCCAGCGTGGAGGCGCTCGACGATCTCGAGGTCATGGTGGTGAAGGCCGAGACGCTGACCACCGGGCTGGGGCTCAACTCTTGGCTCGGGAGCTTCGTCAAGACGCTGGTGGATCGCTTCCGAGAGGCCGACCGGCGGCTCACCGAGCTCCAGGGCAACCTGCCCGCGTCCGCCGAGCAGGTGTCCAGCAACAGATAGCTCGCGGGCGGCCTCGCCCCGGCCGAGCTACGAGAGTTCGTCCAGCAGCGACTTGTCTGCCGCGAGAGGGGGAATCTCGAACCCTCCGTGAACTTGCTGAGACGCGCGGCCAGATTGGAAGTTTCACCCAGCGCCAGACGTGGCGGGTTGGAAAAGCCGCAGCGTGGGCGGGTCCTCACGAGTTCGGCGCCGCAGCCGTAGCAGTGCCTGGCCGGGGCGCTGGCATCCGTTCCACACGCTGCACAGATCATTCGATGGTCACCGGCTGCGGTCGCGCGGCGCTGCCGCGGTCTCGACCTCGGAGTCCTCGCTCTCCCCCTCCTCAGCAGGCCCATCGTCCAGCGGCTCCACCTCGCCCCCGGGCGCATCATCCTTGGCTACCTCAGCCGGGCCACCCACCCGTGCCGTCGCCGCCGCCCCTGTCGGCGCCGCTGCCCCCGCCGTCGCCGCTGGTCCTGCCGGCGCCGCCGCGCTCGCCCGCCGGCTGCTCGCGCTCTTCCGCACGCAGGTCCCGAGGGACACCGCGCACACGTACCCATCCGGACACGCCGGACGCGCGCTCGTGCAGAGATACGGCGTATCCCCGAGATCCCCCGGCCGATAGCAAGCACCGAGCCCCAGACCGCCCCCGAGCCCGAGAAACGACAGACACAAGACCGTGCGCAGAGTCACCATGCTCGTCTCCTCAGGGCCTCAAAACGATATCGTCGCGCTCACGCCCGCTCCTCGAGGCGTGAACACCGGCGCCGCCAGCACCCGATCCGGCCCCATCCTGCGCCGGCTCGTGCGCCCGCCCCCCGCGGGCGGCTTCACCTGCTCCTTCGATGAGGCGTGCCGCGCAGCATCCACCGCCAGCAGCACCACCCCCACCGCCGCCGTCGCGCCCCCGATCCCGAGCGCCAGCCCGCCGAGCGTATCCGACAGGTGCCCGAGATCCTGGAGGCGCCGGTCGTTGTTCGGCTCGTCCGGGTCATCGAAGACGTAAGGCGGCTCCCCCGGACAGCGGGGCCCACTCGGACAGGCGTCGTTGCGCACCGCGCGCGCATACCCGGCCGCAAAGGAGAGACCGATGCTGCCGCCGACCACCCCGAGCGCCGTCCCCGTACCGAGGAGCAGCGCCCCCGCCAGCCGCATCCGCGACACCCGCCGCGGCGGGGCCGTCACCACCGGCGCCGGGACCACCGCCCCCGGCTCCGGCGCCGGCTCCTCCTCGCCCACTGCCCCTCCAGGCACCGCCTGCGCGCCCCCCGCAGCCCCTGGCGCCCGCCCGAGCGTCGACGCCAGCGTGTGCGGCGGCGCACCGACCTCGAGCGCCACCACATGGGGATCCTCCACGCTCCCCGACCGATCGACCACGGCCCCACTCTTGTCGCGCGCCTCGATGTAGTACTGCAGCGACGTCCCGCGCACCTCGCTGGCCGGGATGCGCGCCACCTTGACCGGACCCTGCCGCTTCATCTCCACCGCCGCGAACTCGAGCTGCCCCTGCGCGCGGAAATGGAGGAACACACGCACCCCGTAGGTCACCGGCGTCACCACCCAGATGTCGAGCGAGCGCCCGGGCGGCGCGGAATCGACCGGCACATGGCTCCACCGCTTCGCCGCCTGCGCAGACGCGGCCTCTCCCCCCTGGGCCGCCTGCTGCGCGATGAGCCGGTCGATCGCCTCCATGACCTCGGCCCGCTCGCGCGCCTTGGGCGGCGCCTCGGTGAGGTACTTCTTGTAGTAGTAGAGCTGATTGTTGCGGTCGCCGCGCGCCTCATAGGCCCGGGCGATGGCGATGAGCAGCTCGGGATCGCGCGACAGGAGATAGGCCTTCTTGAGCTCGGCGAGCGCCTCGTCGATGCGGCCATCGCGCAGGGCCGCCAGCCCCTGCCGCCGATGCTCCTCCGCCAGATCGGACGTCTCCGCCGGCTCGGTAGCGGCCGGCGCTCCCGGCTCCGGCTCCGGGGCCGGGGTCTGCGCCCGAACCCGGGCCGACACGAGGAGCAAGAGGGTTTGAAGGACCAGAGCGAGAAGCTGCGAGGGGCGGCGGGGGCGATGAAAGGGCGCGGCGGGATCGCGACTCACGGAGACTCCTCTCCCGACCCCGGCGGCGTGCCACGGACGGCCAGCGCCTGCCGTACTGCCACGGCGATCCTGGGTCGGCTCGCGGCAGTATAGCCCCAGGCCCTCTTCAGCCTGCAAAAACTCCCTCGCACGCGCAGAGAACAGGCGATCGCCGCCATCGTGCAGGCGCAGGAGCCTCCCCCGCGCGCGCGCGCGGGCACCGTACGTCCTAAAACACATCATGCGGCTCCCAGGTGTCATCATGCGGTTGCCAGGTGACACCCTTCATGCCCCATGTGTCACGGTGCGGCTCCCAGGCGTCACCTCTCACGCTCCAGGCGTCACCATGCGGCCACCTGGCGTCACCTCGCACGCTCCAAGTGTCACCATGCGGCCGTCAGGCGTCACCTCGCACGCCCCCGGACCCACCTCGCACGCCCCAGGCGTCACCATGCGGCCGCCAGGCGTCACCTCGCACGCTCCAGGTGTCACCTCGCACGCTCCAGGCGTCACCATGCGGCCGCCAGACGTCACCTCGCACGCCCCCGGACCCACCTCGCACGCCCCAGGACCCACCTCGCACGCCCTAGGACCCACCTCGCACGCCCCAGGGTGCCACCATGCGGATTCCCAGGCCCCCCTCGGCCCAGCGGCCACCCCATGAGACAAGGCTGGAACGCCCCCTGCATTCCCCCGATCCGAGGACCCATGAACAGACTGATGCATATCACCCTGTCGATGGCCTTGCTCGGGGCGCCCGCCCTCGCGCAGACCACGACCGATGGCAGATCCCATGGCGCCGCGGGCGCGACCGACCCGCGGACCGGCTCGAGCGGCGCCGCTCCCGAGAGCGAGCAACGCGAGCAAGCGGCGCCCATCCAGAACGCCGAGCCCACGCACGACACCCCCTCGATCGGGTCGCCGGAGACGAAGATCCCTCCGCCGCCCCGGCCCCGGCCGCGCCAGCGGCGTCATGAGCCCCGGCGTCACCCCGTGCGCGCTCGGACCCCGCAGACGCCTGCCCCTCCCGCGCCGCCTCCCGAGAGGCAGGAGAGCGACGCGAACCAGGACGGACCGGGCCCCGTGGCCCCGCACGTGCCGGGTGAAGTCGTGCCGGGTCAGCAGCCCTGAGACCCTGAACATCCTCCAGCCTTCCGCTTCCCGCCCCTGATCGCTTCCCACCGACGGACCGCCTCCCTGTTTGCGTGCGGCCTCACGGGCCCCAGGTCACAGGCGGAGGGGCGAGAGCGCTTGTTCTCTCTCATCCTTCTTGTGGCGTGCGACAAGAGGCATCGCTCGTCAACTGAGCTGGCCGGGGGTCTGCGGGCCGAGCCAGCGCGAGGGCAGCGTGACCAGCACGTCGCGCGGCGAGGCGCGGATCTCGACGCGGCGCGTGTAGGAGCCGCCGGCACGGCCCATCACCGCGAGGCCGCGGCCGAGCTGCTCGCCGAGACCGAGGGAGCGGGCGGCGGCGGCCAGGAGCGGGTTGCGCGGGTGCGAGACGCCGCCCTCGTGCAGGAGGTCGTCGATCTCGGTGAGCCCCTCGGGCAGACCGCCGGGGCTCCACACCTCGATGCGGTCGGAGAAGACGCGGACCGCCACTCGCCCGGCCCGCCGCAGGTCGCGGTGGACGAGCGCGTTGACCACGGCCTCGCGCACCGCGACCTCGGGGTACTCCTCGATGGCGGCGGCGACCGCCAGCCCTGAGGCGCCCCGCGCCTCAGCCTGCTCGCGCACGAAGGCCAGCGCCTGCGCCAGGAGCGCCGGCAGGTTGCCTTCGAGATCGGCGCGCGTGAGCACCGGGTCGGCGAGCGAGGCGCCGCGCACGGCCACCGCCGCGACGCCCCAGTCGGGCTGCACCAGCTGCGGCGCCTTGCCGAACAGGAGGAGCCCGACGGGAGTCGGCGCGAGGCGAGGCGCCGCGCGCGCGAGCAGCCCGAGCCGGACCGCCGCCTCCTCCAGCGAGCCGGCCTGGCGCAGCGCCGGCGCCCGCTGCGCCACCCACACCTCCAGCGCCGCCAGGTCGAGGTCGTCGAGCTCAGCGCCGGTGACCGCGGTGCGTTCGTGCGACATGTTGCAGGAGACCATAACTCACCGTCGCCGCCGGCCACTCATTTTTTGCGGCGGCGGTAGACGCCGCCGTGCCCTCGCCGTTCGAGCGCTCGACGCCCGAAGGCATCGGAGCGGTCATCACGCGGGTTCGACAGATGCGAGCGTCAACACGCGCATGACAAACGCTTCCTTCGCACCCGTATACGCCTCACGATCGAATCGGTAGCGTTCAGCCAAGCGTTTCTTCAGCTCACCGTACTCGGTCGCAACGGCGGGATGCGCGCGCAGGTAGTCTCGGAAGGCGATGCGCTCTTTCCAGAGAACGCTGTTCAAAGGCACGAGATGAAGATGATGCGTCCGGTGCGAGTCGGATGGCTTGCAGAGCCAGTGTGCGACATCGGCGCGATACGGAAAGTAGTCGTATTGCAGCTCCGCCAGCTGGGGTAGGACCGCCCGCGACGCAGCCAGCGACTCGACGGGGGCCATGATGTCGATGACGGGCTTCGCGACGAGCCCGCGGATGGCGGTGCTCCCGATGTGCTCGATCTCGCCGACGAGCCAGGGCGCGAGCACAGGCCGCAGGACGGCTCGTTCCGCCTCGAAGCGCGAGGGCCAGCTCTCATCATACGGAACCACGAAGACGGGAGCTTGGGCGCAAAAGGCGCCGAGGCAAAGAACGTTGCTGGGTGTCGTGGCTCCAGGGGGTGGTGCGGCCGGCGAGGGTGCGCGGTACTCCGTTCCATCGTCGTAGCGGATCTTGCAATCTGGAATCTGACGCTTCGCGCACTCCGCATGGGAACGGCAGAGCCGTCCCTCACCGCCTCGCCCGTCTGTCACGAGGACGACGGTCAGGTCCGGACACGGCGCCCTCTCATCGGTATCCCAAGCCTTGCCGCAGCGCTCGCAGCGCGAGACCCCGCCCTCCGAAATGAGCGCTTCGCCCACGCATTCCGGGCACACGCCCCACCCGACGCCGCAGCGCTCGCCGAAGCTCATTGCTCACGCCGGTATATCACCCGATGGTCTCCGAGAGCATCGGCCTGCACCCCGACTGCAGGCGACTCGTCTCCATCGAGGCCCCCTCACGCGGGCCGTCTCCGGCCCCCCTCGCCGAGCACCCACGACAGGCCGATCCCGAGCACCACCACCGCCGCGCACCCGATCACGTTGTACCAGAGGTAGCCGATGCTCGAGACCCGCGCGACCACGATGACCAGCCCCTGACTCACCACCGTGGCCCAGAACACCGCCGTCCCCCCCACCCGCTTCAAGAAGAACCCCACCAGGAACACCCCTAGCGTCGGACCGTAGAAGATCGACCCGATGATGTTCACCGCCTGGATGAGGTTGTCCACGAGCGACGCGAACGTCGCGAACAGCACCGCCAGCGCCCCCCACAGCACCGTGAACAGCTTCGCCGCCCGGAGGTAATGCGCGTCGCTCGCCGCGGGCCGCACGCTGCGCCGGTAGAAGTCGACCACCGTCGTGGACCCGAGCGCGTTGAGCGCGCTCGCGCTCGACGACATGGCGGCACAGAAGATGACCGCCATGAGGAGCCCCACGAGCCCCTCCGGGAAGTGCTGCGTCACGAACGTGATGAAGATGTAGTCCGCGTCATTGGGCTCATGCCCCGGGTGCGCGCGCCGCACGAGCGCCTTCACGTCCTTGCGCACCGCCGCCACCCGCGCCGCCGCCGCCGTCACCCCCTGGCGCGCCGCCGTCTCGGGCCGGGCCTCGGCGCGCGCCGCGAGCAGCGCCTCCACGTGCTGCCGCTTCTCGCGAAACGCCTCGGCGTGGGCCGTCTCGAGCGCCGCCAGCTCGGCCGCCTGCGGCGTCTTGCGCACGAGCTCGAGCTCGGCGCGGTTGAAGAACACCGGCGGCTCATGGAACTGGTAGAACACCAGCACCGTCAGCCCGACCAGCAGGATGAAGAACTGCATCGGCACCTTGACGAGGCCGTTCATGAGCAGCCCGAGCCGGCTCTCGCCGAGCGAGCTCCCCGTCAGATACCGCTGCACCTGCGACTGATCCGTGCCGAAGTACGCGAGCTGCAGGAACAGCCCGCCCGTGAGCCCGGCCCAGAACGTGTAGCGCGTGTCGAAGCGCGGCGAGAAGTCGACCACCTTCATCTTGCCGAGCGCCCCCGCCACGCCGAGCGCGTCCCCGAACGACATGTGCTCGGGCAGCTGGTGGAAGATGAACACGAAGGCGAGCACCATCCCGCCCAGGATCACCGCCATCTGATAGGTCTGCGTCTGGCTCACCGCGCGCGTCCCCCCCGACACCGTGTAGAGGATGACGAGCGCGCCGATGGCGAGGTTGGTCGCCTGCACTGGCCAGCCGAAGACCGTCGAAACGATGATCGCCGGCGCATAGATCGAGAGCCCGGCGCCGAGGCCGCGCTGGATGAGGAACAGGAAGCCCGTGAGCTGGCGCGTCTTCTGATCGAAGCGCCCCTCCAGGTACTCGTAGGCCGTGTAGACCCGCAGCCGGTAATAGATCGGCACGATGGTCGCCGACAGGATCACCATCGCCAGCGGCACGCCGAAGTAGAACTGCACGAAGCCCATGCCGTCCTCGTAGGCCTGGCCGGGCGTCGACAGGAACGTGATCGCGCTCGCCTGCGTGGCCATGACCGATAGGCCGATGGTGAACCACTTCATGTCGCTGCCGCCGCGCAGGTAGGCCTCGGCGCTCTTCACCCCGCGCGTCTTCCACACCCCGTAGGCGACGATCAGAAAGAGCGTGCCCGCGAGCACGAGCCAGTCGATCGGCCTCACCGGTACACCCAGGACAGCCAGGCGAAGATGGCGATCACCACCGCGAGGTTCACGAGCACGAACAGGTAGGCCCCGCTCCAGCTACGGAAGAACGGCGGCCCTTCCTCTATAGAAGAGGGCGGGCCGGACGGCGGGTTCTCACTTGCCATAAGCGATGAGGTTGGCGAAGAGCCGGTAGGCCCCGGGCACGCCCGCCGGCAGCTGGCGGAAGAAGGAGAGCCCGGTGTAGATGAACGCGCCCTTGCCGTGGCGCGCGATGAGGAGGTTGCCCTTCTTCGGCGTCTCGCCCGGGTCGTGCATCGACAGCGGCGTCTCGTAGTGGGTGTCCCAGCTGTCGGCGAAGTAGAGCCCGCGCTCCTGCACCCAGCCGCGGAAGTCCGCCGCCGTGATGGCGTTCGGCGCGTGCAGCACCGGGTGCTGCGGCATCTCCAGCGCCACCTCCGCGGTCTCGTCGGTCACGCGGTCGTGCGAGATCGAGAACGGATAGGGCCCGATGTCCGGCCCCTTCTTGTCCCCGCGCTCGGTCGTGTTGTACTGCACGAGCAGCGTCCCGCCCGCGGCCACGTAATCCATGAGCTTCTTGCGCAGGTACGGCAGCCGCCGGTTGGTGTTGTAGGCGCGCACGCCCATCACCACGGCCTCGTAGCGATCGAGCGGCTTGTCGGCGAGCGCCGCGTTGTCGAGCAGTGTCACCTCGTAGCCCACCTGGCGGAGGCTCTGCGCCACGTCGTCGCCCGCGCCGGCCACGTACCCGATGTGCGTCTTCTGTTTCTTGAGATCGAAGCGCACGAGCCGCACCTCGGCCGGCGGGAACAGGGTCTGGATCGGGATGTGCGGGTACTCGATGCGCACCACCCCGCGATCGATCCTCTGCCCCTCCACCTCGGCCACCGCCCGAGCCACCCCCTCGATCGGCGCGGCCCCCGCCACCAGCGTCGGCGCCTGGATCCGGAAGCGGAACTCCTCCTCGGCGCCCTTGTCCTTGAGCGCGAACGGCTGCGCCGCCGGCTCCGCCCGCCAGCCCGCTGGCAGCTCGAGGCGCAGCGTCCCCTGCACCCCGGCCATGCCGGCCTTGAGCAGCACCCGCAGCTCACGCCCCTGCGCCCCCTCGCCGCCCGGGAACATGAGCACCGGCGCCCCGGGGTTCAGCATCACTGCCGGCGTCACCTCCACCGCGCGGTAGCGCTCGCCCGCCACCGGATCCGTCCACTTGTAGATCACCGGCCGCGTGACCCGCAGCGTGAGCTTGCCGATCTCCAGCACGAACTCCGCCGACAGCGCGGGCGGGTTCTCCGGCAGCCCGATGAGCATGGGATCCCGCACCCGGAACATCCCCGGCTCGGGCGCCTCCGCCAGCCAGTAGGGGTTCGAATACTCCATCTTCGCCGGCACCGTGACCATCTGCTCCACCTGGAACGGCTCCCCAGGGGCGAGCGCCCGATCCACCGCCACCGTGATCCCCTGCCCCTGTCCCTGGCCCTGCCCATGCCCCGCGCCCACCAGCCCATTGGAGGCCACGGCCCCGCCCGCGCCCCCGAGCAGGCGGATCTCGCGCAGCTTCATCGCCGGCCCCACGCGGTTGAGCGCCGACGCGGTGACCGTGAGCTGCTGACCCGGCACCACCGAGGAGTCCGCCGCCGAGACCTCGGTGAAGAGGCCTGCGCAGCCCGCGATCACCGCCTCGATCTCGCGCAGCTTGGCCTCCTTCCAGGGGTTGTCGGCGAGGCGCTCGAGCTCCGCGTGCGCCTCCACCAGGATCGGCACCACCGACGCCGGCGTCCCCGTCTTGAACTCCGCGCGCGCGCGGCGCAGGAGCTCCGCGAGGTGCACCGCCCCCGGCACGCGCCCCCAGGTCAGGTCCAGCCCGTCGAAGATCGAGCGCTGCGCCGCCTCCCCCGCGAGCGGCTGGAACCCCTCCATCTGCGGCCCGCGCGAGCGCGGCACGCCAAAGCCCTGGCTCTTGTGCATGCTGCGGCTGTCCGCCGCCAGCTCGCCGTACGACACCCCGAGGTAGGGGTTGTAGACGCCGATGTCCATGCGCAGCTCCCCCGGCGGGACCTCTCCCGCCCCGGGCCGCACCCCCGGCGCCAGGCGGTTCGGGCTCCACGCGTTCCAGAGCAGCCGCTTGGCCTTCCAGGTGCCCACGAGCTTCACCTGCTCGGGGTGAAAGTTCGGATCCGCCGCCGCCTGGAACGCCTCGCCCGCCAGGATCGCCGACGACAGGTGATGCCCGTGCGTCTCCACCCCGCCGGTCGGGAAGCGCGTGATGATGAGGTCCGGCTTGAAGCGGCGGATCGCCCAGACCATGTCCGCCAGCACCTCGTCCTTGTTCCAGATGCGCAGCGTCTCCTCGGGCGTCTTCGAGTAACCGAAGTCGCGCGCGCGCGTGAACATCTGCTCCGCACCATCGATGCGGCGGGCCGCCAGGAGCTCCTGTGTGCGGATGAGGCCGAGGAGCGATCCCTGCTCCGGCCCGATCAGGTTCTGCCCCCCGTCGCCACGGGTGAGCGACAGGTAGGTCGTGCGGACCAGCTTCTCGTTGGCCAGGTAGGCGAGCAGGCGCGTGTTCTCGTCGTCGGGGTGAGCGGCGATGTAGAGCACGTTGCCCACCACCCCGAGCCGCTCGACCGCGCGCTCGAGCTCGGCCGCCCCCGGTTGCCGGGGCGGCACCGACGCCTGGGAGAGGAGTGGCAGGAAGAAGGCGCCCAGCGCGGACGCGGCCAGAAGAAACGTGCTTGGAAGTGTCATGTTCATGGTGTTTTTGCCGATGAGGTCTCAGGGATGGAGAGGTTGGTTCAGCGGTGCGCGAGTATACCCGGAACCCGGCGGGAGGACCTCGATGAGGTAAACCGACGCGGCGGGGGGCCGTCGAGGTAGAATTCGATCCACCAGAGGAAGTTCACATGCCCGTGCAAGAGGTGCTCGACAGATACACGCCCCACCTTGAGCGTTGCGAGCGCACCATCCGGAGCTCCGACCGCGGCGCCAAGTACTACGCGATCTGGGACGCCTTCGCCGCGGCCATCCTGCGCCCCTTCAACGTCCCCCCGCTCGTCCCCCGGCTCGTCGGTGCGGACCTCGGGACCGGGGTCGACTCGTTCTTCGAGAGACGGGTCGGCGAACCGCGGAGGCTGATGGAGGGCTATCGCCTCCTCACCGGCGCCGCCCACCCGGCCTTCGCCCAACAGGTGATCGAGGGCGAGCGCTACCGCGGCGGCCCGGCCGACTTCGATGATGCCGTGGCGCTCCTCATCGGATACCTCACCTCGGCCGCCGTCGAGGTGCTGGCGGATCGGCCGGACTGGATGGACGCCTGGTCGCGGGCTTGGGCCCTGGCGATGCGCACGCAGAACCGGCAGCAGCTCTCTCACGCTCGGCTCGTCGGCCAGGATCGCCCGCCGCGCAGCGCCGTAGGAGACTCCTTTTCTTCGGCCGCGCTCCGCTACATCGGCCTCTTCTATGCCACCGACGCGACGTCGATCAGCCTGATCGGCGCCATGGCCTTTTCGCCCCTGATCGGCCAGCTGCCGGCGCCTGTGCTCCGGATCCGGAGATCTCTGTCTCGCGTGGTACGTGCGACCGACGATCTCCGCTTCGACGCCCCCGAGCCGCTCAACGCGTGTGTCTTTGGCATCGCCTGTGAGCGAGGGATCCCCTTTTCCGAGGCGCGCAGGCAACTGATCGCGGATCCGGCCCTGGTCCAGGAGTGCCAGGCGCAGATGATCCGCCTCACCCGGCACGAGCTTCACCTCCTCGAGGAGACGACGTCGCAGCTCGGCGACACGGTCGCCCCCGAGATCGTCGCCGGTCTCCAGGAGACCGTCTCGGTCATCCGCCGGGCCGTGCAGCACCGCATCGAGTCCACCGAGCGGCGCCAGGAGACCTGACCTTCAGCTGGGCGCGCCCCAGTACCGATCGCGAATCCGCTCGCAGTAGCGGACCAGGGCCGCCTGGCCGAGCGTGTGCTCCTGGAGCCGTCCTTCAAACGGCGTCCAGAGGATGCCGATGAGCATCCCGTAGACCGAAGCGTCGAGCGTGCACGGCCGATCCCCCATGAAGTACGGCTTGTCCCCGAGGGCATCGGCGAGCGCGGTCACGAGCTCACAGCCGATGGCATCGATCTCCTCACGCCGATGCCGGGCGATGCCCTGCTGGTAGAGCTGGTCCCGGATGCCCCTCCGGGCCAGGAACGGCACCAGCGGCCGCACGAGCGCCGGCAGCTTCGCCAGCTCGGCGAAGCGCAGGATGGCCGGCCGGTAGTGCGCAAAGTCCTCGTCGCGCCACCAGCGCTGGTAGAGGATGACGAAGTAGAGATCCGTCTCGCAGAGCGACTTCCAGGCCCGGCACTGCGCCTGCTCGGCCGGGCCGAGGCGCGCATCGTCCAGCCGATCGCCGAGCTTCTTCTTGAGGTGGGCGATGATGAGGCTCGAGTCCGGGATGAGGACCCCATCGTCCTCGATGAACGGGACCTTCCGCGTGGGCGTCTTGCGCACGTCTCCGAGCGCGGTCTCGTAGGGGATGCCCGCCATCCGCAGCCACGTCTCGAGCTTGCACACGAACGGGCTGAGGTCCGGGACCTGCCAGTAGGGGATGGTCTTGTGGAGCGTGATCATGGCTCGGTCTCTCCTGACAGGGGCGTCACGCCGGCGCGTCGAGCAGCGCCGCCACGTCGAGCCCCCAGGCCCGCGCCTGCGCGATGGCCGCGGCGTTCTCCGGCACGCGGGTGAGGTAACGTTCGCGATCCGCCGGGGTCAGGAGGGTCGCGGCGCGGCGCCCGAGCATCGCGATCCCCGCGGCCAGCACCTCCCGCGCGCGCTCCGGCTCGCGCGCGGCGAGCGTCGTGCACACCGCCAGGCGCACTGGGATCTCGCAGTAGCCGACCCCACCGTGCGCCGCGATGCGCGCGAGCTGCTCCTCGACGAGCGCCCGCGCCTCGTCGAGCGCCCCCTGGCGGACGAGGATGTCGGTGCGGAGCGCCAGCGCGCGGAGCTGGCGCAGCGGCGCCACCGGGCTCGGCGTGCAGGCCACCCGCACGGCCTCGGACGCGGCGTCGAGCCGGCCGCGGCGCAGCGCCATCTCCGCGACCAGCCCGTGGGCCCACAGGCGATAGCCCGAGCTCGCGCCCGTGGCCGCCAGCTCATCGAGGATGGTCTCGGCCTCCCCGAGGTCCACCGGCCGGCCGCGCTGCACGAGGAGCGCGACCAGGTGCATCGCGACATTGGCGTAGACGTAGGGCGCCAGGCGCCGGTCGAGCTGCGCCAGCAGCCCCCGCAGCCGCGCCTCGCCCTCTTCGAAGCGGCCGAGCTCCCCGAGAGCCTGGCTGGCGTTGACGTTCGCGATCTGTCGGTAGCGGCTGTGGCCGACGACGCCGAACAGCTCGGCCGCGGCGTCGGCGGTCGCGTACTGCTCCCACGGGTGGGGATCGAAGACGCGCAGGTACTCGCTCTCGGCCAGCTGGATCCACCCCCGCGCGTAGGCGTCGTCGGTGGCATGGCGCACGGCGAGCGCCTGCAAGAGCGCGCGGCAGCGCTCGGCCGGCGCCCGCAGGCCGCGCAGCGCGAACAGCATCACCATCGACCCCACCGCCTCGAACTGGGTGATCGGCGCCTCGTCGCTCGGGATGGCCGCCCAGAGCTGCTCGCACGCGGCGAGGAACGGCCCATCCTCCGCGGTCAAGCCTCGGACCGTGACCAGCACCAGGCACGCCCACAACCAGCCCGCGCTGCCGACCGTCAGCAGCGGCACCGCGGCGCTCGCGCTCGCCTCCGCCTCCTTCCACTGAAAGGCCAGGAACTCGGCGACGCCGCGCTGCTGGAGGAGCTGACCGCGCGTGCGGTCATCGGGCCGGCAATCGAGGCCGCGGGCGATGCAGGCGCGCGCGCCCTCCGTGTCGTTCGACGCGAGCGACTCGTCGACCGCGCGGAGATACCAGCGCGCCGCCTGCACGAGCTCCCCGCCGCGCTGATAATGCTCGGCCACCACGCTCGGGTCCCGCTCGCCGACCCGCTCGAGGAACCGCGCCGCCTGGCAATGCCACAACCCGCGCTCCTCCTCGTCGAGGAAGTCATAGGCCGCCTCGCGCATGAGCAGGTGGCGGAAGCCGTACTCATCCTCACCGCCGAAGCGGCTGGCGCGGCGGCGCTCGATGATCTCGTCGGCGCACAGGGCCTCGATGCAGCGCTCGAGCTCCGGCCCCTCGGGCGCCATCCCCACGAGCTCCGCGACGCCGCCGCGCCAGAAGCTCGGACCGAACACGCTCGCCGCGCGCACCACCCGCCGCGCCTCGCTGTCGAGGCACGACAGCCGCGCCTGCAGCATCGCCAGCACCGTCTGCGGCAGCTCCTCCTTCCCCTCGGCCACCGCGCGGATGAGCTCTTCGAGGAACAGCGCGTTGCCCGCCGCCTGCGTCACGATGCGCTCCACCACCTCCGGCGCCACGGCGGGCCCGAGCACCTGGCGCGCCAGCCGCTCGCTCGCCTTGCGCCCGAGCCCGCTCAGCACCATCTCGTTGCGGCCCGACCCGCTCCACAGCCGCGGGAAGAGCTCGTGCACTTCGGGCCGCCCGAGCGCCACCATCAAGAGCGGCTGGTCCGCCAGCTCGCGCAACGCCGCCTCGAGCAGCTTGACGGTCGGCGAGTCGGCCCACTGCAGATCCTCGACGATCAGCACCACCGGCGCGAGCGCGCACTCGGCGCGCAGGAAGTCGATGAACGCCGCGTGGATCTGCTCGCTCATCAACTTGGGTTCGCCGCGCGCCGTGCGGAGCTGCGCGCTCGCCTCGTCGGGGAACCGCACGTGACAGAGCTCGCCCAGGAACTCGAGGACCCGCCGCTGCTCGGCCGGCGCCACGCCCATGGCCACCCGCGCCCCGAGCTGCGAGCGTTGCTCCTCCACCGCCGCCGCGTCATTCACGCCGCACAGCTGCCGCACCGCCTGACCGAGCACACCATGAGGAGCTCCGGCGCTCATCATGTCGCCGTGGCCCAGGAGCACCGTGGGCATCGGCTCGCGGCCCGCGAGGCGCCGCAGGAGCTCGTGCCGCAGCCGCGACTTGCCCACGCCCGGCGGCGCCGTGACCAGCACCGCCTTGGCCACCGACTCGTCGCACGCGGCCGCGAGCAGGCCGTCGAACAGGCTGAGCTCCTGCTCGCGCCCCACGCAAGGCGTCGGCTTGCCGAGGAGCAGCCGCGCCGGCTCGACCTTGCCGAGCGAGCCCTGCAGCACCACCCGATCGCCCTCGCGCGAGATCACGAAGCGGCTGCCGAGGAGCCCCGCGCTCAGCTCATCGAGGAGGACGCCCTGCCCGGGGGGCGGCCCGCCCCTGCCCTCGGGCGCGCGCAACAAGGCCGCCACGCGCGTCAGGACCTCGCCCACGGGCAAGTCCGCATGCAAGGCGCCGCGCCCCGTGGCCAGGGCCACCCTCGCCTCGGGCCACTGCGCATGGACGATGAGCGCGCAGCGCGCCGCCAGCGCCGCGAGATCGGTCGCGCTGCGCGCCTGCGTGAGCGTCACCACCAGCGACCCGTCCGCGATCCACTCCGCCTGCGCGCCGAGCCCCTGCAGCGTCGTGCGGAGGCCCTCGAGCCGGTCCTTGAACCGCTTGTTCTCGCTGGCGTCGATGGTCGCGGCCTCGCCGATCGGCGCGCTCTCCGGCGTCGCCAGCACCACGCTGAACAGGCGCTGCTCCGTGCCGGGCGTGCGCCGCGCGCGCGCGGTCCGCGAGAGGGGCAGCTCCTCGACCGCCGGCAGGGCCAACGCGCGCAGCGCCGCGAGCTCTCCCGCGAGCGCCGCCGCGTCCGCCGGCCGCGCCTGCGGCTCCTTGGCCAGCATCCGCTCGAGGAGCGCCGCCAGCGCCGGCGGCACCGCCGGCCGCAGCGACTGCACCGGCGCCGGCTCCTGATACAGGATCGCCGCCAGGACCGACGCCATGTGATCCCCCATGAACGGCGTCCGCCCCGTCAGGCATTCGTAGATCACGACCCCCAGGGCGAAGACGTCCGCGGCCGGACCGATGACGCGCTCGCCCCGCACCTGCTCGGGCGCCATGTACTCCGGCGTGCCCACCATCATCCCCGTGGCCGTCAGCGCCGGCCCGCTTCCCTGCCGCACCACCCCGAAGTCGAGCAGCGTCGCCTGCTCGGCCAGCCCCCCTCGGAGGAACAGGTTGCTCGGCTTGACGTCGCGGTGCACGACCCCACGGCCATGCGCCACCGCGAGCGCCCCCGCCACGCGCTCGAGCAGCGCCAGCGTCTCGGTCAGCGACAGGACCTCCTGCGACAGCCGCTCGGCGAGATCGATCCCCTCGAGCCACTCCATCGCCAGGTAGAGGAACCCCTCGGGCGTCTGGCCGTGCGCCACGTAACCGACGATGGCCGGGTGACGGAGCTCGGACAAGAGCTGCGCCTCGCGCCCGAAGCGCTCGAGCTCGAGCGTGCCCTGCAGGCCGCGCTCCATCAGCTTGAGCGCGACCCCGCGGCCGTGCAACGCATCCTGCGCGCGGTAGACCGTGCCCATGCCGCCGCGCCCCGCCGGCGACAGGATCGTGAAACGCCCGGCGATGACCGTGCCGGTCGAGAGGATGTTGGGGGCCGAAAGATGCCTGGTCATGACGTTGCGGGAGGGGGGCAAGACCCCCTCCCATCCAGAGCATCTTACTTGAGGCGCGCCCTCGAAACAGGCCGGCGCGACCCGGAGGGCCGGACGGAGCCTGGCCCTACCTCACTTCATGAGTCCCGCCGCCCGGACCTTCCGGAAGGCGTAGAGGGCGTTGTAGATGGCGGAATAGATCTGGAAATCGGCCCGGTAGAGGTTCTTCGAGATCCAGATCGGCGGAATCTCCGGCCCCTCGCCCCGCCCGACGCGGTCCCTCAGGAAGGGCCAAGCCCGCTGGAGCGCGTCTCGGACCCCCTCCCGCTGCGACGCCCCCAACCCCTGACGGAGGAGGATGTGGGCCAGCCCCGAGACGATGTACGACGTCTCCTCTACCGTCGGCTGCTCCTGCCCCCAACCGCCGTCGCTCTTCTGATCCGCGAGGGCCTTCTTCACCACCTTCTCCACCCCGTTCGGAAACCGCTCTTGCAGCACCCTCACGCTCAGCCAGCGCTGCGCGCCATAAGTCCACGTGGCGTGCCACTTGTCATGGCACAAGATCTCCGGGCTCTTGTGCTCCGGGTCGAGCTGCTTCTCGAGCTGCGCCAGGATCGCCTCCCGGATCCTCTCCTCGTCCCCGCTCCCCGCATAGATCCCCTTCCCGAGCGCGTCCTCACCTCGCTCAAGCGACATGAGCACGTGGAACAGGGCCGCCGGAGATGGGTGCAGCTCGTACGGATAACAGACGAAGCTCCCATCCTGGCGCTGGAAACTGAGGAGGCTCTTCGGCGTGATGGGCGCCACGTCCTTCCCCCGGCTCCGCAGGATGTAATACGTCACCAGCGCCACCGCCGTGTCATCCAGATCCGGGAGGTCCTTGTTGTGGTCATCCCAGGACACCCCCCGCACGTCCCCGACATCCACGTCCTCATACAGCTGCTTCACGACCTCGAGCCCCTCCGTCTGGGCCACCACGTCGAAGATGTCCCCCGACAGGATCCACGGCAGCATCGTCCACAGCCGCCGCGTCTGATAGGCCGGATGCAGATCCGGAAACCCCTTCTGGCCATAATCGTCGTACGTGCTCTGGAGATATCGATACAGCCCCTCCGGCGCCTCCCGCCCATGCTCGCGGCACAGCACGATCGCCGCCGCCGTCGCCGCCGGCGCGAGCCCGATCGCCCCGTTCGAGAGCATCATCCCGAGCAGCTGGCCGAGCTCCTCGCCTTCGAGCGGGATCAGGGCCGCGATCTCGGCCGTGTAACTCAACGTGAGGTGGCTCTTGAACAGCCCCGGGCCCTTGCGCAGGACCGCGAGCTTGTAATCGCCCGACCGGGCCGTCGCCTGCAGGAACGCCTGCGCCTCCGTGCTGAGGTCGAACGTCACCCCCTTGCGCTCGAGCCAGCGCAGGAAATTGGGGGCGATGAGTTCGAACGCCACCGCGCTGTGATGCTCGTACGCGCTGCACCGAAGGAGCAGCTCGTTGATCCCCCGCGCGACCTCGGCCCTGTCCTGGATCTCCCGGCCCCTGCGCACCTGCATCATCACCACCGCCAACGTATCGACCAGCGCCGAGTGCGGGAGGTAGGTGGCGTCGCCCCAGAATCCGTTCTTATTCCGCTGGTTCAGGAGAGCTTGCAGGTGCCGCTCCCGGTCCTCCTCGGCAAAGAAGTCGGAGCACAGTACCCACGCCATGTCGTAGATGGAGAGGTTCCAGTCCCCCTGGTCCACTCGGATGTCCTGCAAATGCGTACAAGCGTGGGACAGGATCTTCCGCTCGTCATTCGCGGCCTCGATCAGCATCTGCTTGGATGGTGCCATGGCGTCTCTCCTTGAAGTCACATCCGTCCAAAGATCATCATCGAAACAATCCGGTTCAGCGTCCCGGGAACCCACTCGGCTCAGCCGCTCCCCATCGCCGGCAGGCTCGGCAACGGCCTCTCATCCGCCACCCGCCCCGACAGCCGCACGATGCGCAGCCGCGGCCCGATCCCCACCCGCAGCGAGCCTCGCGCCTGATAGGGATCGCCGTCAATGATGTAATCGATCTCATCGGCCTCGAAGATCGCCTCGCGCGCGAGCACGTCGATCACCTTGTCGCGCCGGATCGGCTGGCCGCGAAAGATCCGCGGCAGCTCCGCCACGAGATCGATCGCGCTCGGGGCGTGGATGCCCACCACCGGGAACCGCTCGCCCCCCTCGTGCTTGCGCCCCTCGTGCACCCGGTAGAAGGGCTTGAAGCCGAGCCCGATCTGCTCGACCGAGGAGGCCGCCACGGTGAGGAAGTCCTCGCGCGCCCAGCGATCCCCGTCCACCGTCACGCGCGCCAGGAAGCGGCGGGTGAGCCGCTTGGCCAGCGCCCCGCCCACCATGGCCGAGGCCACCGTCCGCGTCACCAGGCGCGCGGCCATGCTCGGCGACGGCTTGCCCGTCTTGTAATAGGCGTCGAGGAAGTTGTAGATGAGCCCGTTGCCGAAGATGAAGCCGTACGCGTCGCCGATCGCCAGGATCGGGTTCTCGAGGTACTCGAAGTCGGCCCCGTTGTGGTAGCGGTCGACCAGCTCGAAGAGCAGGCGCGCCGGCCGGCCGCGGATCCCGAGCGAATTGGCCACCGTGTTCATCGTCCCCCCGCGTAACAGCGCGATCGGGGGCAGCGGCTGCTCGCCGTACGTGCGCAAGAACGCGGTGAGCGTATGGTGCAGCGTGCCGTCGCCGCCATTGATGCCGAGGATGTCGATCTCGGCGCGCCGGAACTCCTCGGCCACGCGGTAGAGATCGTCGAGCGAGGCCGTCGCCTCCACCGCCCCGCGGCTGCCGATGAGATAGGCGAGGCGCCGCATCGAGCCGGGATCGCGGCGATTGAGGCGAGATCGTGGGTTGGTCACAAGGCCGATACCGGGCACGAGCCTACTGTCGCACAGGACCCGCGACGCCGCGCGCAGGATTCGGACCCGACGCCCCGGGGCCCCCTCCGGATCAATGCTAGATTCCGCCGATCATGGCGGTCACGGTTGGCGAACTCGCCCGCGAGCTGCATTGCACATCGAACGACGTCCAGCGGGCCGCCCGCACGCTCGGTATCGCGGCCAAGACGCCGAGCTACAAGCTCAAGTCGGACGATCTCCGGCGCCTCCGCGAGCACATCCTGCAAGCCCGCAAGCCGCCCGACGCCGCCCCTCTCCCCTCGCCCCCGGAGCCGGGCGCAGACGAGCACCTCCTCCCCGAACGCGACGTCTCCGTCCGGGACAGCGTGGGCGAGGTCAACGGACAGGCCGCCGCCCACCTGTTCCTCCACGAAGACGTCCTCCACTGGATCGCCCAGGACACCACCGAGCCCCGCCTCCGTCGCCGCGCCAACCTCGTCCTGCGCCACCTCCTCGCCTTTGGCCGCACCACCATCGTCAAGGCCGTGCGCGGCCCCGGCCGCGGCTGGCGCCGCACCCCGCTCGGCGGCAACCAGGGACAGCAGTTCTACCTCTGGTGGGCCCCGGCCGGCGCGCCGCCCGTCGCGACCCTCCCCCTGCCCGCCGATGGCGTCCTCGTCCGCGCCGTCCGCCACCACGACGAGACCTCCGACCCGCTCTCGCCCGGCGGCCTGCCCGAGCACTACATCGAGCTCCACCCCAAGGAGCTCGCCAACGAGCCCGCCACCTACGGCCTCGCCTTCAACAGCGACCAGCGCGAGATCGCCGGCTCCACGAGCGCCGTGCGGTTCATCAAGGGCCACCCCGGCTCGGGCAAGACCACCACCCTCTGGCTCGCCGCCTCGCTCATCGAAGGCCAGCGCGGCCTCTACCTCACCTGCAACGCCAGGCTCGTCGCCGACGCCGAACAATACTTCCGCGCCCTCGGCCCCCGCTCGCTCAGTCTGTCCGTGCTCACCTTCGATCGCCTCATCGCCGGCCTCCTCGGCGAGGACGAGGTGCCACAGCGCGGCGACCCCGCCGTCGACGCCTTCATCCGCGCCGTGCGCGCCGACCACTGGGGCATGCTCGGCCCCTGGCAGGGCCGGCTCCACGAGCTCTACGACGAGCTCCACGCCCACGCCGTGGGCCGCGCGCTGCCCGTGGCCTGGCGCTCCCTCCCCCCGAGCGACGGCCCGATCGTCGAGCGGGACGCCTACCTGGCCCTGCGGCACGACGTCCTCGGCAAGCCCGCCGCGCGCGTCGCCGCCACCATCGCCGAGCACCTCCGCGACGCCGGCCTCATCGAGCACCTCTTCCCGGGCCCCGCCCGCGCCCGCCGCGCGCTCGCGCGCCTCGGCGAGAACCCGGCCCGCGCCGCACGTCACCACGCCGACATCGACTGCCTCTTCATCGACGAGGTCCAGGACCTCACCACCGTCGAGCTCCTCGTCCTCGTGCGCCTCTGCCGCACCGTCGGCCAGCTCCAGGATCGGCCGCCCCCCACCCTCCTCGCCGCCGGCGACGAAGGCCAGACCGTGCAGCCCTCCGACTTCGAGTGGGGCCACCTCGCCGATCTCACCGCCTCCGAGCTCGGCCGGCGCAAGTTCTTCGAGCTGCCCGGCAACGTCCGCAGCCCGCAGAACCTGGCGCGCCTCGTCAACGCCTCCTGGGACCTTTATCGTCAGTTCGCCAAGGCCGAGCGCCCGCGCGGCCAGGCCAGCGCCACCATCGAAGAGGCCGCGCTCGGCCGCATCATCTACACCGCCTGCCGCTCCCCCGACGAGCTCCACGACCTCATCGCGGCCTTCGACACCCTCCCGAACGCCGCCCTCGTCTATCCCGGCCCCCGCGTGCCCGCCGAGCTCGGCCTGCGCCCCGAGGCGAGCGAGCTCGTCCTCACCAGCCGCACCGCCAAGGGCCTCGACTTCCAGACCGTCGGCGTCCTCGGCATCGGCCGCCGGCTCCACGAGCTCGCCGCGCTCGCCGAGGGCGGCGACAGCGGCCTCGCGGCCGTGCGCGGGCGCATGATCGCCGACGCCGTGCGCGTCGCGTTGAGCCGCGCCACCGAGACCCTCGTCCTCGTCGACCTCTTGCCCGAGCCCGCGGAGCGGTACCAGGCCCACCTCCTCTGCGCGCCCATCGACCTCATGGAGATGGAGCCCGACGAGCTCCTCGCCCTCCTCCGGCGCGACGAAGCCGAGGCCGCCGAGCTCGTCCTCGAGTTCACGAACGAGGTCGAAGCCCTGCTCGGCGTGCACCCGGCCCGCGCCTACCGCCGAGCCCTGCAGGCCACCAAGCTGCTCGGGGATCCGATCTCCCCGAGCGCCGTCCACGACCAGGCGCTGTGGACGCAGGCCTGGACCCTGCGCGGCATCGCCGCCCTGCTCCTCTTCCGGGCCGAGCCCGAGGCAGAAGAGCGCTGGGGCAACCTCGTGGCCGACGCCATGACCGCCTTCCGCCAGGCCGGCCGCACCGCCGACGCCGACGCCGCGCTCGCGATCGGGAGCCTGTCCCGCCCGGGCCTCGAGCTCTCCTACGTCGCCGTCCAGGCCGAGAAGCTGGTCTCGCTCCTCCCGCAGCTCGAGCGCCGGATCGACCCCCTGGCGCGGGAGGCCATCCAGCGGTGGTGCGCCACCCAGGCGCGCGACCTGGCGCCCGAGCATCCAATGTCCCAGATGGCCGTCGTCAACGCGGTGCGGAGCGCGGCCGAGCACCTCGGCGACCGCCACCCCGAGATGCACGCGCACCGCGAGGCCATCATCCAGAAGATGGCCGACGCCGCCATCGCCGACCACCGCGACCGCGACGCCCTCGCCCTCCTCCAGACCCTCACCGAGCGGCGGCACGACCTCGAGGGCGCCTGCCACGAGCGCCGTGGCGACCCCGCCGCCGCGGCGAACAGCTACGAACAGGCCGGCGATCACACCGCCATGCTGCGCGCGCTCCGGCGCCTCCCCGACCCCGGCCAGGCCCTCGCCCTCGCCCAGCGCCTCGGGCACGACGACGTCCGCGCGCTCGAGTGGCTCGTGCGCTTCCGCGAGCTCATGTCCTCCTTCGACCCAGGCCTCGCCGCCCGGCTCACGGACGAAGAGCGCCGCTGGGTCCAGACCCTGTGCGCCGAGACCCTCCGGCCCCGGAAATAACGCCGCCTCCCGCCCGATTCGTCAGGATTGCGCCGTGTGGTGCGCGCTCGGCAGCGCCGCCGCGCGGATCGTCGCCACCGCGCGCTGCGCGAGATCCGGCTGCTCGACCGAGGCCGCGCGATAGCGCAGCTGTCCTCGCCTCAGCCAACCCGCGAGCTGCGACTGCTCGGCCGGCAGCGTGGCCAGCATCTGGATGAGCCGGGCGCGGATATTCGGCGCCGACTCCGCCCAGGCCACGGTCTCGGCCAGCCCCGCCCCGCCGTGAACCAGCACGAACACCCCCGGTCCATCCGGCGCGAGGTCGATGTGCTCGAGGCTGAACATGGTGTCGTCGGTCCAGCGCAGGCCCGTGTCCTCATCGAAGTGAGGAAAGGCCGCCGGGTGCCGCGCCGGCAGACCGATGAGCCCCCGCAGGACATCGATCGCCGACAAGAACCCGATCGCGCGCCGCTGCGAATCGATGACCACCAGGTGATGAAAGCCCGTATAGGCGAGCAGCGAAGCCGCCTGCTGCAGCGTCTCCTCCGGACGGACCACCACCGCCGGCGTGCTCATGCGCTCGCGCGCCGTATAGCGATCATCGATATCGACCAGATCGCGCAACGTGACCAGACCCATCACCTGCTGGTCCTCGTCCACCACCGGGGCGGCGGTGATCCCGAGCGTGAGCAGGTGCTCGATCACCTCGGGCGCAGGCGTCTCGGGGGACACGGTGAAGATCTCTCGATTCATGACTTCGGACACGAGGAGGGCCATGCTCATCTCCTGATCGGGGGCAAACCACCATCGGGGGTGTGGAACACCGACATTTGGCAGGTCCTGGAGCAGCCCTCGTGCCAGCTGCCGCGTCCCCCCGCGAAATCGCACGCCGCGCGGAGATACGCCATCGGCCCACGGCCCGCCTCGCGCATCTCCAGCCCCTGCGGGCGCAATTGCTTCGCCCTTCCCCCAGGAGCCCCGCAGTTCTTGCGCGGAGAGCCAGCCAGCGAGCGCGACCTCGAACCACACCGGCGCCCCGCAGCCCCACTGTATAGTCGGCGCATGGACCTCAAAGGACAAACTGCGCTCATCACCGGCGCATCGAGCGGCATCGGCCAGGCCTTCGCGCGCCTCCTCGCGGCCCGCGGCGCCGACCTCATCATCGCCGCCCGGCGCACCGACCGACTCGAGGCCCTGGCGGCCGAGCTCGAGACCCAGCACCGCGTCACCGTCACCCCCCTGCCGCTCGACCTCAGCCACCCCGAGGCCCCCGCCGAGCTCCACGCGCGCACCGAAGGCGCCGGCCGGCGCATCGACATCCTCATCAACAACGCCGGCTTCGGCACCCACCAGCCCTTCGTCGACCTCGCCTGGGAGCGCGTCCGCGAGGAGCTCCAGCTCAACGTCATCGCCCTCACCGAGCTCACCCACCGCTTCACTCGCACCATGAAACCGCGCGGCCGCGGCCACGTTCTCAACGTCGCCTCCGTCGGCGCCTTCCTGCCCGTGCCCTACTACGCCACCTACGCCGCCGGCAAGGCCTACGTCCTCCACTTCAGCGAAGCCCTCGCCGCCGAGCTCGCCCCGAGCGGCGTGCGCGTGTGCTGCCTCTCGCCCGGCGGCACCGAGACCGAATTCTTCCAGGTCGCCGGCCAGAAACCGAGCCTCATGGCCCGGGCCACCATGATGACCCCCGACCGCTGCGCCCGCATCGGCCTGCGCGCCCTCTTCGGCGGCCGCCGCTCCATCGTGAGCGGCCTCCTCAACAGCTGCATGATGGCCCTCCTGCGCCTCATCCCGAGACGCCTCATGCCGCTCATCGCCATGATCGCGATCGGCCGCCCCGCCCGCACCTGACCCCTGCCCCCGTGGCGCCCCTCACGACAAAGCCCCCTCACGAGCCCCATCCGCCCGCGCCAGGACCGATATAATCAACGCCATACGAACGCCCACCCACGCTGGGCAAAAGGCAGGCCGGCCATGTCGATGACCTCCACCCTCCTCGCCCCCCTACGCCAACGCATCCTGTCGCGCCAGCAAGGCTATCCGCTCGTCGGACAGCTGCCCCAGGTCATGGCCGATCCCCTCCACACCATCCTCAACATCGTGCGCGCGCACCCCGGCCAGGTCGCCACCCTGCGGCTCGGCCCCGCCAACGTCTACCTCGTCAGCGAGCCCGACCAGGTCGCCGAAGTCCTCAGCGACAGCGGGCGCCGCTTCGGCAAACAAGGCTCCATGTGGAACCCCCTCCGGCGCCTCTTTGGCGAAGGCCTCCTCACCGCCGAAGGCGACCCCTGGATGCGCACCCGCCGCATGATGCAGCCCATCTTCGTCTCCAAGGCGCTCGCCGCCCTCAGCCACCACGTCCTCCAGGTCGTCGAAGACGAGGCCGCCGCCCTCCAGCCCGCCGCCGAGCGCGGCGACCCCATCGACCTCCGCCCGCGGATGATGCACCTCACCCAGCAGATCCTCGTCCGCACCCTCTTCGGCACCTCCGGCGACATCGCCGACCAGGTCGGCGACGCCATCATGGAAGCCTTCCGCCTCCTCAGCGTGCGCATCTTCCTCTACTTCCTCCCCAACTGGACCCCCCTCCCCGGCGAGTTCGCCCTCCGGCGCGTCATCCGCGTCATCGACAACGGCGTCGCCGCCCTCCTCGGCGAGCGCCGGCAGAAACCCGGCGCCCCCTCCGACCTCATGTCCCTCCTCCTCGAAGCCCGCGACGAAGAGACCAAGACCGGCATGAACGATCGCCAGCTGCGCGACGAGATGGTCGTCCTCCTCATCGCCGGCACCGAGACCACCGCCAACACCCTCACCTGGTTCTGGTACCTCCTCGACCAGCACCCCGACGTCGACCGCCGCGTGCGCGCCGAGCTCGACGCCGTCCTCGGCGACCGCCCCCCCACCCTCGAAGACCTGCAGAAGCTCACCTACACCAAGATGGTCCTCCAGGAGACCCTGCGGCTCTACGTCCCCGGCTGGATCCTCCCGCGCGGCGCACGCGACGACGTCGACCTCGGCGGCCGCCGCATCCCCAAAGACGCCGCCGTCCTCCTCTGCGCCTACGCGACCCACCACGACGCCCGGTGGTGGAAAGATCCCGAGCGCTTCGATCCCGAGCGCTTCACCCCCGAAGAAGTCGCCCGCCGCCCGCGCTACGCCTTCTACCCCTTCGGCGGCGGCCAGCGCCAGTGCATCGGCATGCAGTTCGCGTACATCGAAGCCCTCTACGCCGTCGCCATCCTGGCCCGCAAGTTCCGCTTCCGCAGCGTCTCGCAGAGCCCCGCCGAGCCCGAGGTCGCCACCACCCTCAAGCCCCCCGACCACCTGAAGATGTCCATCTCGCTCGCCGAGCCCCCCCAGCGCGCCCGCGTCGCCGGGGGGGCCTGACCGCCCGCCGCCCCACCTCGACCCTGACCAGTGCGGTAGTCGAGGAGCGGCCCGTGCCGGTGCAGCCGTACGCGCGGCCTGCCCGGTCGTGCTGACGCGGCGCGCCTGCGACAAGGCGAGCGTAAGCTGCCGCGCCCTGCGCTAACATGCCGCCGCATGTCCGAAACACCCTCTTTTCTGGGTCCTTACCGGATCATCCGCAGGCTCGGCGCGGGTGGCATGGGCGAGGTGTTTCTCGCCCACGACGATCGCCTGGACCGGCAGGTCGCGCTCAAGCTCCTCCACGCGGAGGCGCGCCGCGAGCCCGAGGTGCGCGAGCGCTTCCGTCGTGAGGCGCGCCTCGCAGCGCAGCTCAACCATCCCGCCATCGTCCACATCTACGACGTGGCCCGCGAGGGCGAGTACGACGCCATCGTGATGGAGTACGTGCCCGGAACCACGCTGCGCTCACGCCTCGAGCTCGGCACCTCGACGCTCGGGCAGCGGCTGCGCTGGGCGAGCCAGATCGCGGCCGGCATGGCCGTCGCTCACAACGCGGGCATCATCCACCGCGACCTGAAGAGCGAAAACATCCTCATCGGCAAAACGGACGAAGCCAAGATCACGGACTTCGGCATCGCGCGCAAGCAAGACAGTGAGCGGCTGACCGCCGACAGCGCCATCGTCGGCACGCTGCGCGCGATGTCGCCCGAGCAGGCCACCGGTCAGCCGCTCGACTATCGCACGGATCTGTTTTCGTTCGGCGTGCTGCTCTACGAAGCATTCGGCCACGTATCGCCGTTCCTCACCGAGGCCCCGTATACGACGCTCGCGCGCGTGGTCCACGAGCCGCATCGGCCGCTCGGCGAGCTCGTCCCGGAGCTGCCGGCCGAGCTCATCGCGCTCGTCGATCGTTTACTCGCCAAGCCGCCGAGCCTGCGGCCGCGCGATTTCCATGAGGTCGGTCGCGCGCTCCAGCCGCTCGTCGCCGCGAATGAAGAAGAGACCGGCCGTACGGCGCCTCCGTTTCGGCCGGGCGCCGAGCACCTCGCGGTGAACGCGCTCGGCGAGACCATCACGCCGCTCCTGCCGGCGGAGCTGGGCTCCACCCCGACGTGGCCGCGCGCCGAGGCGAGCGAGAGCGCGAACGACGCGGTCGCCGCCACTTTGGCCTCCGGCCCGGCCCCCGCAGCCGACCTCGCGTCAGCGGGCCGCGCGGCGCCGCAGCCTCTGGGCCGCGCCGCAGGAGACCGCGCGGGCGCGCCCGATGCTGCTCCCGCTGAGGTCGGGCCCGCTCCCTCTGCCGAACCGCGCCGCACGTCCCGTCGGTGGGGCACCCTGTCGCTCGGGCTCGTCGGCGTCGGATTGCTCGGCCTTGGGCTGTCCATCTCGAGCCGGCCGCACGCGCCGGTGCAGCCCGGCCCGGCCCCCGCGCCGCTGCTCTATGTCGCCGTGCTCGCGCCCGAATTCGAGCCGCACAACGATCCCGACCTCGCGCTGCGCGCCTCCAGCCTGCGCCTGCTCATCGAGAATGGGCTCACGGGCCTCGAAGGCATCGCCGTGTCGGCGCTCGCCGAAGTCGACCATCTCCAGACGCCGACGAGCTCGCCGAAGGCGCTCGCCACCGCGCTCGACGCCGGCGAGCTCGTGACCTCGCGCATCGCCTGCCCGGGCGCGGTGTGCAGCATCACGCTCACGCGTATTCGCGGCCAGGACGGTGCGCTCCTCTGGACCGATATGGTGCAGCTCGGCCGCGATCTCGCGTTCTATGGTCAGCTCGACGTCGTCACGGCCAAGCTGCGCCAGGCATACCGCGACCACCGCGTGCAGCCCGGCGCGAACGTGTTCGAGGTGAGCGCCCAAGACTTCGAGCATTTCGTGCGATTGCAAAGGGACGCGCAGACGCGCGACCCGCGGCTCACGCCCGAGCGGCTGCACGCCGAGCTCGCCGGCATCCGCGAACGCTCGCCCGGTTTCTTGCCCGCCTACTTCTTCGAGATCGACACCACGCGCACCCGCTATCATCAATCCAAGACCCCCGCCGACCTGGAGCGCGCGCGCCAGCTCCTCGCCCTCGCGCGCAGGATCGCGCCCGAGCGCGCCGAGGTCGGCGTGTCGGCCTTCGAGGTCGCCGTGGCCGGCGGCAACCTCGATCAGGCCGCGGCCGAGCTCACCGCGCTCGAGCGGCTGGGCGTCGATCCCGTCGTGCTCTGGCAGCTGCGCGCCGACCTGCTCGCCCGCCGCGGCGAGGCCGCCGAGCCGATCGCGCTGCTGCGCAAAGCCGCGGCCGCCCACCCCTCGTGGCGCGTGCTCCTGCAGCTCGCCAACGCCGAGCTGCACAGCGGCGATCTTGGAGCCGCACGCCAGCACTACCGGCAGCTCATCGCGCGCGCCCCCGACAACTACGATGGATTGCAGGCGCTCGCCCAGCTCGAGCTGATTGGCGGCGATGCCAGCCGCGCCGCCGAGCTGTACACGCGGCTCGCCGCCCGCGCGCCGGATTTCTTCACGCTCGGCAACCTCGGCATCGCGCTGCTCCTCGCCGGCCGCACGAGCGAAGCCCGCGCCCCGCTCGAGCGGGCGCGCACGCTCGAGCCGCGCAATCCCGCGGCGCTCTTCAACCTCGCCGACGCCGAACTCATCGCGGGCGAGCACGAGCGAGCGCGAGCCCATTACCGGGAGGTGCTGGCGCTGCTCGCCGGCGCGCCCGCCTCCGATTGGCCGAGCCGCCTGGCACGCGCGCAGGCGCTCGGTCACGTCGGCGAAGCGGTGCAAGCGCTCGCCGAGCTTCAAGCGGCGCTGCACGCCGCGCCCGGCGACAACGGCGACGTCGCCTACGCCGCCGCCGTGGTCCATGCCCTCGCCGGCGACCTCGCATCGAGCCTCGTCCACATCGAGAACGCCCTGCGCCTCGGCTACGCGCCGCACTGGTTTGCGTTTCCCTGGTTCGATGCCGTGCGCCAAGACGCACGCTACGCCGCGCTCCTCCATCGGCCGGAGTCCCCGGGGCGCGCCGCACCAGCGCACTGACCTTCGCCTCATGGCGAGCGGCCGCGCCACAGACCACGCCGACGGCCGCAACCACCCAGCAAAGGAGCGGACATGTCGAGCAAGTTCATGTGGCAGACAGGAAATACGCAGTACGCCGGCAGCGAGCCGACGCACAGCACCGAGGGCTCGAACAACATCACGAGCGCCGGCCAGGTCATCGTCGGCGTCGCGGTCAAGATCTCCAACGACAACTTCCAGACCCCGCTGCTCCAGACGGCGACGATCGGGAGCAACGGCACGCTCGGCTCCGTGACGACGCCGAGCGGTTTCACCAGCATGGAGCAGTCTCGATCGGTCAACTACAGCAACAACGAGGTCGTCGTCGGCGTCGCGTTGTCGGCCTCGGGCTCGAGCGTGACCGGGCTGCGGCTCTACGCCCGCCGCCTCGATCCCAAAACGGGCCTGCTCGATCCCTGCGACCTGACATACGACTCGGGCACGCTCTCGAATCCCTTGTACTGGTACGGCGACGACTACTCTCAGACCATCCTGCGCGGCCTCGCCGGGCGCGTCGATTCGCACGGCAACCTGACGACGCTGGTCGTGTACAGCGGCAACCTCATCCCGTTTTATCAATACTCTCCGGGCAACAATCAATTCACGTTGAGCTACACGAACAACATCGTCTTCTACAACTGGACCGATTCCACCAGCCAGCAGCAGCACTCCACCGAATGCCCCGTCATCATCAGCAAGGCAGGCACGGTGAGCACGTTCACGTGCAGCGGCGGCCTCAGCTTCCAGAGCACGCCCGTCGCCTGGTCTCCCACGCCGCCGAGCGGCATGTATACGACCGCGCTCAACTCGGGCTCGACCATCCTCACCGTCAACCAGAACAGCTCGAATCCAAGCTCGGGCGGCTACCGCATGACGCTCCAGCTTCGCAACAACGGCGCCAACCTGCCGCCAACCGACCCCATCGTCCTCAACCCCACGACGGTTTCGCCCTAGAGGAACCGGCGCGAGACGGCTCCCCGCGGGACTCCGCCAGCGCGCTCGACGACTTCGAGCCTCTGAACTCGTGTTGCCGTTGGATGGGCGCAAGGTCTACCCCCCGACGACCTCAAGATGTACATCTCGCTCGCCGAGCCCCCCCAGCGCACCCGCGTCGCCGAGGGAGCCTGACCGCTCGCCGCCCCACCTCGGACCTCTCATCCCATCGCCGTGCATGACGAGCCCAGCGGCCGTTCACCGCGCGATCCCTCCGGCGCCTTCGTGCTCTACAATGCGGCCCTCACCAGAGGGGAGCCAACACCATGCAGACCAACCCGTATCAGCCGCCCTCCACCGACATCGACGCCCCGTCCGCAGCCCGTCATGACATGCAGGACGCGGGCAACATCCTGCCCGCCCTCGTCGAGTCCATGCGGCTCACCAAGCCGTGGGTGAAGTTCTTGGGCATCCTGGGCTTCATCGGCAGCGGCGTGATGCTCCTCCTCGGCCTCTTCATGCTCATCGTCGGCGCCAACTCGAAGCTGCCGAGTTGGGTTGGGATCATCTATCTGCCCCTCGCCGCCCTCTACATCGCGCCTTCACTCTTCCTCTATCGTTACGGCGCCGCCATCGAGGTGTTCCTGCGCCAGGTGAACCTCGAGAACCTGGGCGAGGCGCTCCAACATCAGAAGTCGTTCTGGCGCTTCGTGGGCATCTTGAGCGCGGTTATGCTCATCCTCTACGGCGCGATCTTCGTGCTGGCGATGCTGGGCGGGATCGGCGCGGCGCTCCTCCGGCGATAGCGACAAAGACACATCCATGACTCCGGCCTGAACCCGCTCGATCCCCCCGCCCTTCCAAAGCTACCCCTTCGGGATCGCCAGCAGCGTCATCGACGACGCCGGCAGCCGCAGCGTCAGCCGCCCGCTCCCCGCCGCCACGTCCGCCCCGCGCGTGATCTGCGCCCCCGCCTGCGCCACATACCCATAACTCCGCGCACTCGCCCCCGGCGTGAAGTTGAGCAGCCGCAGCGTCGTATCCACCTGCGTCGTGCGCTTGTTGACCAGCACCACCGTCACCAGCCCGCTCGCCGGATCCGTCGCCGCATACACCACCACGTCGGTGAGCGACGTCGCCGCGCTCACCGACACACCGCCAAAGCTCCCGCCCGCCCCGTCGTAGTTGCGATACAGCCGGAACGCATACCAGGCCGGCAGCGGCGCCCCCTGCCCATCCACCGGCGTCGTCCAGTACGCCGCCAGCCGCACCCCATACTTCCCGAAGATCCCGAGCACATCCGCCTCCACCAGCGCCGCCAGCGGGTTCGTCTGGTCATACAAGTTGAAGTTGTACTCACTCACGCAGATCCCCGTCCCCGGATACTCGCTCGCCACCCACCCCCGGATCCGCGGGAAGAGCTGCACCGGCTCCCCGAGGAACGAGTCCACCCACGACGGATCCCGATACCCCGGATCCCACAGCGAGCGCGTGTTCTGCAGCGGGTCCCCGCCCTGCGGGTAGTAATGCAGATCCAGACAGTCGACGAGCCGCTTCCCGTTCGTCCGCTCATACGAAGCCAGCTGCCGCAGATACCACTGCAGGAGCGGCAGCCCCCCGTGGGCCAGCTGATCATTGCGATTGTTATTCACCCGGTCCGTCCCCGAGATGAACACATCCAGCACCCCCCACGTCCCAAACCCCAGGATCGACGCCGTCGGATCCGCCGCCCGGATCACCGGCGCATAATCCAGCGTCTTCTGCCACACCTCATCCGTCCCCACCGACGCTGGATGCACGTCCCGGTGCGTCGAATCCCACAACGTCATCTCATTATCGAGCTGATAGAACCGCACCCCGCTCGCGTTCGCCGCCCCGAACCGGTTCACCAGGTGCGACACCCAGGCCGCCTCGAACGACGGCGGCGCCGCCGCCGACGTCGTCGTCGGGTCCCCCGTGATGTTCGCCCCGCCCGTCGTCACCCCGTTTCCGCAGTTCGTGTCATACGGATCCACGCTCCTTTGCGCCCCATACCGGCTCACCGGATAACCGCACGTAAACGGATGGCGCGTCACCCGGTCCTTCGGCGTCCAGCCGATCGTCGGGATCGTCACCAGCGCCGCCGCCTGCGCCTGCCGGCTCGTCTCCACGAACGCATCCGACGCCGACACATACGACGGCGTCCCATAGCTCGTGTCACTCGGATTGTTGGCGATGTTCTCGAAGAAATAATCGTTGCCCGTATTCGACACATCGAGCTGCCAGTTGTAGCGCGTCGAGCGATTGCCCCCCCAGCGATGGAGCGGGATGCGCAGCGCATTCAGCGTCGCCGCATCGGCCGAGGCGAGCCCATAGATCTCAGGCGAGATCGCGCCATTCACCGCCCCCACGTCCACCTGGATCGGGTCCCCCCCAGAGGCGATCGCCACACACGACCCCGCCGCCGAGCACAGCTTGTCCTGCGTGCAGCTCCCGCAGCTCCCCCCACAACCATCACTCCCACAGACCCGGCCCGCGCATTGCGGCTGACAGACACCGCCGAGGTCCGGCGTGACGTTGCTGCCATCCACCGGCGCCACCAGATCGCGCGGCGCCGACAAGTCCACCGGCGCCGTCAGATCGCGCGGCACCGTCGAGTCCACCGGCGCCACCAGATCTCCCGGTACCGCGCCGTCCACCGGCGCCACCAGATCTCCCGGCACAGCGCCGTCCACCGGCGCCACCAGATCTCCCGGCACAGCGCCGTCCACCGGCGCCGCCAGGTCCGGCGTCCCCCCATCACTCCCGGGCCGTCGTTCCCCCGACGTGCACCCCACGAGAAGAGAAAGAGTCCAAGGCAATAAGCGCAAGGTCATCGTACGCATGAGGCTCAGGGTAACACCGCCCTTCCGCCCCACACCACGGCGACATGCCCCCGGGCATTCGCCCGTTTGCTGACCTCACCCCCGAGGCCGAGCCCCGCCCATCACACCCCCTTCCAAGACAGCGCTCAACTCACGGCCGGCGCGAACGTCCCATCGCAGAGCACCACGCGCCACCCATCCGGATCCGCGATCGTGATCCCCCGCCCCTTCCAATAAGGATTCTCCGGCTCCACCTCCGGAAACCCCATCGCCACCAACCGCCGCGCCACCTCCAGCCGCACCGCCGCATCCGGGACATAGAACACCAGCAGATTGTCGCGCGAAGGCGCCACCCCCGGACTTCCCGCCGTGTGGCGCGTGAACTCCAGGTGATAGCTCGCGTCTGGCAGCCCCAGCATCACCCCGTCGTAGCCTTCGTGCCCCGAGAACGACCCGATCACCGGCAACCCGAGCCCATCGCGATAGAAGCGCACCACCTCCTCCAGCTTATCCGTGGGACGAGCGATCCGAACCTGCGCCACCGACCACACCGCAGCCGGCCGAGCCGCCCGCGCGGCCCCGATCACGAGAAGCGCGAGCACACCGAGGACGAGCAGCGCCGAAGGACCGAGCAAAGCCAGGACGAGGACATGGGACATGGCGTCGTTCTCCCGAGAATTCGCAGACCGAGACATCGAACACGTTCAAACCACCGCCTACCCCGCGTCGCGCGCGCCACTACCTGCGTCGCCGCCGCCTCACGCGTGGCGCAGCCCCCGCGTCGCGCCCCGCTGCAGCGCGTCTCCGCGGGAAGGAGCCCTCTTTGCTCGCGGAGGGGCCATCTTGGCGCAGGGAGGAGCCACTTTGGCGCAGGGAGGAGCCGTCTTGGCGCAGGGAGGAACCGTCTTGGCGCAGGGAGGGACCATCTTGGCGCAGGGAGGAACCATCTTGGCGCAGGGAGGGACCGTCTTGGCGCAGGGAGGAACCATCTTGGCGCAGGGAGGAACCATCTTGGCGCAGGGAGGAACCATCTTGGCGCAGGGAGCCCCTCTCTTCACGCGAGGAAGGAACCCCTTTACGCGAGGAG
>DATAGU010000314.1:0-19256 GCA_036263495.1 Polyangia bacterium | reverse complement strand
CCCGATCGAGCACGAGGGCACGTACCCTCTGCCCGAGGCGCAGCTGGATCGCTTCCTCATGAAGCTCTCGATCCACTACCCGGACTTCGCGGCCGAGAAGGAGATGCTGCGCGCCTACAGCCGGCCGCGCGACGAGGTGGTGAACGTGCTCGGGCCGGGCGACGTGCTCGAGCTGCAGTCGCTGGCCGACGCCGTGCACGTGGACGATGAGCTCTACGACTACGTGCTCGGGCTGGTGCGGCACACGCGGCAGCACCCGCACGTCGAGCTCGGGGCCTCGCCCCGGGCGGCGCTGGCGCTCGTGCACGCGGCGCGCGCGCACGCGCTCCTCGCCGGCCGCGACTTCGTGTTGCCCGACGACATCAAGCGGCTCGCGCCGGCGGTGCTGGCCCACCGCGTGCTCCTCCTGCCCGACGCGGAGCTCGAGGGGGCCAAGCCCGCGGCGGTGGTGGAGGAGGCGATCGCGCGGGTGCCGTGGCGTAGGGCCCGGCCGTGAGCGGCCGGGAGCCGGCGCTGACGGCGCGCGGCCGCCTGGTCCTGGCCACGGCGGTGCTGCTCCTCCTCGCCGGCACCGCGCTCGGGGTGTGGGCGCTCGTGGGCTTCGGCCTGGTGGTGCTGTCGCTCCTCCTTTGTATGTACCTGGCGTTCTATCCCGCGGCCTTGGCGCTCTGGCGGCGACACGTGGAGTTCAGCTGGCGCGTCGGCGCAGGCTCTGGTCCCCTAAAGACGAGGACGGCGGCGCCGGTGCGGCTCGTGGCCGGAGGGGTGATCCCGGTCGAGCTCACGGTGCGGAACCGGGCCCCGGTGGCGCTCGGCGAGGCCCGCTTCGAGCTCATGACGTCTTCGGTGGTCGAGCCGCCTCACCCACCCGGGCTCCCGGCCCGGACGCCGCTCGGCCTGCGGATCGGGCCGCGGACCGAGGCGTCGCTGGTGGTGGAGACGCGGGTGCCGGTGGCGGGGTACTGGTGCCTCCACGGCGCGCTCGTCCACCTGCGCGATCCCCTGGGCCTGGCCCGGCTGCGGGCCTATTTCCCGGCGCCGCTGCCGCTGCGGACGTGGCCGCGCGCCGGGTGGCGGGCGATGCTGCCGGCCCCGGCGGTCCCGCACGCGCGGCTGGGGCCGGTGGCGCGGCGCCTCCTCGGGCAGGGCGGAGATCTGCGCGAGCTGCGCGATCACGTGCCGGGAGATCCCTTCAAACGCATCGCCTGGAAGGCCACGGCGCGCACCGGGCGCCTGATGGTGCGGGAGCTGGATCAGGAGGCCCTGCGGGGGCATTACCTCCTCGTCGACGTGGGGGCGTCGATGCGGGAGAGCCGGGAGGTGCGCTCCAAGCTCGACCACGCGGTGGAGCTGTGCGCGACGTATGCGCGCGCGGCGCTGGCGAGCGGCGACCGGGTGGGCCTCATCGCGTTCGACCACCGCATCCACCGGCACCTCCGGTCCGATGACCGCGCGGCGGCGTGGATGCGCCTGGCGGAGTGCCTCATGGACGTGGCCTGCCCGGTGGATCCGGAGCTGACCGAGCTCACCGACGGCGAGCTGGTGGCGTCGGTGGCGCGCTACCTGCGCCACCAGGAGGGGGTGGAGGCGCGGATCGTCGGCGCGCCCAAGGTGGACGACGCGCGCTGGGCGCGGATCGTGGCCGGGCCCGACGGCGCGCTCTACGACATGGAGGTGATCGGTCGGACGGTGGGGAAGCTCCTGCTCTCGCGGCCGGGGGCGGAGGCGGGCCCGGGGGCGCAGGAGATCCGGCGGCTCGTCGCCACGCTGGGAAGCGATCGGGAGATGGCTGAGCTGCGCCTGTTCTGTCGACTGCGGGGCATCGAGCTGCCGCCGCGCCGTACCTCCGGCGGACCGGCCTGGAAGCGGGCGTTCGCCGCGGCCCTCGAGCAGGTCGCCGAGATGCGCGCGCCGCAGCGGGTCCTGATCTGGTCGGACTTGCGGGGCCTCGAGGGCGATCTGACGATGCTCGGGCGCGCGGCGCTGCTCGCGCGGCGGCGCGGACATCAATTGATCTGTCTCTTGCCCGAGACCGTGGCGTACGCCCGCCTACCGCCCGGCGAGGCAGCCGCCCGCGCGGCGACGATCTTTGCCTGGGAGGAGCGCCGCCGCGAACAGACGGCCGAGCGGCAGCTCGAGTGCCTCGGCGTGAGCGTCCAGCGCCTCGGCCCGCGCGACGGCATCGAGGCCGTGCTGGGGCGCCTCGCGGGCGGCCGGGGGCGACGGCGTCGACGGTAACGCCTGGCCGTGGCGCTGGGCCGACAGGTGGTGCGGGGTCGATTGGGGGTCACAGCTTCGGGGGACCGGCGAGGCTATCCGGGGGCTAAATTGGTTGACGCTGCAGGGCCGTTACACTATAGACTTTCCGAAATTGCGACCCCGTAGGTCGCGCCCCGATCTGGTTGACAAGGAGAGAGCGCCCATGGCCACGATGATCACCGAGGAGTGCATCAATTGCGGCGCGTGTGAGCCCGAATGCCCCAACGAGGCGATCTCGGAGGGTGAAGATATCTATGTGATCGATCCGAACCTCTGCACCGAGTGTGTGGGGTTCCACGATTACGAGGCGTGCCAGGCTGTGTGCCCGGTCGAGTGCTGCATCCCCGATCCCAACAACGTGGAGAGCGAAGAGGTCCTGCTCGAGCGTGCCCGCAAGCTCCATCCCGACAAGGAGTTCCCGCCGCTCAGCGATCTGCCCGCCAACCTCTCCCGCTTCCGCAAGTAGTCCTCCACGTTCCGTCCGGGCGCGACTTCCCCTCGGTCATCTCCGGTGGACATCTCCGGCGAGCCTGGTGCCTCGGCTGAGGCCGGATCTACGATCGCGATCACCTGCGTTATGCTCGGGTCGTATGCGCACATGGTTGCCGCTGTTGTGCCTTCCGGCTGAGCCGGACGGCCCCTTGACGGTCGGGGGAGGCGCATGACGCGAGAGGCCTTTCGCGCTCGCTATGGGCCGTGGGCCGTGGTCGCCGGGGCCGCGTTGGGGATCGGGGCTGCGTTTGCGCGACAGCTCGCGGAGCGTGGGCTCCACCTGGTGCTCATCGATTACCGCGCGAGCGAGCTGCACGCGCTGGCCGCCGCGCTGCGCGAGCGCAACGGCGTGAGGGTGCGCGCCGTCGTGCTCGACCTGGCGCAGGCCGATCTCCTGGAGGCGCTGCGACCGCAGCTCGGCGACAGCGAGGTGGGGCTCCTCATTTACAACGCGGCGGCGGTCCAGATCGGGCGGTTCCACAAGCTCGCGGTGGAGGACGTCGCGCGCATCGTGGATGTCAATTGCCGCGCCCCCACCCTGCTGGCGCATGAGCTCGGCCGTGGCATGAGGATGCGCGGGCGGGGCGGGATCGTGCTCATGTCCTCGATGGCCGGCATGCAGGGGACGTCGCTCATCGCCACCTATGCCGCCACCAAGGCGTTCAACCTGACGCTGGCCGAGGGGCTGTGGTCGGAGCTGCGGCAGCACGGCGTGGACGTCATGGCCTGTCGTCCCGGCGCCACGCGCACGCCGGCGTTCGAGGCTGCGCGGCCGCGCCGGACCCTGCCGATGATGGAACCGGAGCAGGTGGCGCGGGAGGCGCTCGATGCCCTCGGCAGCGGCCCGAGCATGGTGCCGGGCTGGGGCAACCGGGTGAGCAGCTTCGTGCTCGGGCGCCTGGTGCCGCGCCGACTCGCGATCCGGGTGTTGAGCGGGCTGCTCGAGTCCCTCTATGAGGGCTGAGGCCGTGTCCGGCCTTCGCTCACCGCCCTTCGGCCTCCCTTTCGCACGACCTTGACGCAGCTGCTGGCGGTTTGTCAGAACTGGTCATTTCAACCGTGAGCCCGACCGCGGGCAGGGGCGCCCCGGCAGCGATCTACACCCGCGAGGAAAAGGAGCAGAGCCAATGATCCGGAGGACCATGACAGGGGCCGCGCTGGCCGCCTTCCTGGGGATCGGCTGTGGCAACAACGGCCCCCCCGAGGATCCGCGACAGCTGCCGCCCATCACCAGCACCGATGACATCAACGACTGGCTGGCCGCCGGCTACTACAAGTCGTGGCACTGCGAGCCGGCCATCCGCGACCCGCTCGGCGTCTCGCCCCACGGCATGAGCCGCACCTGCTCGAACGAGCTGCTCAGCACCCTCCCCGACACGGGCGAGTACCCGGTGGGGGCCGCGTCCGTCAAGGAGCTGGCCGACAACAACGGCGCCCTCAAGGGCTATTCCATCTCGCGCCACGTCGCGGCCGGCGCTCGGGCCTCCAGCTGGTTCTGGTTCGAGCGCAACATCCAGGGCAACGTGGTCGCCGCCGGCACGGGCGAGCGGACGCCGCAGGACATCTGCTCGAACTGCCACGTCAGGGCCGCCGATTCTGCCTTCACGGGGATCCAGGGCGGGCACGATTACGTCTTCATCCAGGTCCGGTAAGACCGAGGCACAGAAGGGGCGCGCGGGGCCCTCTTTACACGGCACCGCGCAGCGGTAGACTCTGCGGCCTTCCAACGGCGAAGGCGAAAGGCAGGGTCTCTCATGGCTCGGATCACGCTGCTCCTCGCGCTCCACAACCACCAACCCGACGGCAACTTCGACGAGGTCTTTGCGCAGGCCTACGAGGATTGCTACCAGCGCATCGTCCAGGCGCTCGTCGAAGCGCCGCACGTGCGCTGCGCGCTCCACCACACCGGAGCGCTGCTCGAGTGGATCGAGCGAAGACACCCGGACTACCTCGAGCAGGTGCGCACCATGGTGCGGCGCGGTCAGGTCGAGATCCTGGGCGGCGGCTTCTACGAGCCCATGCTGGCGGTGCTGCCGGAGCGCGACGCGCTCGGCCAGATCGCCATGATGGGCGACTGGTGCGAGCAGCGCTTCGGCATGCGGCCCACGGGCATGTGGCTGGCGGAGCGGGTGTGGGAGCCCGGCCTGCCGCAGCTCCTCGCGCAGGCCGGCATCCGCTACACCCTCATCGACGACAACCACTTCCGCGCCGCGGGCATGAGCGGCCCCCTGCGCGGCTACTACTCGACCGAGAAGGCGGGCTCGCCCCTCGCCATCTTCCCGATCGAGCAGAAGCTGCGCTACGCCATCCCCTTCGCCACGCCCGAAGGCACGATCGCGGCGCTCGAGGAGCTGTCCCGGGAGACGCCGGACCGCGAGTGCGTGGTCACCTACGGCGACGACGGAGAGAAGTTCGGCGTGTGGCCGGGGACCAAGGAGTGGGTCTGGGACAAGGGCTGGCTCAAGCAGTTCTTCGCGCTCCTCGGCCAGTACCGGGAGACCATCCGCACCGCGCACCTCGCCGAGGTGCTGACGACGCACCGCCCCTCGGGGCGCGTGTACCTGCCCACCGCGTCCTACGAAGAGATGGGCGAGTGGGCGCTGCCGGCCAAGGCGCAGCACCACTACCACAAGGTCCGTCACGGCCTGGAGGTGCGCGAGGAGCTCGAGCACGCGAGGCCCTACCTGCGGGGCGGCATCTGGCAGGGGTTCCTGGCCAAGTATCCCGAGGCCAACCTCATGCACAAGAAGATGGTGCAGGTCTCGGATCGGGTGGCGCAGGCCGTGGCGGCGCACCCCGAGCGTGAGAACGAGAACCTGCAGATGCGCACCGAGCTCTACCGGGCGCAGTGCAACTGCTCCTACTGGCACGGGCTCTTCGGCGGCCTGTACCTCAACTACCTGCGCGACACCGTGTATCGGCACCTGCTCGTGGCCGAGGCCTTCGCCGACGCGCAGCTCGGCCGTGCCGCGCCGGCCTGGGCGCCCAACGCCGACCCCGCGGCGGCGAGCCAGGTGCACATCGAAGAGCGCGACGTCGACGCCGACCTCACGCCCGAGATCGTGATCCAGTCGGCGACGTTCGACGTGCTCGTGCGGGCCCAGGAGGGCGGCGTGGTCGAGGAGCTCTCCTACCGGCCCAAGACCTTCATGCTGACCAACGTGCTCGGCCGCCACGAGGAGGGGTATCACGAGAAGCTGCGCCAGGTGGCGGCGGCCGAGAAGGCGGCGGCCGAAGCGGACGTGGCCGCGCAGCGGGTCGCGGCGGAGCTGTCGGTCGAACCGAGGAAGACGGAGTCCGGGGCGCCCCTCAATCCGACCTCAGTGGACGCGGGCCAACCCCCGAGCGAACCGGCCGAGAGGAAGGAGCAGCCGAAGTCCATCCATGACCTCATCAAGGTCAAGGAACCCGGGCTCGAGAAGCACCTCATCTACGATCACTATCCCCGCCGCGCCTTCATCGATCACTTCCTCGGCGACGCCGCGACCCTCGACCAGTTCGCCACGAACACCGCGGAGGAGCTCGGCGACTTCGTGGGCGCGGGCTACGAGTGGCGGCGCGAGGCCTCGGGCGACGGCAGCCTGCTCCTCGTGCGCGTCGGGCGGGTGCGGGAGCGTCCGGTGCGGCTCGAGAAGCGCCTGACCCTGCTCGGCAACTCGCTGCGGGTGGACTACGAGCTCACGCTGGCCGACGCCGCGCAGGGGCCGCTCGCGGTGCGGTTCGCCCCCGAGCTGTCGCTCTCGCTGCTCGACGGTCACTCCCCCGAGCGGATCTATCAGGTGCTGGATCGCACCCTGGCGCCCGGGGAGCAGGAGATGGCGAGCCGCGGCGTGCTCGAGAACGTGCCGGGCCTGTCGCTGGCCAACCTGGCCAACCGCTTCCGCGTGGATCTCCGCTTTGGTGACGCGCGCCCCACGATCTGGCGCTTCCCGCTCGAGACCGTGTCCATGTCCGAGGCCGGCTTCGAACGCACGTATCAGGGCTCGGTGATCCTGCCGATCTTCCCGATCCAGCTCTCGGCCGACAGGCCCGCGCGCGTGCGGGTCGAGGTCGCGCTCGTCGACCTCTAGGGCGCCGCCCTACTCCAACCCAAACGCCCCGGGGTGACCCTCAAGGATCCGGCAGCTCCTTGAGCTTGGCCTCGAGCGCGAGGCCGATGGCGCGGCGGAGCGCGCCGAGGTCCCTCGGCGGCAGCTCCATCAGACGCACCCTCCCCCCCGGCAAGGCATAGGCGAGATAGCCCCCGGCCGCGGACAACGAGAGCGCCAGCGGCCCTTGGGCGATCCCCCGCTCCACCAGCCGCCAGCGGCCCCGTTCGAGGTCCCACAGCACGACATCCCCCTCCGCGTCGCTCGTGGCCGCGATGCCGTCGCCGAGCGCCACGTGATGGATCGGCTGGGTCAGCGCCTTCCACTCGTCCAGGAGACGCCCCGAAGACAGCTCCCAGACCCGCAGCGCCCCATCCGCGCCCCCGGTGACGACGCGCTGACCCTCCGCGGTGAAGGCCACGTCTTCGATGGACGAGTCCTTGATGAGGAGGGGCCGGCCCCCACCGCTCTCGGGATCGAGCACGAGCAGCCGGCTCTTCGAGCCAAAGCCCACGACGGCGCGGCCGTCGGGCGTGCGGCGCAGGTGCTGGATGGCGAACTCCGGCACGTCCGGCGGCGTGGCCCGCCCATAGTAGGGCCGCCCACTCGGGACCTCGTAGAACGTGGGCTTGGGGAGCCCCCCAGCCACGACGAGGCGCTTGTCGCCCGGCGCAAAGACGATGTCATCCAGCACCGAGTCGGCCTTGATGCACCGCGTGGGCGTGAGGTGACTGTCCGTCCCCCACGGGCCGAGCGCGAAGCACCCGTCCCGACCCAGAGCCAGCGCCAGCATCCGGCCATCCGAAGACGTGCTCATCCGGACCACGCCCTCGGGCAGCTCCTGCCGGCTGTGCGTCCCCTGGGCCACGTCCCAGCGCAGCGCCGTCGTGCCGCAGCGGAAGACCACGGTGCTCCCGCCGGCGACGAACGACACGTCCTCGGGGCGCCCACCGCTGCAGGCGAGGCTCATCGGTCGGGCGCCGCTGCGATCGAGCGGGTGCCAGCGGACCATGCTCCCAGTGGCCAGGACCAGCGCCTTGGCCCCGGGAGCAAAACCGAGCCAGGTCACGGCCGCGGCCCCTCCGGGCAAAAACCCATCCCCATCGCGCACCTCGAGGGTCCGCTCCTCCGGGAGCGGACCCTGCGGAGGAGCGCCGCCCTGCCCCACGAGCCGGATCCCGCCGCGGTCCGTCGCTATACTGGCCAGGAGCCAGGCCTCGCCGCTCGGCGCCCGATCGGACAGCGCTGCCAGGTGCGCCAGCGTCCCCCACGGGTCCCGCACCAGCGCCGCCTCGGCCCGCTCGAGCGCCAGACGATCGAGCGCCGCCAGGCGCCCCTGCTCCGCCCGCTCGGCCGCCGCCAGCGCCGTGTCGCGCGCGGCCACGAGACGCGACATGCCCCAGCCGGTCACGACCACGCAGGCGCACAGCACCGCGGCCACCGCCGCCACCGCCTGCCACTGCCGCCGCACGAAACGCGCCCCCCGCTGCCCGAGGCTGTAGCGATAGGCCGTCACACGCTGACCGCTCACGTAGCGGCGCAGGTCCCCGGCCAGCTCCTGCGCGCTGGCGTAGCGCTCCTCGGGCAGACGGGCCATGGCCTTGCCGATGACCGCCGCCAGATCCGCCGGCGCATGGGGCTCGAGGGCCAGGAGCGGCGGTGGCGGCCCGCCGAGCACGCTGTCGAGCACCAGCGCCGACGAGGTGCCGCCATACGCCGGGATGCCCGTGCACACCTCGTAGAGGAGCACGCCGAGCGAGTACACGTCCGAGCGCTCGTCGAGCTCACCCCCGGCCGCCTGCTCCGGCGACATGTAGGCCGGCGTGCCGATGATCTGCCCGACGAGCGTGCCCGTGTCGCCCGGAGCGCGCAGCCGGCCGATGCGCGCCGCCAGCTCCTGGCCGCGGAGGTCCGCGCGCCCGCGCACCCGCGCGATCCCCCAGTCGATGAGGAACGTGTCGCCGTGGGCGCCGAGGACGATATTGTCTGGCTTGATGTCGCGGTGGATCACCCCCTGCGAGTGCGCGTGGGCGAGCGCCTCGGCGATGTCGGTCAGCCGCGGGATGAGCGCCAGACGCTCGGGCAGCGACGCGGTCTCCCGCAGCACCTCGCGCAGCGAACGCCCCTCGACCAGGCGCATCGTGTAATACGGCACGCCGTCCCCGCCCTGGCCGATGTCATAGACCGGCACGATGCTGCGATGCTCGAGGGCACCGGTGATGAGAGCCTCTTCGAGGAAGCGCTGCTCGAGCGCGGCGTCGTGGGACATCGCCGGCAGCATCTCCTTGAGCGCCACCCGGCGGCCAAAGCGCTGATCGACCGCCACGATGACCCGCCCCATGCCGCCGCGGCCGATCTCGCGCTCCGTGTGGTAGCTCGAGCGTTCGAGCGGCCGCAGATGTTCCGTGCGCGCCGGCCCGCTCCGCGGGGCCAGCGCGTGCCGAGAACCCGGAGCCGTCGCCGCGCCCCCCAGCGCGACCCCTGCCGCGGCCCCCGCCATCGTGTCCTCGGTGGCCAGATCGCCCGGCGAGAGCGCCGGCATCGTGCCCGCCAGGGCCGGCGACATCTGGATCCCGGTGTCGCCGGTCGCCAAGTCGCTCGCCAAGTCGCTCGGCGAAGTGGCCGGCAGGGTCTCTGCCACCGCCGCTCCCTCCTCTGGCCCTGCCGCAGGCTGTGTCCCGTTCCGCTCGCCCATGGTCGCTCCCGTCGGGACCCTCATTGTCCTCCGAGAGAGCGGCAGGAGTAAACAGCCAGCATCACCCGTCACCCCGTCGGACACCGCCGCCCGGCATCGCCCTTGCGCCCTCCGCCCGGGTGACGCATGCTGGGGGAGCAACAACATTGAACGTTCATTCAGCAGGAGGACCGCATGTCTGACGCCGTCATCGTCGCTGCTGCGCGCAGCGCCATCGGAAAGAAGAAGGGCAGCCTCGCCAACACCCGTGCCGATGACCTGCTCGCCCAGGTCCTCGCCGCGGTCGCCGCGCGCGCCGGCGTCGCGCCGAACGAGATCGAAGACGTCGTCGCCGGCTGCGTGACCCAGATCGGCGAGCAGGGGTTCAACATCGCCCGCACCGCCGCGCTCATGGCCGGCTTCCCCGTGGAGGTCACCGGCACCAGCGTCAACCGCCAGTGCGGCTCCTCGCAGCAGGCGTTCCACTTCGCGGCCATGGCCATCATGTCCGGCCAGATGGACGCGGTCATCGCCGCCGGCGTCGAGTCCATGTCGCGCATCCCCATGGGCTCGGACGGCATGGGCGGCAACGGCATCCCCGGCGCCATCCCCTTCTCGCCGCGCTTCAGCGATCGCTACACCTTCGTGCCGCAGCACCAATCGGCCGAGATGGTGGCCGAGAAGTGGGGCCTCAGCCGCCGCCAGTGCGAGGAGTTCTCCCACGAGAGCCACCAGCGCGCCGCCCGAGCCCGCGAGCGCGGCCTGTTCCGCGACGAGATCGTCCCCATCGAGGTCGCCGGCCCCGACGGTCAGAAGCGCATGTTCGAAGCCGACGAAGGCATCCGCCCCGAGACCACGCTGGAGAAGATGGCCACCCTGCCGCCCGTGGTGAAGCCCGACGGCGTGGTCACCGCCGGCACCGCCTCCCAGATCTCGGACGGCGCCGCCGCGCTCCTCCTGTGCTCGCGCGAGAAAGCCGCGCGCCTCGGCTTGAAGCCCCGCGCCCGCGTGGTCGCCACCGCCGTGGCCGGCGTGGATCCCACCATGATGCTCCACGGCGTCATCCCCGCCACCCAGAAGGTGCTCGCGCGCGCCGGCCTGCGCCCCTCGGACATCGGCCTGGTCGAGATCAACGAGGCCTTCGCCTCGGTGCCGCTCGCGTGGTCCAAGGAGCTCGGCTGGGATCTGGCGAACGTCAACGTCAACGGCGGCGCCATCGCGCTCGGCCATCCGCTCGGCGCCTCGGGGGCGCGCCTCCTCACCACGCTCCTCCACGAGATGGAGCGGCGCGACGTGCGCTACGGCCTGTCCACCATGTGCATCGGCTTCGGCCAGGCCACCGCGACCCTCATCGACCGCCGCGTGTAACCCCTCCCCCGCACAGCGCCTCCCCTCCCACCCCAAGCGCCTCCCTGCAGACCGCTCCATACCAGCCTCACCCTTCTGCTGGCATGCGAATGGCGGGGTTCTTTGTCTTGGCTGCTAGACGCCTGCGATCCTTCAGAAATCTCCTGACGCAGGCACTCTGATCGGATCAGAGTGCCCCAGCCAACTTGGCGCGGGCACTCTGACTGGATCAGAGTGCTCCAGCCAAGTTGGCGCGGGACCTCTTACGGGATCAGGGGGAGAGAGCACTCGGTAGCACGACCTCTGCGCCGCGCTCACGCCGCCCGGAAGTGCTGCACGGACAGCTCGTGCCCCTCGTGCTGAGCGCGGTCAGCGGTCTCGGACAGCGTGCGCATCACGTCGCGCTCCAGATACTCCTCACCGCACACAGTGCAGAGGAGCGCCGGAACCCCGCGGATCACGACCACTGCGTTGTCGCGCTCGAAGCTCACCAGCGTCTGACCGGGGCGCAGCGTGCCGTGCTTACAGATGGCGCACTTCATGGCGTCCTCCGCTTGAACCCTGGTTCCCATTCATCCAGCTAAGACCCAGGCTTGGCGACGTACCCCATCAGGAACCGGGCCAGCTCCACGAGTACCGTCTCCGCCTCGTTCTGATCCATGCTGCTCAAGGGCCGGCCGTGCGGGTTCGCCGGCTCGTATTTCTCCAGCCCACTGTGCTCGAACAGGCACGGCCTCACGATGAGAGGCAGGATCCTCACGCCGTCCCCGGCGACTCTGTTGAGCAGCGGGAGCAGCTCGTTCTTCCGAACGGCATCAGAGGCCAGGAAATCGGCCGAGACCAGGAGGACCGCTGCTCGGGCTCGCTGCAGAGCCTTCTCGATCTCGTCTCGCCGGACCATCCCTGGTTGGATGCGTGTGTCGTCCCAGAGCTCGCAGAGACCGCGATCCTCGAGCGGCTTGAGGTGGACCTGCAGGCGCTTGAGCCACGGAGCATCCTGCTGGACGTAGCTCACGAAGATCCGCGTCCGCGCAGCCGCGCCCGGAGGACTCGCCGCGGCGCCTCCGCTCGTGGGGGCGGCGGAGACTCCCGGACGCGTCTTCGAATGCAGATACGATGCGAGCTCCTCCATGCGCCCCGCGTTCTCGAGGTAGCGCAAGAGATCGATCGCTCTCGTGGCGAGTGGGGCCGTAGAGGGGGAGAGATACTCGGTCGGCACGGCCAGCCGAAACACCAGCTCTTCGAACTGGGACGGCAGGAGCCGCGCCAGCCGGTCGAGGAATTCATCCCTACTCATCCTCGCATCATGCCACGGCGGGGAGGCCCGCGAAGCCGCCGGCAGACCGAGGGCCCGGCGCCCGTGCGTCAGCGTCGGGGCGGCAGCGGGAAGAGCGGGATCAGCTCGAGGTCGGTCTTGAGGTGGAAGCGCTGGAAGCGCGCATCGGCGATGAGCGTGATCGGCGCCGGCAGATCGTTCCCGTCGACGCGGAAGAGGCGCCGCCCGAGGTGGAGCGGATCGGCGAGGCGCAGCTGCGTGACCTCGACGTCGTAGTGGCGGATGGCGATCCTCGTGCATCCGGTGCGGTCCCCGAACTCGTTGAGCTGGCAGACGTTGGGATCGACGTTGAGCGCGCCATGCCAGTGCGTGGTCGGCTTCTTCGGCACGGAGAAGGTCACGCCGTGGCCCAGCTTCGAATCGGCGAGGTACATCGACTCCAGGACCACCAACCCTTCGGTGACGGTGGGCTCCCCCGGCTGGATGAACGGGCCCTCGTCATCGAACGCATGATCGTACGTGCCGCGCAGCAGCCACCCGGCCTCGTAATCCCCGGGCACGATCTCCGGCTTCTCGTGCGGCTTGCCGAGCCAGTACATCACGCCCCACGGTGTCTCGACGCGCGAGCCCTCCGTCTGGGCCGTGACCTCGCTGCGCTCGTAGAAGAGCCGGCCCGAGCGCGTCTCGCTCCGTGTACCCATGGCCAGCGCCTGCAGCCGATACTGCCAGGGCATGATCACCGCGTGCCATTCGCCGCTCGGTTGGAACGCGTCGGCCGGCACCTCGACGCGGCCCACAGGCGCGATGGGGTGACCGTAGGTGCCCTCGAGGAGCCAGCCGCTCTCGTAAGCCGCTTCGAACCGTTGCATCAGGCCCCACGGCGTCCGCACGCCGTCGCCTGCCTTGCCGGCGACCTCCTTGCCGTCGAGCTGCAGCGCGCCGACGCGCTTCTCGCTGCGTGTGCCGAGCGCGCTGACCGTGTATTCGTAGGACCACTTGTGCGTCTGGTTCGCGAATTCATAGCGTCCCGAGACGTCCTGCCGGACCGCGACCTGGGTGGTAAGAGTTGTCATGATGACCTCTCCGTATGCGAGCGCCCGAGATGGCGTGCGCGCGGCGATCTCGGTGCAACGCGAGTGCCTTCAACGCGGAGTGGCAGGCGGCGGATGAATCTGCGCCGATCGTGCGGCGGTGCGCCAGAGCGCCGCAAAATGTGCGCGTGACGGAGGGGTGAGTAGGCGGCGGTGGATCAGCGGCCGGCGATGGCGCATTCGGTGGCGCGGAGGAGTGGGTCGGCGCTGATCGGCGCGCCGGTGGCGTTCACCATCCACAGGTCCGGCGTCACCGAGCCGAACTTGGCCATGCGCTCGAACTCCTTGCCGAGCCGCCCATGCTGCTCGAGGTACTCCTCGATTCGGCACGGCCAGCCGAAACACCAGCTCTCGAACTGGGCCGGCAGAAGCCGCATCCATCGGTCGAGGAATTCATCCCTACTCATTCTTCTATGATGCCACATCACCGTTATCGATGAGGCAGCGGTGCCAGACCATGAGCGCTCGACCCTCTTCACTCCTTGGCCCCTAGGGCCGCGAGGGTCCTCCTCGCTATGATCCGGTTTCATGTACGAAACCGAAAAAACCGAACTCCACCCACCGGCGGACGCCCAAAGCCCGCCGGAGGCGACGCCACGAAGTTCGGGGGACCTGCTGGCCGCTCTCCCACCCGTCGAGCCGGGCCGCTACCAAGTCGTCCGCGAGAGGGGGCGCGGCGGACTCGGGCGCATCCTCGAGGTCCACGATCGCCGGCTCGGCCGTCAGGTGGCGATCAAGGAGCTCCTCGCCGGCGGGGGCGACGGCTACCGGCGCTTCGCCCGTGAGGCGCTGATCACGGCCCGCCTCGAGCATCCCGCCATCGTCCCCGTCCATGACGCCGGACGCTGGCCCTCGGGGGAGCCCTTCTACGCCATGAAGTTCGTCTCCGGCCGCTCGCTGCAAGACACCATCGCCCGCGCCACCACCCTCGACGCGCGCCTGGCCCTCATCCCCAACCTCGTGGCCGTCGCCGATGCGATCGCCTACGCGCACAGCCACCGGATCATCCATCGCGATCTCAAGCCGGCCAATGTCCTCATCGGGCCCTTCGGCGAGACCGTGGTCATCGATTGGGGCCTGGCCAAGGACCTGCGTTCGCCCGAGACCGGGGAAGAGCCCACCTCCAGAGCGCCCGAGCCGCTCGACGGCGAGAGCTTGACCCAAACGGGGGCCGTGATGGGCACGCCGGCATACATATCCCCCGAGCAGGCGCGCGGCCACGAGGTCGACGAGCGGGCCGATGTCTATTCACTCGGCGCCATGCTGTATCACGCCCTCAGCGGCAGGCCGCCCTATGAGGGTCCCTCCGGGAGAGCGATCCTCGCCGCCGTCCTGGACCGGCCGCCGGTGGCGCTCACGACGTGCCAGCCCGGGGTCCCCGATGATCTCGCCGCCATCGTGCAAAAGGCCATGGCGCGCGATCCGGCCCTGCGCTATCCCTCGGCCGGCGAGCTCGCCGAGGATCTGCGGCGCTTTCAGACCGGCCGTCTGGTGAGCGCCCGACAGTACTCCCGCTCGGTCCTGATCGGGCGCTGGCTGCGCCGCCATCGCGTGCCTGCGTCCATCGCCGGCCTGGCGCTCGCGCTCCTTGGCGTGGTCGGTGCCGCCAGCATCCGCCGGATCGTCGCCGCGCGTCACTTGGCTGAGCAACGAGCCAACGCCCTGCTCCTCGCCCAGGCGCGCACCGCCCTCGAGCGCGATCCCACCGAGGCGCTGGCCTGGCTGCGCACCTACCCCGGCCCCGTGGAGACCGCCGAGCGGCCAGCATCCTGGGCCTCTTCCTCGCCCCCGCCCGCCACGTCGGTCGCGGGCTGGGATGAGGTGCGTGCCTTGGCCCTCGAGGCCGATCGCCGCGGCATCGCGCGCCACGTCCTCGGGCGTGACGGCTTCTACGGGTTCGCCGCCGACGGTCGCGGCTGGTTCAGCGTGCATGACGGCCGGCTCGAGCTGCGCGACATCGAGAAGGGGACGCCGAAAAGGCGTTTTGAGCTTCCGGGGAACGTGGATCGGGTGGAAGCCTCGGCCGATCGCCGTCACGTCGGCCTCTTCGATGACCGCAGCGGGCGCCTCGTGCTGCTCGATCTCGCCTCGGGCCGCGAGCAGCCGCTCTCGCCTGAGCCTGCCCCGGTCAGCGACTTCGCCTTCTCCCCCGATGGCCGCTGGCTCGCCACCGGCGAGCGGGACGGGAGTGTGCATCTCTGGCCGCTCGGTGGGGGCGAGGCCCGCGCGCTCGGTCGCCATGACGGGCCCGTGGTCTATGTCGTGTTCTCCGGCGACAGCCGCCGGGTGTTCTCGGGGGCCCGCGAGAGCGCCGCGGGCAGGCTATGGGACATCGCCACCCCCCGCCGCGACCTCGTCCCCGGGCCGCCGGCCAAGAATACCTTGCTGACCCTCGCGCCCGATGCCTCCCGCGTCGCGCTCGTCGAAGAGCAGAACGAGCTTTGGCTGTGGGAGGCGGCGACCGGCACGCGCCGACGCCTCGGAGCGCACGCCGGTCGGATCCACGATCTCTCCTTCTCTCCCGACGGCACGATCCTCGCTTCGGCGGGCGATGACGGGGCCATCTTCCTATGGTCCCAGGGACGCGCCGCCCCCCGCCTCCTGACGCCGCCGCACACCGGCGGGGTGAACATGATCGGCTTTACGCCCGACGGCCGTCATCTTTGCTCCGTCGGCAAGGACGGCGAGATCCGTTCGTGGTCCGTAGCGAGCGGGGCGGGGCGTGTACTCGGGCGGGAGCTCGCTCGACTCAACCGAATCGAATTCACCTCGGATGGCCGCTATCTGGCCACCAGGAGCCGCCAGCACGCCGCGCGACTGTGGGAGCTGCCCGAGGACATAGGCGCCCGCCTCCTGCAGGGGCACAGGAGGGATGTTTACAAGGTCGTGTTCTCTCCCGATGGGCGGCTCCTGGCCACGGCCAGCCTGGATCAATCCCTACGCTGGTGGGATCTGGCTACGGGACAGAGCGGGGTGCTGCGCGGCCACGAGAACACGGCCGGCTGGATCGCCTTTGCGCCGCATGCGCCGATGCTGGCTTCCGGCAGCTATGACCACACCTTGCGGCTCTGGGACCTCGGGCCCTGCCTCGATAGCCCCCTGGGACCAGGCGCCTCCTGCCCTCCCACGGGGCGGGTCCTCACCGGCCACCAGGGCACGATCCGCCAATTCGTCTTCACGCCCGACGGCCGCCGTCTCGTCTCGGCCGGCGACGACGGCATGCTCCGCGTGTGGGACCTCATCGGTGGCACGAGTCGGGCGCTCACCGGCCACCGGGGACCGGTGTTGGGCCTGCTCCTTCTGCCGGACGCTCGCCATGTCGCCTCCGCTGGGGAGGACGGCCTCTTGCGCCTGTGGGATCTCGAGACCGGTGCAGCGCAGTCCCTCACCGGACACAACGGGCCCATCTTGGCCCTGGCCGCATCGCCGGACGGCCGCCAGGTCGCCAGCGCCGGCCAGGACCAGACCGTGCGGCTGTGGCAGGTACCGGAGGGCACGAGCCGACTCCTAGGCCGCCATGAGGCGCCGCTGCGCCACCTGGCGTTTCGTCCGGACGGCCGCGAACTCGCCTCGGCGGCCGAGGACGGCAGCCTGCGGCTGTGGACGCTCGCCGACGGGAGCTTCCGCTCGCTCGAAGGCCACCGTGAACAAATCCACCAGCTGGCCTTTGCCGCCGATGGCACCCTCCTCGCCTCAGCGAGCCAGGATCACAGCGTGCGGCTGTGGAACGTAGGGCGGGGCGTGCTCGCGGACGTCTTCTGGCATGAGACCGAGGTCTATTCCGCCGCCTTCTCTCCCGATGGGAGCACGCTGGCGGCGGCGGGGGCCGATGGGGCGGTGTGGCTGTGGCCGGCCCGACGCACGAAGCTTCCCGAGGACCCGCACGCCCTACGTGCCTGGATGGCTGCGCGGTCGACCGCGGTGCTCGATTCCCACCAGCGGGCCCTGACCCCTCGCTGATCCCTTGAACGAACGAACACAGCTCCGGTAGAGGATAGGGCAATGGCTGAGAAGACACCCAAGGCGCCGGAAGAGAAGGACGAGAACGAGAACAAGCTACCAATCAGCAAGGAGACCTTGCGCCCGCTCGGACCGGGCCGAGAAGACGACGAGAAGGTGCGCGTCGTCACCGCCAGCTGCGAAGCAGCCACTTGTAATTGTGTTCCACCCTGACGGACGAGTGAACGATCGGTGGCCGCCCGCCGATGGGACACGTAAGGTCCTTCGACATCGAGGTCGCCGAGTTCAACATCGGACACACCGACCTCGTTGATCCACATCCGTTCGTTCGACGTTCCCATCGCGTACGTGGAAGATCCCGAGGTACGGCACCTCGAATTCGAGGTGCGATACCTCGAATTTGAGGTGTGACACCTCGATTTTCGGCTTCCCCGAACCCCCTTCCACCACCTCGTGCACCTCGACGTCCAAGTCGCCGTGTGGGTCATCGAACTCGATGACGTAGTTGATCCACGTCCGTCGACCTCGACGTTCCTATCGCGCACGCAGATCCTTGGCGGGGACGCCTTGAAAAAGGAGGTTCGCCACCTCAAAGACCCCGCCCGCCACGTCCCTGATCGCCCCACGCCACGTCAACGTTCGTTGGAGCGTCCGGGAGCGTCCGGCGGCACGCTTCAGCGCTTCGCCATGAGATACCGCTGTGGGCTGGAATACTCCTCCCAGCGTCACATCGGAGCGGCCTTGTATGGGGTCTCACACATTCAAAAGAGTCCTTCTCGTTACATATGTATATAAAATCACCGAACAAATGACCCGTTGATAAGTCACCGCCCGAGATCCAGATTGCCTCCCACTTGTTTCAAGGAGGCCTCATGGACAATCGAGTTGGTGATAACGCCCCCGACGACGCTCAGCTGGCCGACCTGCTGGCCCGGTACCAAGCGATCGTCGCCGAGCTCAAGCAGTTCGGCCTGGTGCTGTCGGTCGACGAACGGCGGCGCCTCTTGCACCCGCGCAAGGACGCCGACGAACACGTCGAGCGCGTGATCGATCTGGCGGTCAAGCATGGTCAGTCGGTCCCAGGCATCCCGCTGCAGGGGATGCGGAACGATTACCGTCTGGCCAAGGCCATGCGTCCGGTCGCAGACCAAGCGGTCCTGGCGGAGCAGCTCGTCTCCGACACCACCGGCCAGGCCGAGCATGAGTACTGGCAGAGCTTCCTGGCCTACTACGGGGTGCTGAGCGCCGTCGCACAGCGCGTGCCCGAGCTGGCCAAGGAGCTCGATCCGGTGACGAAGTTCATGGCGATCGGCCGGCGCAAGGGCGACGTCGGCGAGGGCGAGGCCAGCGACGGCAAAGAGAAGAACGGGAAGAAGAAATAGACTGCGCCCCTCCGGGTCAGCGGCCGGCGACGGCGCGGTCGGTGGCGCGGAGGAGCGGGTCGGCGCTGATCGGCGCGCCGGTGGCGTTCACCATCCACAGGTCCGGCGTCACCGAGCCGAACTTGGCCATGCGCTCGAACTCCTTGCCGAGCGGCCCGTGCTGCTTGAGGTACTCCTCGATCTGGAAGGCGATGAGGTGCCCGATCGGGTAATCCGGCAGATAGATGGGGTTCTGGATCATGTGCGAGTAGATGCCGAGGAGCGGGCTGTCCTTCTGCCCGAGCACGGGCGCGTAGTAGCGGTTCCAGTGCTCTCGCGCGATGCCCGCCACGGCGTCGCGCAGCTCGGCGGGCGTCGCGTTCGGGTGGTCGTACATCCAGTGCCAGGTGGCGATGTCGACGAGCGCCACGCCGGCGATCTCCCACGTCTGCCAGAAGTCGTTGAGCACCCGCAGCCGCTCCGATTCGGCGTCGGGCTTGGCCAGGCCGAGGAGCTCGAGGTCGCGCGCCTGGAACACGAACGCGAGCGCCTCGGTGAAGGCGGTGTTGGGCACGCCCTGGAGCAGCGTGTGGTCCACCTCGTACAGCGAGAACACCTGCTCGACGTTGTGGCCAAGCTCGTGCACGGCGATGTTGTACCCCTTGTAGTTCATGCCGTCGGCTTCGACGCGCGTGCGCAAGTGCGGAA
>DATAGU010000313.1:0-7081 GCA_036263495.1 Polyangia bacterium | reverse complement strand
AAGGAAGAGGAAAGGGAGGGAGCGGCGCAAATCCGGACCTCGTGGTGGGGGTGACGGTCGTTGATCGGTGTCGGCTGTGACGGCGATGACCCGCCCGCGCTAGGGCAAGGGCGGCAGGCTGCCGTCGGAGTTGAGCAGCGGCAGCGTCGGGCTCTTCTCCACCTGCTCGACGCCCGCCGGCGGGCAGCTGTTGATGAACTCGTCGTGCGTCGTGGGGTTCTGAAAGCACGTGGGCGCCAGGTCGGGCGACGCGACGAGGTCCGGCGGCGTGCGCAGGTCGGCGATGCCACCGCCGAGATCGGGGTTGTTCGAGCCGCCGTCGCTCTTGCAGCCGCTCGTGGCGGTGGCGGCGAGCAGGAGACCGGCGAGACCGGCCGAGGCGAGCGAGAGCCAGAGGGTCTTCCTCATGAAAATTTCTCCTCTCTTCATCTGGGCGCCGCGCTAGCGGGCCTCGCAGTAACCGCGACGGCACTTGCCGCCGCCGCAGGTCGCGTCGCTCGTGCAGGCCGTGCACGAGGTGGCGCCGGTGGCCTTGAACTCGAAGTAGCAGCCGCACGGCTCGGGCGCCTGGTAGGCGGTGAGGCTCGCGCCCTCGGCGCTCCGCTGCACGCTCATGGCGCACTGCGGGATGGTGCGGGCCTGGATCTGCAAGTCGATGGCGTCGAAGGGCGGGTTCTGCGCGTTGCCGAGGACCCAGTCGATGAACTGGGCCGCCCCGGCCCGCACCGGCACGTTGGTGGTCGAGTCGATGGCCGCGACGAGGTGGAGGTAGCCGAAGGGCAGGTAGCGGCCCTGGCGCACGTTGATCTTGTCGAAGCTCGTGGCCGTCGAGTCCGGGAAGTAGGCGTAGCGCTGGCGCCGGCCACGGAAGGCCAGGGCCTTGAGCGAGCTCCGGTTCTGGTCGTAGAACTCGGCGGACAGGATGCCGATCGTGCGCTCCGGGTCGGTCGAGGCGGTCACCCGGTTGAGCACCCCCGACGAACCGCCGGAGTCGACGCCGCGCATCCGGGCCGCGGGGACGCCGATGGCGTTGGCGATGATCTGCTGCGTGCCCGAGGACTGGTTCCGGATGAAGAACAGGCTCTCGTTGGTCCAGGGCTGCGCCTGGCCGTTCGTGCCGAAGCCGAAGACGAAGTAGGCCTCCTCGAAGGTGATCGCGCGCTGGGTGCTGGCGGAGGGCACGACGAACGTCATCGCCTGCACCGGGCCGAGGAAGTCGCCGACCGTGGCGGGGCGGGTGACGCCGGGGCAGGTGTTCGCGAACACGTCGGAGACGCCGACATCGACGTGCTGCCCGCCGGCGTCGAGGGTGCAGGTCTGGGCGGCGCCGGTCGCGTCGTAGTAGGTGGCGTTCCCGGTGATGCAGACGCCGCTCGTGCAGGCGCCGGTGGGGGTGACGTCATTGACGATGGCGTTGACGCCCGTGCACGAGCCCTGGCTCTGGTAGATGAGGGTGACGGGGGAGGCCTGGCCCGCGAGCACCGTGCCCATGGCACGGATGACGGGCCCGATGGCGGTCGAGCCGGCGACCACGATGGGGCTCGGCAGCGAGCTGCAGGCGGTCTGGGCACCCGCGGGGCGCTCGAGCGCCACGGCGGCGGCGAGGACGAGGAGCGCCCCGAGGGGGGCACGGATACACGGTCTGGGCAGTTGCATGACGATCTCCTTGAGCGGGAACGCACCCGCGGTCCGGTGGCGCGCGAGCTCCGAGGCGCACCTGGGGTCACGATAGAAGGCAACTTTTCTTGCGCGATGTTGCATACACGTCACCGATTGTTCACTCGGCTGTAACCCGGGGCGCCGCTGCGTCCTCCCGGGCCCGCCGGCCGCAGCTGCCGTCGGTAAGAGCGCGGGAGAGATCATCCTGTCCCGCACCCGCGGCACATATCGCCGATGAGGACTATCGAAACAAGCAAACAAACTGCGACTGCCCTATGACAGACATGACAATCGCGTCACAGGGCGCTGGCGCCACTCGGGGGCTTGGCGGCGGGCGAGGGATGGCATACATGGAGGCAGTCCCGTTCTGTGGAGGAACCACCATGCCGAGAAGACAATGGATGCCGCTCTTGTTGCCGCTCTTCCTGGGAGCCGTTCTGGGGAGCGGCTGCGCCCCGCAGCTCATCGCTACGCAGCGCGTGGTCGAGGCGCCCGGAGCGGCGCGGGTGGAGGTGCGCAAGATCAAGAAGGACCTCATCGATCTGCTGGTCACCAACACGTCGCCGCAGCCGCTGACCATCAACCGGGACGGCTTCTATCTCGAAGGGCCCACCGGGGCGCTGGCGCGGATCCCGAGCCGCGGGCGGCACGTCTACTTCCTCCCGCCCGGGATCACGCGCGTGGTGCGGATGAAGTTCGACCGCGGCGCGCTCCCGCATGGCGTCCAGGTGCAGCTCGCCATGCCGCAGGCCATCCTCATCGAGGGCCAGCCCGTCGCCATGCCGCCCCTCCCGCTCAGCACCTACTGAACCCTCCTACCCGTCCCCGCTCCACCGCCCCCCCGCCCACCGGCCCACGCCGCGGAAGGGGCTCCCCGACCTATCTTCTATAGAAGATGAGCGACCAGGAGCCGCACTCGGTCATCGAGCGATCCGCCGATGGGATCCGATTCGAGCACACCATCAACCGCCACGTCGCCAACATCATCCACCTGTTCCTGTCCGTGCTGGCGGTGCTGGTGCTCGGCATCGCGGTCATCGCCACCTACGACACGCTCGTCCGCGACGTGCCCGCGCTCTTCCGTCCGACCGACGAGTACCCCGTGCTCTACCGCCTCATCGAGAACATCCTCCTCATCGCCATCGCCGCCGAGCTCGGCCTGCTCCTCCTCTTCCACCGCACGAGCGCGGCCATCGAGGTCATCGTCTTCGTCATCGCGCGCAAGATCTTGAGCCCCGACCTGAAGGCCACCGAGCTCCTGTTCGGCGTCGCGGCGCTCTCGCTCCTCGTCATGATCCGCTACTACTTCCTCCCCGGGCGGCCCAAGTGAGCCCGACCGTGAATCCGGGGTGATCCGCGTCGTTCCTTGACGGCCCGATTGCGGGGTCGCTACCTTCTCCCCATGTCTATTTCTACTCGGGCGTGGGCGATGCGCGGACTGCTCGCCGTGCTGGGCTTCGGGCTGGTGGCCGGCGGTTGCCACAAGCCGGTGGGGCCCGAGGACTTCGCCGGGACCTACGAGGTCCTGATCGAGGCCAACGGCCAGGCCGATCGCACGCGCATGTACGCCTCGCCGGGCTCGAGCGGCACCGTGCTCCTCGACTTCACCTTCGGCATCTCGCAGCTGCGCTGCCGCATCGTCCAGCCCGATCGCCTCGTCCTCGACACCCAGACCGCGCGGGTGGAGCACTCGACCGGCATCATGGACGGAGCCCTCAGCGGCGAAGGCACCATCAACGCCCAGGGGGCGGTGGATCTGACGCTCCAGGTGGAGACCGCGAGCGCCGACGGGGGCGTGCCCGCGGACGGCGGCACCGCGAGCATGAGCCTCCACGTCACCGGCAGCCGCCTCTAGGAAGACGTCGGCCGTGCAGGCCGTGCATCCTGCGGATGCGCTCCGGGCCCAGCTCGCCGCGCTCGAACGCAAGTACCGCACGCTGATGGAGATCCACCGCGCGCTCGCCGCCTGGGACGACGCGCGCGCCGCCGCGCTCGATCACGCGCTCGCCGAGGAGTTCCCCGGCGCGCTGCGCGAGCTGCAGACCCTGCCGCTCGACGTGCTGGAGGCGCGGGCCGGGGCGCTCGCCGCGGCCGTGGCCGGGGCATCCCCCGATCCGTGGATGCTATGGATGAGCGACTACCACGCGCTCCTGCGGGCGGCGCTGCGCATCAAGCGCCGGCTCCGTCGCCACGCGCCGCTCGACGACGCGGCGGCGGAGGCCTTGGCCGCCGAAGTGGCGAGCACCACCCCGAACACGACACGCGCCCAGGGGCCCGCCGTGGCTCCCGTGCCCCTCATCGATCGCGCGTTCGTGCAGGCGGTGGCGCACCCACCGGGCGGGCGCATGAACCAGATCGTCTTCGAGCGCCTCGCCCTCCTGCACGGGACCCCGGCCGAGACCATCGCCGCCGCGCTCTTCACGCGGCGGCGACGAAGCCCCGCGCCAGGCGGCACCTGACCTGGATTTGCGCATCCCGAGGCAGATAGCCATCTTGTGATCATCCGGCTCGAGCATCGCACCGCATAGCTCGGCCCCCTGCTATCAGGAGCCCGAACCCTCATGGTCGTCGCCACCACGGACACCCTCTCGCGCGGGCCTGCCCGCTACTGTCAGCTCACCGAAGCGCGCCGCCGCTTTGGCGACCGCGTCGATCGCCTGGTCCCCTATTTCTACGCCGTGGACCCGCTCGCCGACGCCGTCGTGAAGGCGCTCGCCGAGCGGCCCATCGGATACGGCCCCACCATGATCGATCGCTACTTCACCGAAGGCCCCGAGTCGGCGCCCAAGGCCCCCGCCGCGCTCCGCGACCTCTACGACTTCGCCCACGCCGTGCCGCCCTGGGTCGATTGGGACGCCATCGAGCGCGGCGGACGACTCCTCCGCCGCGCCGCCGTACTCGGCGGCATGGTGCTCGGCGCGCGCGCCCTGGTCTTCGGCTACGCCTCGCCGGGCGGCAACAAGCCGCTCGTGTTCTCCGGCCGCCTGCGCGAGCAGGCCGCGCGGCGCCTCAACGAGACCTCGCGCTTCGTGCAGGCGGTCACCAGCTCGGGCGGCCTGCGCCCGGGCGGCGACGGCGTCCTCATCACCCTCAAGGTGCGGCTCATGCACGCCAAGGTGCGGCACATGATCCTGGCCTCCGGCCGCTGGCAGCCCGAGGTGTGGGGCGCGCCCATCAACCAGCACGACATGGCCGCCACCACGCTCCTCTTCTCGCTCATCACCATCGAGGGCCTGCGGATCCTCGGCCTCCACATCACGCCCGCCGAAGCCGACGACTACATGCACCTCTGGCGCTACGTCGGCCACCTCATCGGCGTCACCCCCGAGCTCCTGCCCGGCGGCGAGCGCGAGGCCGCGCGCCTGCGCGACCTCATCCACGCCACCCAGGCCCCGCCCGACGACGACTCCCGCGACCTCGTACGCGCGCTGCTCCACTCCGGCGAGCAAGCCGGCAGCGCCGAGCAGCGCGCCCGCGCCCGGCGCTTCCGCAGCTTCGTCGAAGGCATGTGCCGCGGCCTCATCGGCGACACCCTCGCCGACCAGCTCGGCGTCCCGCGCACCACGTGGAGCAACGCCGTGCGGGCCATCCGCACCATGACCACCGGCTTCGAGCTCGCCCGGCGGCGCTCCGCCACCCTCGAGGACCAGATGGTGCGCCTCGGCGAGAGCTACTGGATGCGGGTCGTGCGCGAAGGCCTGGCCGGCGCCACCGCCGACTTCGCCCTGCCCGAGCGCCTCTCCGCCTAGCCCGCTCCGGGCCGCAGCACGAGCCCCTCGTAAGCCATCGTGGCGATGAGGTCGGGCGCGTGCGCGTCCACCCAGCGGCGGACCGTCGCGCCGATCGCGTCGAGCGCATCGTCGCTGCGTTCGGGGTCGTGATGGAACAGCACCACGTGGCGCGCCTCCGCCATCTTGGCGAGCTGCAGCACATCCGGGACGATCGAGTGCCCCCACCCGTGCTTGGCCGGCAAGTCGGCCGCCACATATTGCGAGTCATGGATGAGCACATCCACCGAGGCCGAGAAGCGCGCCAGCTCATCCATCGATGTCTGCACCGGCCCTGGCGGCGACAGCTCATTGTCCGTGAGGAAGGCCAGCGAGCGACCGTCCTCATCGTCCAAGCGGAAGCCCTGCGCCCCGCCCGGATGATTGAGCGCGATGCGCCGCACCTGCGCCGAGCCGATGTGCCACACCGGCGCGTCATCGTTCATGTTCTCGAAGCGGGCCGGCAGGTCGTCCGCGCGCACCGGGAAGTGGTTGCTGTCGAACATGACCCGCTTGCGCTGCGCCTCGCGCTGCCCCGGCGTGGCCATCGGCCACGTACGCACCCACGTCTCGCGCTGATAGAGCGGCGCGAAGAACGGGATCCCCATCAGGTGGTCCCAGTGCGCGTGGGTGTGGAGGATATTGAGCGGCATCTTGAACTGCTTCTCCAGGAGCGCCCGGCCGCAGGCCCGCATCCCGCTCCCCGCGTCGAGGATCAGGATCGTGCCATCCGCCAGCGTCACCTGGACGCAGACCGTATTTCCGCCATAACGAAACGTCTCGCTGCCCGGGGCCGGGATCGAGCCCCGCACGCCGTAGAAGATGATGTCCATATCCGGTCCTCGGGCAGAAGGAGCGCCCACAGCCCAGCCATTTAATATCAATAGAATCTTACCGGGGAAGCCCGCCCCCGGGAAGCCCAACATTCCTCTGCTCGGCGTCGGAGACCGCACGCGCCGTCCCCCCTTCAATCTCCTCCTCAATCCTTTGCATTCATAGTTTCATCCCCCACACCGCCACGCCGCGCCCCCCATCAGAGTGAGCGCCCTCCGCAGCCACCCAGAACCACCCCCTGCCACCCCTCTGCCGGCACCGGGGCGGCGAGGACCCAGGCGCTGTAGACCGCATCGCCCCATCAGAGTGAGCGCCCTCCGCAGCCGCCCAGCACCACGCCCCGCCGCACCTCTGCCGGCATCGGGGCGGCGAGGACCCAGGCGCCTCTACACCATCTGCCCGAGGGAGGGAGAGCGCGAGAGGGGACCGTAGGTTCCCTCTCGCAGGGAGGGAGAGCGCGAGAGGGCAACCGTAGGTTCCCTCTCGCACGGGGTGGAGGGGCGAAGCCCCCCGACGTCTAGCGGCCCGAAGAGCCGGAGAGCAGCTGGGTCACCTGCGCAGCCCGTTCCTTGTCCCCGCAGCGCGTAAACACCCGTACGAGGAGCGCGCGCAGATGCACCGAAGGATACCGCAGCCCCATCGCCTGCTCGCCCATCTGGCACCCGAGCCGCACCGGGTCCGCGTCCGCCGCGCCGCCCGCCGCGCCCGCCGCGCCCGCCGCGCCCGCCGCGCCCACGCCCGCGCCCACGCCGCCCGCGCCCGCCGCGCCCGCGCCCGCGCCCGCGCCGCCCGCGCCCGCGCCCGCGCCGCCCGCGCCCGCG
>DATAGU010000312.1:0-20797 GCA_036263495.1 Polyangia bacterium | reverse complement strand
GTGCGCCAGCTCACCGAGCTAGGCTATCAGGTGGAACTCAAAGCCCTTCACAAGGGGGATGAGGTGGAGTCCAAGGCGGCAGACGATGGGGACGAGCAAAGGCGCAAGGCGGCAGACGCGCGACCCTAGTTTCTTGTTAGTTTCTTGTTAGCCGCCGGGGAGGAGACGGCGGTAGGCTTTATGGAGCGCGGCGAAGCGCGAGGCGAGTTCACGGCGATCGTCTTCCGTCGCGCCGGGATGGAGATCGGGGTGGAGTTCGCGCGCCAATCGTTTGTAGGCGCGTCTCACCTCTTCGTGCGGGGCGCCGTCCTGGAGACCGAGGAGTTCATAGGGGCTCGGCCCGAGGACGATGCTTCCCACGGCCTCGAGGAACGCGCAGAGTCGCTCGATGCGTGTCATCGGGACTAGGCGCATCTCTTCGAGCTCGGCCAGGCTGCGGGGCAGGCCCAGGAGAGTCACCAGGGGGCGCTCATCGCGTCCGAGGCAGCTCGGGTGAGGCGGGAATTCGAGGCGCAGCCGCTGGCCGCCGGCGCGCGCGCGAAAATGGGCGGCGGCTTCGGCGCCTAGCCACGCTTCCACATGGTTGCGCACCACCGCCGCCGGATGAAAGGGCGGGCATCGTCCCAGGCGCAAGGGCGGCTCGTTGTCGACGAAGTCACTGCGGAACGCCTCGCGGCGTAAGAGATCGCGCAGCTGATCCTCGGGTCGGGACATGCGGGCTCCGCCGTGGATCGAATAGACATAGCCACGGTCGAGCTCAATCTGGAGTTTGAGGACTTCGCGGGAGGGTGCGCTCGAAGGGGAGGCTGCCGGTGCAGGCGCCGCAGGCCCCAGGGTGGCGGTGAGGGTCCCGGTGCCGCCTCGCGAGCTGGCGGCGAACAGGACGCGGGCCAGCAGCATCTACTTGGGGGGGATGCCGCGGGCCCGCGTCTCCCGCAGATACTGCTCGACGGCTTCGCGCACGTCGCCTTCGAAGTTGACCTTGCCGCCTGCAATCTCGCGCAGCGCCGTGACGGCCGGCTTGTTGTCGCATTGCACCAGGGGGCGCGCCCCTTTGGCGATCTGCCGAGCGCGTTCGGCGGCCAGGATGGTCAGCGCAAAGCGGTTGTTAACCTTCTCCAGACAATCCTCGACGGTGACGCGAGCCACGGAACCTCCTTCAGCGCAAGGGATTCAAAAGAGTGAATCATTGTAGTGGACGATCCCTTACTGTCAAGGTCGCCGGGTCGTGGTTCTTGAAAAGTGAGGCGGGGAGGATTACGGTTTACCTTAGTGTCAATGTAGGGATCCTGCCCTTTTAGCCTGCTTTAGCACGAGGAGAACGTATGCGCATCATCCCCATCCGCTGGCAAGAGCTCGAGACGGCGTTCGAGCGCAATGCGCCCGAGACCGAGAGCTACCTCGACGTGCACACGGGAGAGGTCATCACCCTGGTGGAGGGGCACCCTGAGACGGCCGACCTGCGTGCGCGAGTGATTGCCGGAGGGGACCATTACATCAAGATCGAGCCGGCCTCATCCCGCGAGCAGTACCGCTGGATGGAGCGCTTCGTGGCGACGGTGACGGATGAAGCGCTGCGGGAGCGGTTGGTGATCGCCATCGATGGCAAGGGGGCGTTCCGGCGCTTCAAAGATGTGTTGCTCAATTACCCGGCTGAGCGCGAGCGCTGGTTCACATATCGAGGGGGCCTGCTCCACTGGAACATTCAGCAATGGCTCGAACGTGAACAGATCGAGTCCAGCGAGCCGCCGCCCTGGGGGCGTGTCGAGGAGCCACAGGAGCCGGATGTCGTATTGGAACGTCCCGCCAGTGCCGGGGAAGGGCCGGGCGAGATCCTGCGCCGCCAAGCGCGGGAGCTCATCGATCAGATACCTGCCGTGGAGTTGCCGGCGGCGATCGCCTTCCTGGATTTCCTGCGTGAGCGCGGGCTGGCCGAACTCGGTCGGGTGCGCTCCATCCCGGTCAAGCGGACAGCGGCCTAGGCCGGCCTAAGCCCCTGTCTCATCCGCTTCTCGCTTCTCTTCTCGTCCGCGACGATTTGGCAGTGCTCGTCGGATGCTGGCGATGGGCGTGCCAGGCGCTCATTCGCCTGCTGGGTGAGCCGTCGCAGGCAGCTCTGATCACAGAGGACCTCGCCAGAAGAGACGAATACCGGGCACCGCTCGACCGTGCCCCATCGGCTCGTCCTGGCATCCCAGCTCAGAGTGCAGTCCATGGACTGGCGAAGATGCGGGCAGGAGACGCTGTGACGCGCCCGCATTCGCCGCGAGGAGCGCTTCAGCAGCCAACCGCAGATTGCCACAGAGGACACTATTAGCCCGGTCAGGCCGAGAACTATGAGTAGTAGGTACATCAGTGCCTGCATTGCCTTGCTCCTGAAGATTGCCTCAGGGAACCGTGAGCGGCAGCTGTACGGTGAAGATCGTCTCCCCTGCACGGCTCCTGACGCTCACCTTGCCACCATGATCCCCTACGATGCGGTGGACGATCGATAGCCCCAACCCGGTCCCGCCCGGCTTGGTAGTCCAGAACGGTTCGAAGATCCGTGTCTCTCCGGAGGGCAGGCCGGGGCCGTTGTCGAGCACCTCGAGGAACGCCTCCTCGCCGCGAGCATCGACTCGCACCTCCACTCGGCCGCCGCACCCCGCGGCCTCGATGCCGTTGCGCACCAGATTGAGTATCGCCTGCTTGAGCCGTTCATCATCGAGATCGACGGTCACCGGGGGGCCTGGAGAGAGTTCGAGGTCGACCCCTGCGGATGCCGCCTCGGGTACCATGAGGGACACGACCGAGCGAGCCGTCTCACGCAGATCTCCGCGCGCCAGACGCAAAGGTTGCGGCCGGGCAAAATCGAGGAACTCCTCGACGATTCGGGCCAGCCGCTGGAGTTCGCGCGACACCAGCGCGGCAGCCTCGATGGCGCCATTGATATCGGCTCCGCCGGGACGCGCCAGGCGCCGCTGTGTCAGGGTGAGTTGCAGATGCGCCGCATTGAGCGGATTTCGGATCTCATGGGCCAGGCCAGCGGCCATGACACCGAGTGTGGCTAAACGTTCGGCTCGGCGTGTACGTACTGCAAGAAGGTACTCTTCTGTGACGTCGATGCCGATGGCGCACAGGATCGGTTGATTGCCCCCAGGCAGCGTCGTGAGGTGCCACCTTACGCGGCGCGGCTCGCCAGGGGTGACCTGCACGGGCCCCTCGTAATGGGGACCGTAAGCTCCCTGCTGCACCTTGCTCAAAGAGACCTGCAGCTGCTCGCGGTCTTCCGCGGCAGCGAACAGCTCCAACCACGGTCGGCCGGCGGCCTCCACGCGACTGAGGCCCGTGATTTCCTCGCAGCGGCGGTTGAACAAGAGGATGCGCATATCGACGTCAATGGTGTTCACCAGCGCATGGCACTTCTCGATGATCTCCTGGTAGCGCGCCTCACTCACGGCGAGACGTTGCTCGAGCGCCGCCTTCTCGCGTCGCTCCAACTCCCGACAATGCTCGAGGAATGCCTCCCGATAGGTCTCGAGCATGATGGCCAGCTCAAGATCGAGGACCTTGGAGAGTGCCCGCAGCGCCTCCTGCCTCTGAACGGCGTCGTGGGTAAAGGTGCGCTCCGCGATCTCGCCGAGAGAATCTCGGATGAGGTTCATCGCGCCGAACATGTAGCGCTGTGGCAGGCCCATCTTGACGTGCATCCATCCGATGCGCGACCGCAGCTCAAAGTAGGTTTGGTCCCAGGGACCAGAGAGGAGCCGATGCAGCCAGTCGCACAGCGTGCCCTTGAGCCGTCGCACCTGCTCGGGCCCCGAGAAGACGCGGTGCGCCTCCAGGTGCCCCTCGAGTCGCCGATAGAACTCAGCGGCGATGTTCTCGAATTCTGAGGCCGCGTGGGGCAGCATCGCTCGTAGAGCGGCCTCATCGCTGGGCTCGAAGCGCAGATAGCGCCTCATCTCCTCGAAGAACGGCTCGCTCAAGAGCACACCATGACGTCCCTTACGAGCCGTCTACCCGTGCCACGGTCTCGTCCCGCCCGCGACGTTTGTTCTGCTGGCGTTGCTGTCCGGCCATCCGCCGCATGATCACGCTCTGGCCGAGCCAGCGCTGATCGATCTGCCTGCGAACTCCTGTGGTTCCTGCGTCTCCATCGGATCTGCTGCGTCATGAGAGATGCGCAGCCAGGTCAACCCCCAGGAGATTAGAGGAACGAGACCCGCGGCCAGGAGCCATCCCGCATACTGGCGGTCCTGTATCGCCAGTCCCAACACCATCGCGTACGGCAGGAGCGCAATGGTGAGAAGGCCTGTCAGTAGAAGGACGGCTCCGAGATGATCATGGAGACCCGTGATCAGTGCCACCACGGAGATGGTTACACACAGGACCAGCAAGATCGGCATCAGGTGGGATGGCTGCTCGGCGAAGCGAGCGATCAAGCCACCGCCCATGAGGGCGGCGGTCATGACCAGGGACAAGATACGTGCGGTCGGAGATGTACGGAAGATTTTCATGGCGACTCTCCTTGTCGGGTCTGCCGACTCGGGATGCAGCCGCCATACCGTTTCCTCGATCGCCAGTCTGAGTGCTCAATAGGTTGGAAATCTTATCCGATCGCCCCGTCAGGAGGCCTTAAGGGCGCATCATAGCCCCGCGGTAGGGGCGTTGTCTGAGTGATTCTTGAGCTGTCGGGGAGGCTCCTCTACGCAAGTCTTGCGATAAGAATAGCCTGCAGCGCAACTTTTGCGGGCGGGCGTTCGTTGGTAGGGAGCCTTCCTGCCCCCCCTGTGTCCCTGTCCTCCTCTTCCGGCTGATGTCGAGCTACTGAAACGCAGAATAGATTCGATTCTACCTAGTTGGACTACAGCGCCTAGGGTTGCTGTCGGTCGCCGGTTACCTGCTCTGGGCTACGTAAGACGAAGCTCACGCGCACGTCGACGTATCATCTGAGCAAATCCGGCTCGTGGTTGCGCCGGTGCAGGTGCTGGTGTCTCCACACGTATCCGTCGCAGCGCTGCCGCTGGCGATGCGGATGAGATCCTTGGCGGTCAGTTCGCGGAGGGTTTCCTTGTGCAGCGCCAGCTTCTTGTATCCCGGCTTCAGGCTATTGAGCTTCTTCATTGGAATCCTCCTCGCATCCTGACCTGCTAGGCAACCGCCGCCACCCACCGACCAAGTGAGTACTTTCTTACCTTGCCCCCTGGATCATGTAAAGAAAAAATTGTTATCTACCGACCAATTTTTTCTCGATGAGAAAAAAGACCAGCAGATATATAGGCTTAGTTCGGTAGGAAGATGTGATGGCAAGGTGGGGGATGTGACCTCCGGTGCCCCTAAAGGGGAAAAGTCTCCCTACGCCACCGGGCCTACTACCGAGAGATACCGGTGCGCCCGGAGACCACATCACCGGGGGTTACATCGCGTAAATGAAGGGGAAATAGGCCGAACCGCGCGGCCGGCGCGGTGCCTAGAAGGGATCTTTCGTAGCGCTGTTACCCGAGGATCGCGGTTACCATGCCGCGCGCTGCGCGCTGCGCCGCCACTGACCATTCACGCCATAGATCATTTACGATCTCGCGTCTTTGCGTCAGCGACGCCATGTAGAAGGGCACCACGCAACCGCAACGGTCGCAGTCTGCCTTAGGCCCCATCATGCACTTGTCCTTCTGAACACCATCAGGCCCAAAGGCGAAGGACTTCTTGGCGAACAGGCAGTTGTCAGTCACCGTTCGGCAGCGATCCGACTTCATCATCCTGAACACTCGATCCGGCAGGATGAAGAAATCGCCATAAATCGCCTTGAGCGCTAGCAACTTATCGAGAACGTGGTCGCGCTCTTCGAGCGGCAGGAACAGGCTATCGTCCTTGTCGCACATGTCGCCGATGGGCGTGTAGAAGTCGAACGTCATGTGCGCCGCCCCCGCGCGTGACCAATCGATGATCGCCTGCTCGAGGCAGTGCGCATTTTCTCGTGTGATGCAGTAGGCGATGGTCACCCGCAGCTGGGGCATCGCTGCGACATGCTTCATCGCTCGCCGATAGATCCCCTTCTTCCGCCGGATGCGCTCGTGCGTTTCCTCATCGCCGTCGATGGAGATATACCAGTTGACGTCGGGCCAATCAGGCAGGGGGATGGTGCCGTTGGTGACCACCGTGTTGTACCGGAAGTACTTGCGACCATGCTCGATGAGCTCCTTGCGAACGAGCGGCTCGCCTCCCACCCATGTGCATTGGAACAGGGGGAACTCCAACAGCGACCGCGTCTTCTTGAGCTCCTCCAGCTTGGTGATCCACGTCTCGACAGACAGCTCTTCGCGGCCTTCGTAGGCGGGCGCATCCCCCTCCTCGCCCTCGAAGAAGTAGCAGTGCGAGCAGCGGAGATTGCATTCCTTGGTCACGTCGATGGAGCCAAAGCCGTTACGCGGGAAACCAAACAGGAAGAAGCCTACTTTCGCCAGGTCATAGGCAGAGACGATGCTGCGCGGGCGCTGTGGTGGCGGCTCATGGTGCAAGCTGAGTATGGGGTGCTGAGACATGCCCCCTCTTACCGTAGAGGCCCTCGCCTGGCAAGAAGGTCACGAGGAAACGACACGGGTCGCAGGGAATTCACATATCTACCCCCGGAACTCCACGCACTGAACGCGGTAAAGTCCCTCCATGTCTCCCCCTGCAGCACCGCCCTACTGGGTCCTCATTTCGATCCTGTTCAGCTCGCTTCCTCTCTACCCGGCGCTGGCCATGCGCCTTCATCAGGCCGCCTATGATCTCTACCGCCGTGATGAAGGCGTGGCGCGGCTGCAGGGCGACTTGGCCCAAGGTGAAGTGCGCAACCTGCGCAAGGTTCTGCTCCTAGGCAGCTTATCCGGGCCCGGCTTCGAGGCGCTGCTCGAGACCGAATATGGTTCGGGCACCGTGCGGTTTCTCCTCACCCACCAGGGCCTCGAACTTATGGCCGAATCCGAATCCGCCACCCGACCCACCACCTTGAACTGAGTCGGCCCGGGCTGGGGGCCGTGGACGCGGGAGTAGCCATAGGCTGAGGTAAGGTAGATGAAGAGGAAATGTCTTCCCCTCGTCCGTCCCCGCAGGCCGCGTGCCAACATTTCTTGACGCAAGCACCCAAGTCTTCTTAGATCTACGCAGGTTTCCCGTACCCAGAACGCTCTGCAAGGAAGACGAGGAGTCGACCATCGTCATGTTCGCGATCACGATCAATGAGAAGGGAGGAGAGACTCGGCGCCAGGTCTTCGACAAGCCCGAGATCACGATTGGTCGTGTTCAAGGCAATGACATCATTCTCCCCAAGGGCAATGTCTCCAAGCGTCATTCGCGCATCGTCTTCAAGGATGGCAAGTTCATCATCGTCGACCTCAAGAGCACCAATGGGACCTATGTCAACGGGCGCAAGATCACCAGCCCCCTGGTGATCAAGGGCACGGACAAGGTCTACATCGGCGACTTCATCCTCTCTGTCGAGGATCCAACCCAGGGGAGCGAGGCCACTCCGGAGCTCGCAGGCGGGGCACCGCCCCTGCCCCCACCGCAGCGCTCTACCTTCCCTCCTCCTCCTCCGCAGGGACGCAAGACAGAGGGCGGCCCCGCAGAGCTGGCAGAGGGGGATGATCTCGGCGTCAACGAGGGACCGCCCGAACTGCCGGCGCTCGACAAGGCAATCCCGGCATCGCCGTTCGGCGATGAAGACGCGCCGTCCGTGCCACAAAGAGAACCCGATGCGTTGCCCGAGGAGGGGCTGGCATTGGAGGGGGCCCCCCTTCCCGAGCCCATGCCACCCCGGCCGACGGTACGACCACCTGTAGCCCGTCCTTCCGTCCCGACGCGCAGTTCATCATTCGGAGGCGATCCCCCTCCGGTGCGCAGCGACCCACCGAGTGCAGTGCCTGGTGAGCCTGTAGCGCGGGTTCCATCCGAACCGATGGCGCGCACCGCCACGCCGGCCGACGGCGTGGGTCCAGGCCCACGGACTCCATCGGCACCCCTGCCACCGCGGGTCACGGTGCGCTCTGAAGCGCCCCCTCCTAGCGGTCCGACGCCGAGCCGAGGCACGCCCTTGCCGCCGCGCCAAAGCGGCTCGGGTCTGATTCCCCTGCCGCCTACGCGTCCCCCTGTGCTCCCTGTCGTCAGTGGCGCTCAGGAGCCGACGGATCGTCATGCTGATGAGGGGCGCGATCGTCCCTTGACCCCTCTCCGGGCGCTGGCAAATCGGCTCGCCGTGCGGGTCGACATGACCATGGATCCGCGCGAAGCCGAGCGTCAGGCGCTGGATCTGGTGGAGGCTTATGGGCCCGATGACGGTTTGCCGCAAAACCTTGACCGCGGCCTCGTGGCCCGCGATCTGGTGGCCGAGATCTTCGCTGCGGGTCCCTTTACCAATCTCCTGACCGAGCCCGGTGTGCGAGAGGTGATGGCCACGCGCTACGATGCCATCTTCGTCGATCGCGGAGGGACCCTCATTCTCTCTGAGCGGGCCTTCTCCTCTCCGGAGGCATTCCAGCGGGCCATCGATCGCCTGGTGGGTGAGCGTTCGGTGGAGCCCCTCATCGAGACACGGCTTGCGGATGGCACCGCTGTGACCGTGTGCATGCCGCCGCTGGCCTCGCCTGGACCCGTGCTGCTGCTGCGCCGCCCGGTGATCGGTCTGGTTCCATTGTCGCAGCTGGTCACTGACGGCGTTTTGTCCCAGCAGATGGCCGATCTATTGACGAATGCGGTCAACGCGAAGCGCACCCTCCTCATCGCCGGTCCTCCTGGTAGCGGTCGAACCACGCTGCTCGCTGCGCTGGCTCAGATCGTGGCGACGGGGGAGCGTATTGTCTGCATCGACGACAATGGCAGCCTGCGCTTGCCCCAGGGCTGCGTCACCTCGCTTCGCGCCCAAGGGGCGATGGGCGATGCCTTGGCCGCCGCCTTCCGGCTGCGCCCGGATCGCCTCGTGCTCGACGATATGCGCGACCGTGCCGCCATGGCGGTGCTCCAGGCCACCACGGCGCTCCCCGGATCCATGCTGGCCGGGGCCGGTCTCCAGCCGGCCGACGCTCTGGCCCGGCTTGAAGTCCTGGTGCAGCTCGGTCCCCAACCCCCCGAAGGGAAGGCCCTGCATCAAGCCGTCGCCACGGCCATCCACCTGGTCGTCCAGCTCAGCCCGCGTGCGGGTGGCAAACCGCGGGTCATCCAGATCGCTGAGGTTACGGGCGTGACGGCGGATGGACGCATCGGGCTGCGCGAGCTCTTCCAGAAGCGTCCCGACGGCAGCCTGGCAGCTTCCGGAGCTCTTCCGGCCTTCTCGTCCGGTAGCATGTCCCCCACGTCACGAGCCTGATCCTCATCGTGTGGCGCATCATCGCATTCGACCACGACGGCCGGGAGATTCGCAGGCTGGAGGTCGAACGAGGCGAGCTCACCATCGGACGCGATGCCGATCGCCAGCTCGTCCTTCCTTCCCCTGCGGTCTCACGTAAGCATGCCCGCCTCGTGCTCGATGGACCGCAGCCCTACATCCTCGATGAGGGCAGCGCGAACGGGGTGCGGATCAATGGCGTGCGCATCAGCGGCCCCACGGCCCTGGTTCCCGGTGCACAAGTGGAAGTCGCCGATTTCCGCCTCGACATCTCGCAGCCGCAAGCCGCCGCGCCCTCTCCTTTGCCGGGGATGGCCGGTGGGGCAGTGCCGGGCGGCGCCGCCCTTCCGCTCGCCAGCCCTTCCGGGGCCCTTGACCCGGCCGACGTGGTCCGATTGCTTGGGCAGGGCGGGGCGTTCGACGGGCGGGTCTTCGACATCCCTGCTGGGGACGTCGGCCTCGGGCGCGCCCTCGAAAACGGGCTCGTACTCGATGACCCCTCACTATCGCGGCGGCACGCGCGGCTGCGCCTCATCGGTGGCGGTCGTCTCGAGGTGGAGGATCTGGGGAGCTCCAATGGTACCTACGTCAACGGCCGCAAGATCGGACGCGCCACCGTGGGTCCAGGCGATACCTTGCGCTTTGGCGACGTGGCCTTCCGCCTCCAGGGAGAGCACGACGAATACAGCGCGACCATGCCCGGCGCCAAGTTGGGTCGTCGTTGGCTGCTCATCGGGGGCCTCGGAACAACGACCCTTCTCCTGGTCGGTATCGTGCTCTGGATTGTGCTACGCCGCACGACCACCGCGCCGCCACCGAATGCGCTCGAGCAACTGACACAGCAGGCGGTCGATCACATGCGCCGCGGCAAGGAGCTTTTGGCCGAGCGCAAGTTCGATGCCGCGGCCACCGAGTTCGAACAGACCATCTCGCTCGATCCGGCGAACGAGGAAGCCCACCGGCTCAAGGCGCTGGCGGACGGCGAGCCGCAAAACGAGCGTTTCTCCAAGCGGGTGCAAAACTATGGCGAACAAGGCGACCGTATGTCCCTCGAGCGCGCCGTTCGCTTTCTCGAGAAGATCCCCCCAGAGAGCGCCTTCCATGATCCCTCGGCCAAGAGGCTCGGGGAGCAGCTCGTCTTGTTTGGTCAGGGACAGTGCAAAACGCGCAAGTACCTCGATTGCGCCTGGGCCCTGTGTAAGTCGTTTGAGCTCGGGCGAGCGGGCGGCCGGCCGGATCCGGGAGCGGTGGCCTTGCTCAAAGAGGCCGAGCGGAAGCTGGTCAAAGACAAGTCTTGGAGTGGTTGCAAGGTAAAGCTGGCGAACTGAAGTTCTGTTCGGGAGGTCGGGCCAGGGCCAGAGATGCAGTTCTTCGATCGTTTTCGCAACGCGCTCACGCGATATGCCGAAGGGGTTCACCTCGTGGGCCCGCCCGCCTCGCAAGCCGCCATGGAGGAAGCCGGACGTAGGTTCGGTCAGGCGCTGCCTGTGGGCTCCGCCTACTGGGACTTCCTCACGCAGTGGAATGGCGCTCTCCTGTTTCACGAAGAGGTCGTGCTGTTGGGCGTGAGCGGTTCACTGCCAGCGCTCGATCGGCTGGAGGTGACGGAGCTGCGTTCCCTGGGCAAGGTGCTGGCCATCGGCAGCGCCGAGGATGCTTCGCTGTATCTCGATGACCGCGGGCGCGTGTTGGCGGTCCCAGCCGACACCGAGCGTCTCCAGGTCGTCGGTAGCTCCTTCGAGCGCTGGCTCGACGCGACCATGGCCCGCGGCACGCTCCTCTATGACCGCCGGGGTGATTTTCGCGAGCAGGCCTTCGACGGCTCCGAGCTATCACCCCGCGTGGCACACAAACGCGCCGAGGCCGGCCTCCGGGCAGATCCGGAATCACCGGCCTGGAACGAGGAACTCGGACAACTCTGCCTCGAGGACGGCGACCTGGCCCAGGCCGAGCAGTTCTTCGAGCGAGTCGTGGCGCTCGACAAGACCGCCGCCGACGCCTGGTTCACGCTCGGCCGGCTGCGGCGCGAGAACGGGGACCTGGCCGGCGCCGTGGCTGCCTTCCGTGCGGCGGGTCGAGCCGAGTCCCTCCCCGAAGAGGCGGCCTTTGCCCTGGCGCATGCCGCTCAAGCCGCCCGCCAGGCAGGCTTGGCCGAAGCCGATCCGCTCGGTGCCGAGGCCCTCTCCCTTCACCCGACCTTCGTGACGCAACAGAAGGAGGCGGCCACGCATCTGCTTGCAGATGCCGAGCCCGAGAGCGCCGTCGAGTACCTCGAACTCGGCCTGGCCGTGGCGCCAAACGACGACGAGCTCCGGCGTCTCCTCGGTCATGCCCGCGCACGAAAATCGCTGAAACCACTTTGAACCCCCATGAGCGGAGCGTGCGCATTGTCAGCCACGCGCCGCGCCGGGATGGTACTCTGCGTCACATGCTGGGAACGTCACCTGCAGCCTGGCAAGGCGACGCTTGCGGGGTCTTCAGGGCCTGTTCGCTGCGGGGACCAGACCTCCCGCGCGCCCTGCGGCGCAGGGGGTGACATGGAGGTCGCCGCCCAGCAGCGCGTGAGAGCCGACGCGAGGGTCTCGGAGGCCGCCCAGATCCGCGGCGGGGCTCGTCCCTTCATCGACTTTGCTCGGCGCCGGCATGTTCATCTCGGGACCTTGATGGGCGGCATCGATGCCCACCCCGAGCAGTTCGGCAGTCCCCATCACTGGATTCCCTACCGCACGCTCCGGCGTCTGCACCTCAACTCGCGCCGCATCTTCGGCGATCCCGAGGTGGCCTTTCAGATCGGGCTGGAATCGATGCGCGACACGGGACTCGGCTTTTTGCAGCCCTTGGTCCCAGCAGCGCTGGCGCACCTCGGTTTGGCCCCGGCCCTGCGCCGGCTCTCGCTGTCGCTCAGCGTCGCCTCCACCTACTGCGACCTGGAGATCATCGGCTCGGGTCGCGGCAGTGCGCTCACCGCGCTCGCCCGCTACCGGACCGAGGCCTCTCCTCTGCTGGCCGATTGCCTGTACCTCCGCGGCACCATCGCCGGGGTCGCCACCCAGTGGGGTCATGCCCCGGGCACCGTGCGCGAGCGGTTCTGCACCATCAGCATCGTCACCCTCCTCAGGGAGGAGTTCGCCATCCCCACGGCCCGCGACCTCCACTTCGAGGATGGTCTACTCTTTCTCGGCGATGAGCAGATCGGGCGGCGCGTACTTCTCGCCTCCGAGGAGATCGCGGACCCCGCGCCCGCGGGGCTCGAGCGCTTGCGGGCGCGCCCCCCACAGCCCCTGCCTCGCATCTCGGCCCCTGCGCCAGGCCATCCACAGCGGCGCCACGTGGCGGCCCCCCAGATCCGCGACGTCCCCCCGCACGAGATCGATCCCGAAGACCCCCACGCCGCCGTATTGCTGACCCGGGACGTGATCGCCGGCCAGGCGCCCGATTCCGTGGTCCTCGAGGCCGGCCGCATCTTCAACGCGGCCTGCTGCCGCTACGAGGTCTCGCTCCTCGACGAGGAGGCGCGGCGTCCGGCGCTAGCCCGCGCGCTCGCGGAGGCATCCTCCCGCGCCTTCTCTCGCCGCGGGCGGGTCCGCCAGGGTCTCATGGCCGAGATGATCGCCCAGATGGAGGAGAACGCGCGCCGCGCCGAGCGCATCTCAGCGCTCAACCTGGCGCTCGAGGCGCGTTATCAGGAAGTCGAACGAGCGCGCCAGGCGCTCCTCAACATCAACGAGCACCTCCAGCTCCAGCTCCACCGCCGCGGTGAGGCGCTCACCCAGGTGCGGAGCGAGCTCGACCTCAGCAAGGAGCAGCTCGACCGCCTCCTCGGACGGCTGCGCCAGACCGAGGCGCAGCTCATCCATCAAGGCAAGATGGCCGCGCTCGGGCAACTCGTGGCCGGCATCTCGCACGAGCTGCGCACGCCCATCCAGGCCATCGTCAGCCACTCGCGCAACCTCGGCACCGTCGCCGAGCGTATCCTCGGCGACCTCGCGGCGTGGCCGGCCGAACTCGGCAAGCGCCTCGGTCCGGTCGCGGAGGAGAAGACGCGCACCTTCATCGAGGACGGCTCCATCGGCCGCCTGTCCACGCACCTGACCGCGCTCCCCCGCGCTCTCGCGGCCTCGGCGCACCAGATCAATGGCCTCATCAACAGCCTGCGCCAGTTCTCCCGCACCGATGAGAGCGTCCGGGCGACCCTGCACCTCCGGGAGATGATCCAGGACACGCTGCGTGTCGCCTCGCTGGATCTCGCCCGCAAGGTGGAGGTCAGCGTCGAGCTCGACGAGGAGCTGCCGCCCATCCACTGCAGCCCGAGCCAGATCAACCAGGTGCTCTTGAACATGCTGGTCAACGCGGCGCAGGCCGTCCGGACCGATCCCGCTTCGGCCGCGGATGGCCTCGTGCGCGGACAGGTGCGGTTGCGCGGTCGTGTGCTCGAGCCAGGCTGGGTGCGGCTCGAGATCGCCGACAACGGCGTCGGCATCCCCGAGGAGCACCGGACGCGCATCTTCGAACCGTTCTTCACCTTCCCGACCCCGGGCAAGGCGTCCGGAGAGGGCGCGGGCCTGGGGCTCTCCATCGCGCAGCGCATCGTCTGCGAGGAGCATGGCGGTCGCATCGCCGTGGAGAGCGAGGTGGGCCGGGGGACGACGTTTCTGATCGACTTACCCACCGAGCCGGTCATGGCCCCCCAGGGCCGGGATCGGGTCGCGAAAGAAGCCATGTGATGCTGCAGGAATGCGAGTTCAAGATCCAGATCCTCGATGACGATCCCCACGTCACCGAAGCCCTGGCGCTGGCCTTCGAGCTCGATACCCGCTTCCCCACGCTCACCGCCAACCGCTCGGACGTGGCCCTCGGGCAGCTCGAGAGCGAGCGCATCTACTTCCAGATCGTCGACTACAAGATGCCGGACCTCGACGGCCTGGCCTACCTGCGCCGCTCGAAGCAGATCCGGCCGGATGCCTTTCGCACCCTGCTCACCGGTCAAGCCGGCCTCGACAACGTGATCCAGCTGGTCAACGAGGTGGGCCTGCACTTCTACTTCAGCAAACCCGTCGACAACCAGCAGATCCTCTCGGTGGCGCAGCAGGCCTATCGCTCCTCGTGCCTGCACCTTGAGAACGAGGCCATCAAAGAGACCTTTCGCTCCTACCTGCCGACCGAAATCCTCGGGAGCGTGCTCGAGAAGCGCACGGAGCTCCTGCGCGGGGGGACCTACGATCTCACGCTCCTGTTCACCGACATCCGCGGCTTCACCCCATACGCCGAGAAGGAGGAGCCGGTCAGCCTCCTGCGCGATCTCAACCGCCACCTCGAATACATGTGCGAGGCGGTGCTGGCCCACGGCGGCATGGTGGACAAGTTCATCGGCGACAGCGTGATGGCGGTGTTCGGGGGGCCGCTCGCGCCGCCGGATCACGACAAGGAGACGCGCGCGTTCCGGTGCGCGATAGACATGCTCGACCTCCAGGCGCGTTACAACGCGCAGCGCGCCCGCGACTTTGGCGCGGCGCCCCTCGAGATCGGCATCGGCATCGCGAGCGGCAAGGCCACCCTGGGCAACATCGGGTGCCCGAAGAAGTACGACTTCACGGCCATCGGCCGCACCGTCAACCGCGCGGGCAAGCTGGTTCAGCGCGCCCCCGCCGGCCACGCCTGGCTCGATCACGAGACGTTCTTGCGTCTCTCTCCCGAACACCAGAAGAAGGTGCTGCCGGTGATCGTGCCAGCGCCCATCGATCCTGGCGGCAAGGCCAACATCCTCGCGCAGATAGGAGACTTCTACAGCTACTCCCGCGAGAGCGGCGGCGAGCCGCGCCTCCGTCCCGCTGAAGCTTGATGGTCAGCCGGGCCGCCATGCGAGGCCACGCCATGGCCTGCCGCGGCCCAGGCCACGACCGAGCCTAGACGAGGAGACACGGCCCCATGTTCGTGACCAGCTGCGGAACCCAGATCTTCTATGACGTCGCGGGCGCGGGCGAGCGCGATCTGCTCCTGCTCCCGCCCTGCTACCCGATCGTCCACAGCCGCCTGTGGAAGGCCCAGGTGCCCTACCTCTCCCGCCACTTCCGCGTCATCACCATGGACTTCCGCGGCAACGGACAGTCGGACCGGGCGCTCACGGGCTATGACTTCGACACCCACTACGCCGACATCCGCGCGGTGCTGACCGCGGCCGAGGCGCGCTGGCCGGTCGCGATCGCGACCTTCTCGTGCAGCGCCATGGTGGCCATCCGCCTGGCCGTGGAGCAGCCCGAGGCAGTCTCGCACCTCATCCTCCTCAGCGCGCAGTACAGCCAGCCCCTGCCCCAGCCGTTCGACGAGCGGTTCGCGCCCCTCGTGCGCGACGACTTCGAGGGCTACCTCCAGCGCCTGTTTACCAGCATCTATCCCGAGCCTCACTCGCTGCGCGCCATCGAGGAGGGCATCGCCTTCGGGCGCGAGACCACGCCCGCGGTGCTGGTCGAGGCCATGCGCGAGATCGGCAAGGACAACGTCTTCGATCTCCTGCCCGAGGTGCGCGCCCGCACCCTGGTGATCCACGGCACGCGCGACCGCATCGTCCCCTACAAGGTCGGCAAGCAGGTGGCCGACACCATCCCGGGCGCCGCCATCGTCACCTTCGAGAACGGGGGCCACGGCCTGGCCGGCCGAGAGGCGGCCAAGGTGAACCTCCTCATCCGCGACTTCATCGACGGGCAGACGGTGACCTCCGTCTCCATCCCCCCGGCGCCCCAGCGCCAGGTACCGCCGCCGCGGCCGCGGAGCTCGCAGAGACGCATCCTCTGGCTATCGAGCCCGATCGGCCTCGGCCACATCCAGCGCGACCTCGCCATCGCCCGCGAGCTGCGCGCCCTCCACCCCGATGCGAGCATCGACTTCCTCGCCGCCGATCCGGCGCGGCGCGTGGTCGAGCAAGCGGGCGAACGCCTCCATCCGGCCACCGACCTGCTCCGCAACGAGAGCGCCCACGTCGAGTCGTACTGCACCGACCACGAGCTGCATGCTTTCAACGCGCTCTGGGAGATGGACGAGATCATGGCCGCCAACTTCATGGTCTTCTCTGACGTGGTCGAGCGCTCGAACTACGATCTCTGGGTGGGCGACGAGGGCTGGGACCTCGACTACTACCTGCACGAGAACCCCGACATGAAGGCCGCGCCGTATGTGTTCCTCACGGACTTCATCGGCATGCTGCCCATGACCGACGACCCCGCGTCGCCCGAGTTCCGCCGTGTCTTCGAGAAGAACGCCGAGAACCTCGACCACCTGCGCCACCATCCCGACGTGCGCGATCTGTCGATCCTGGTGGGCGACGAGGAGGACGTGCTCGATCGCGAGTTCGGGCCGGGCCTGCCCAACATGCGGCAGTGGGCGCGCGAGCACTTTCGCTTCTCTGGCTACACCTACCACTTCGATCCGGCCGATTATCGCGACAAGGCGGCGCTGCGCGCTCGCCTCGGGTACCCGGAGGGGGAGCGCGTGATCCTCGTGTCCGTGGGCGGCACCCGCGCGGGCCGGCAGCTCCTCCACAAGTGCGCCGGCGCATTCGCACTCATCGCCGATGCGGTGCCCGACACCCGCATGGTGATCGTCGCCGGGCCGCGGCTGCGGGAGGACGAGCTGCCGCGCGCGGCGATCGTTTCGGGACGGGGGGCGGGTCCCGGGCCGGGGTCCAGGGCACGCCTCGAGATCCGGCGCTTCATCCCCGACCTCTTCGAGCACCACGCCGCCTGTGACCTGGCGATCGTGCAGGGCGGCCTGTCGACCACCATGGAGCTCGCCGCGGTGGGGACCCCGTTTCTCTACTTCCCGCTGCGCAATCACTTCGAGCAGCAGCACTTCGTCTCGCGGCGGCTCGAGCGTCTGGGGGCGGGGACGCGGATGGATTATGATCGCACGACACCCGAGGCGCTGGCGGCGGCGATGCTCGAGCACCTTCGCGCTGGTCCCTCTCCTCGGGTCCGCTCGGCCGTGCCGACCGATGGCACGGCGCGGGCGGCCCGGATGATGGCAAACCTACTTTGAACAGGAGGCGCGCATGGCAGAGCCCAACAACGGCGTCAACCTCGACGCCCTGAAGCAGACCGACAAGATGCTCCGCGAGGACCCGGGGATGGCCAAGATGACGCTCGCGGCCAAGGCCAGCTGGGACGGGGGAACTCGCACGACCGTCACCATCAGCGACATGCGCGCCGGCAACGGGGCGAGCGTGGTGCCGCCGACGCGGCGCTTCACCGTGACCGTGGATGACCCGGAGGCGCTCGGCGGGCGCGATGGGGCACCGGCGGGGCCGGAGATGGTGCTGGCGGCGCTGGCCGGCTGCGTCACCGCGGGCATCGCCACGAACGCGGCGCTCTTCAACGTGCCGATCGACCAGATCTCGATCGACTTCGAGGCGGATATGGATGGGCGCGGGATGTTCGGTCACGACAAGACGGTGCGCAACGGCATCACCGATATCCGGTACACGGTGACGATTCAGAGCTCGGCCCCGGAGGAGGCGGTGCGGCGCTGCAAGGAGACCATCGATCGGAAGTCGCCGGTCCGCGACACGCTCGCCAACCCGGTCAACGTCACATCGAACTTCGTCTACAAGCCTCGCTAGCCAAGCCCCTCCGAAGAGACGCCCATCAGTGAAGATCTACGCGCTGTGAGCCCACGTGCTCGGCGATAGGGAGAAGGAGCGCTCCTGATGATCGAAGGAGCGCTCCTGATGATCGATAGAGATCTGCCAGCTGACGGCGCCCTGTGCTCTCCAGGGAGCGGCTCAGCGCGGGGGAGGGATCTGGAAGCGCCGGCGGGGACGCCCGGGGGAAGCCCCCGAGAGGGCGCGGGTTCCCGTCTCGGCGGCACCTTGCGGGCTCGGGAGGGCGGGTGTATAAGCGATCACCCTCGTTTTCCGTCGGCAGCGATTTTTTGTAGGGCCGATGGCGCAGTGCATCCTCGACGAGAGGCCAAGGGCTGGCCTGGTTTCGTTCGCTTCCGGTGCGGCAAGAGGCGGTCATGTTCTGGCAAAACCATTTCGATGTGCTGCTGGTCGACGACGAACCCGATGTGCTCGCGATCTCCAAGCTCTCGCTCAAGCATGTCCGGAATCTCGGTGTCCCGCTGAAGCTCCATACGGCCGCCAGCAAGAGGGAGGCCATCGAGCTGCTTCATGGGACGACGCATCTCGGGGAGATCGCCGCCGCGGTGATCGATGTGGTGATGGAGACCGAGCACGCGGGGCTCGAGCTGTGTCACTTCATCCGGCGCGACCGCTCCAACCGCGCGATGCAGCTCATCATCCGCACGGGGCAGCCGGGGAAGGCGCCGGAGCGGACGATCATCGACTCCTACGACATCAACTCCTACATCACCAAGACCGAGGTCACCGAGGACCGCCTCTACTGCCTCATCAAGGCCGCGATCAAGCAGTGGCTGGTCCTGCGCACGGCGGCGATCGGCTTCGATCTGGTCAATGACCTCATCGCCTCGGGTCGCTCGGCGTCGGCGATCCTCGATCGGCTGCATCACTTCATCACGAGCCGCGTCCTCCAGGACTCCGATGGACGCCGGATCGCGGGGACGGAGGCGCACCAGCTCTGGTATCTCGGGGACGAGGTGCGCGGCCACGGGCATCTCGAGGATCAGGCGCTCGCTCAAGAGGTGCGCGCGCGCCTGGCGGCGCTGCCGGCGCGGCGGATCAACGATCGCGGGGACGAGCTCATCCAGGAGGGGCAATTCTTCTTGCTCCGGCCGGTCCTCCGCGGGGGCGGGCCCGAGGCGGGGCTCCTCGCCAAGATGAACTTCGTCCCGCCGGATTTCATGCTCAACACGTATGCCTCGGTGCTCAGCACGATGAGCAGCCTGCTCGCCCCGTCGTGAGTCGGGCGTCCTGACACATGGGATCCACGTGGTCCACGCGCGAGCGGTCCTTCGAGGGTCTGGTCGCCCTCTTGCCCCGGCTCGCGACCCGCGCCGACCTGCTCCTCGTCACGGGCGAGGCGCTGCGGCTGGCTGAGAGGGACGGCGCGGCGCGCCTCCTCCTGGTCCCCGATCTGGCGGCGCCGGGATGTGTCGTCGCCGCGTCGCCTCCGGCGCCGGAGGAGCGCGAGCAGGGGCTCACGCGCCTCCGCGAGGCCCATGCCCAGGCCCTGCCGGCCCTTTGCCCGTCCCCTGTCGTCTCCAGGGCGGGAGCGAAGGGGGAGCCGCGGGCGTTTGTCGTGCCTTTCAGCATCGACGACGGTGGGTCTGCGCCAGGCCTGGGGGCGGTGCAGGGCGGCCTCCATGTCGAGCTGCACGCCGAGGATGGCGCGGGGCAAGAGATCCTGGCCGCGGCGGTCCGTCTGGCGCATAGCTTCGCGGATGCTTCACGCGCGCTGCGCGCCAGCGAGCACGCGGCGCTGCAGGAGCGGATCGACGAGCAGGCGCGATACGAGCGTCTGCGTAGCATCGCCGACCGTGTGGCCAGTCTGGCGCATGAGGCCGCGACCCCGCTCGGTGTCTCGCTCACCGCCAACGAGATGGTGGTCCGCTGGACCCGGCAGCTCAGCGAGCTCGCCCCGGGGTCGCCCGAGTTCGTCGAGCTCAAGCAGGATCTCGACTCCTGCTGCGAGCAGCTCGAACGCAACCTGCGTCGCACGTACGACCTCATTCGCGCCTTCAAGGACGTGACCGCGCGCGAGATCGCCGACCGGCGCGAGACCGCGGACCTCGGCAAGCTGATCGAGGACTTCATCCTGGCCATGTCGCCCGAGTCGCGGCGCCGCAAGATCCCCATCCGGCTGCACGCCGAGCCGGCGGGGTCCTATCTCTGGGACGGTTATCCCGGTCCCTTCATCCAGGTGTTGATCAACCTCATGCAGAATGTCCTCCGCTATGCCTACCTCGGGGAGGAGAGCGGCCCGGTGGACATCCACCTGCGGAGCGAGGCGAGCGATGGGCAGCGCGTCTACTGCATCGACTTCGTCGATTACGGCCACGGCGTGGCCCCCGAGATCCTACCTCGCCTCTTCGAGCCCTACGTGAGCTCGGGCCAGGGCACGGGCGGCACCGGCCTGGGTCTGGCCATCGTCTATCGCATCGTCACCCACCAGCTGCGCGGTTCGATCACGTGCGAGAGCCAGCCGGGACAGGGGACCCGCTTTCGCCTGCGCCTGCCGGCCCGCCTGCCCGGCGCTTAGTGCAGCTCCCCGTAAGTTCGTACCCAGATACAGACCCGAGAGGCGTGGCCCACCGTCCAGGAGCTTGGGATTCGTACGCCCAATAGCAGATACGGGAGTTGGGTGCCGCGTACCCCCTGGTTGAGTGGCGGCCTGGGGGGGTTGAATGCCGGTACCGGGGGGGTTGAGTGACGCGTACCCCCTGGTTGAGTGCCGCGTACCCCCTGGTTGAGTGACGCGTACCCCCTGGTTGAGTGACGCGTACCCCCTGGTTGAGTGGCGGTCTGGGGGGGTTGAGTGCCGGTATCGG
>DATAGU010000311.1:0-9861 GCA_036263495.1 Polyangia bacterium | reverse complement strand
AGCGTGGCCGCGGCCGCCGGGCTCGACGCGCTCACCCACCTCGTCGAGGCCTACGTCTCGACCGGGGCGCAGCCCACCACCGACGCCCTCATCCTGCCCGGCATCCGGCACGCGCTCCGTGGCCTGCGCGCGCTCGCGACCAGCGCGACCGACGCGGCGAGCGAGGAGTCGATGGCGCTCGCCAGCCTGTGGGGCGGGATGGCGCTCGCCAACGCGGGCCTCGGTGCGGTGCACGGCCTGGTGGCGCCGCTCGGCGGGCGCTGCGGCATGGCCCACGGCGCGGCCTGCGGGTGCCTGCTCGCCCCGACCTGGAGCATGAATTTACGTGCGCTGCGGGAGCGGGTGCCTGCGCATCCGGCGATCGGGCGCTATGCCGAGCTGGCCGCGCTCATCGTGCGCGAGGGCGAGCCCACCCCGGAGCGCGCCGCCGCGGAGCTCGGCGACCTGCGCCGCCGGCTGGGTGTCCGGCCCCTCGGTGATTACGGCGTCGCCGAGGCGGCGCTGGGCGGCGTCATCGCCGGTTCGCGGGCCGGCAGCATGAAGTACAACCCGATCGTGCTCACCGACGCGGAATTGGACGAGATCCTGCGCGCGGCCCTGAACGAACCGGCCGCGGCTTGAGGTGACGGGGCCCGCTCGCCGGGGTCGCCTCACGCCGGGCGTCCGATATCCTCGTCGAGGATGCTCGCTGTCGGCGAGCCACACGGTCCAGAATCGCTCGTGAGTGCGGCGCTGGTCCTGCCGGGGACTTCCGGAGCCTACGGCAGCACGCGGGACCGCTGGCCCCGGTGATTCTTGTCGCACATTTTGCGTTTGGCCGCGCGGCCAGCAGCGTTTTGTACGTACCGGAACCGGGTGGCCGCGGGGCCCCCCTGCGTCTCGTAAGTACATGAGCCAGCTGGCCTCGCGGCCCGCCAGGTGCTGCGCGTACCGGAGCTGAGGGGCCGCATGGCGAGGTGGATCTTGTACCTACTGGAGCCAGGGGGCCGAGGGCCCGTGCAGCCCCCGCGGGCACTTGAGCCAGAGGATCGCGGTGTCTCGCATCTGATGCGCAGGAGATTCGGCTCTACCAGCGACTTTTTTCGCTTTCCTGGCGAGCGCTTATGAAAAACATGCGCTCGCTCTCCTTGCGTGTGGAATTTTCCATGCTCGACTACAGCCTCATCGCGTAAGCCCCCGCTGGAGGAACGTCCCGTGCCCCGCAAACTCGACCGTTCCATGTCCTTCCCCGAGCTGCGCCGTGAGATCGTCTGGTCGCAGAGCGCTTGCGAGGACGAGCGCATCCCGCGCGGCCATGAGGCCCGCTTCGGACAGCTGCTGGAAGAGTGGGTGCCGCTCTATTTTGCCACCCTGGCGCTCGAAGACGCGGTGATCCGCGCCGACCAGGCGATCCTGGCCATCGACGACCGCTGCGACCAGCATGTGGATGCGTTCAACCTGGCGCTGGTGGTGGTGGTGAACCAGGACCGCAGGGCCCCCCACTACACCCTCTACTTCAAGGAGAAGCCCTCGCGTATCAAGCGCCCGGTGCTCGGGGAGGAGCTCACGACGCTGCGCGGCTGGCTGCCGCTCCTCGCGCGCGAGACCGACCCGCGGCTCCAGCCGTTCCACGCGCTGTTCGCGCAGGACGTGGCCGATGCCGACGCGGCGCTGCTGGCGCGCACGGCGGCCGAGAAGGCGCTGCGCCACAGCCGCGCGGTGGGCGAGATCGCGCGCTACTTCGATCGCGTCGAGCGGGTCCGCGACGACGTCTACGCGCAGATCGAGCAATTCCGCGCGCAGCACCCGGAGCTCGGGTTGCCGCGGGGCTTCGCCGGACAGTTCTTCATGAAGACGCCGCCGCGGCAGCTGAACGAGGAGCAGCGCCGGGCGCGGGCCGAGGCCAAGGCCAGGGAGCGGGCGAAGAAGGCCGAGCACAAGACGAAGCTGCGCGCGGCCCGGCAGAGGCTCCGCGAGGCCCGCCGCGAACTGGCCGCCTTCAAACGCTGAGCGTCCCGGCGCGTCCGGTCTCCTCTTCCTTCTCCCGTGCTCCTCGCTATCATCGCGCCATGACCGAAGCCACCATGACCTCCGCGGCCGGCGCCTCGCTGGCCGCGCTCGTCGCCGGCGCCAGCGTGGGCCGTGAGGCGCTGGCCGCGCACCTCGACGCCCTCTCGCCCGAGGAGCGGGTGGCGCAGTGCCGCGCTCTCAGCGGCCGGCAGATGAAGCGCCTCTACGAGCTGGCCGCGGGCAGCACGATCCTCCCCGAGGACTTCGTGCCCGCTCCGATCGCGCCGGGGCAGACGGTGCGCTTCGCGGGAAAGAACTCGCTCCCGCTGTTCGCCGTCTTCGAGAAGCACTTCGCGCGGCACGAGGGGCAGGTGGTGGGCATGAACCTGCACGCCATGACCTGGGCCACGGGGCCGGGGTACTTCGTCCTCCGTCCCGCGGAGGACCGGCCCGGCGAGATCCTGTTCGACTACAACCGGGTGCCGGCGAGCGCGCCGCCCGGCTGGCCCGTGCCCCGCGGCAACGCGGGCGGCATCGCGCGCTTCGTGTTCAAGGACCTGCACGACTTCAACCGCAAGGTGTCGCGCGACGTCATCATCGGCAGCGCCTGGCGCGGCGACCGGCCCATGAACAGCTACTACATCATCGCGCGGCTCCCCTGATGTCCGACTCCAAGCACGACCTGACACACTTCGACGCCGCGGGCGCGGCGCGCATGGTGAACGTGGGAGAAAAGGCCGAGACCGACCGCGAGGCCGTGGCCTCGGGCGCGGTGGAGATGGCGCCGGCCACGCTCGCCCGCATCGAGGCGGGCAGCATCGGCAAGGGCGACGTGCTCGGCATCGCCCGAGTGGCCGCCATCCAGGGGCTCAAGCGCACGGCCGAGCTCATCCCGCTGTGCCACCCGCTGCGCATCACCGGGGTGGACGTCGAGTTCACGCTCGATCCGGCCGCGCACCGGGTGCACATCCGCGCGACCGTGCGCGCCCACGACCGCACCGGCGTCGAGATGGAGGCGCTCACCGCGGTCACGGTGGCGGCGCTCACCATCTACGACATGTGCAAGGCCATCGACCGCGGCATGCGCATCGTCGATGTCCAGCTCGAGTCCAAACGCGGCGGTAAATCCGGAGACTGGTCGCGCGGGGCCGCGGGCACCTCCCCCTGAGCCGGGCCTCTTACCCTTCGGAAGACCGCTCGGCGTTCTCTTCGCTCTCCGCCGGCTCCAATGCCTCCGCCGGTGCGCTCGGCTCGGCCGCCGGTGGGACCGCAGGTGGCGAGGCGCTCTCCTCGGCGTTCGCCCTGCCCTCCTCGGACGCGCCGGCCTCCTGGGCGCCGCCCTCTTCGCCGTCCTCCTTGGGGGTCTCGCCTTGCGGCTTGCCGTAGCGGCGCAGCGCGCGGCGCACGAGCGTCGCGGCCTCTTCCTCACCGACCAGGCGTAAGAGCCCCGCGACGAAGGCCGCGGTGCCGGTGAGCCGCTCGTCGAACTCCACGATCGCCTCATTCTTGCGTTCGAGCGTCCCGCCGCCGGGCCGGGCCTCGCGCGCCACGGCCTTGAGCGACGCGTCGAGCGTGGCGCGCGCCTGCTTGATGCGCCACACCCAGTCGAGGGAGTTCAAGCTCACGCCCTTGACGCGCGAGGGCGGCAGCGGGTTCTCGGTCATCGCCGCCACCACCTCGCCCGCGTAGCGCAGGAGCTGGGCCGGATCCTGCGGCGTGGGGCCGCGGAACCCGAGCTGCGGCAGCGCCGGACCGCCGAAGAAACCGGTGGCGACCTCGCGCAGCTCCACCATCAACTGATAGAGCTGGCGCGCGATCTCGTTGCGCTGCCGGCGCGGGCTCCGGTCCTTCTCGACCTCGCGCCGGTGCATCTCGTCCGCCATCCCCATCATGTCGTCGGCGCCCTGGAGGTAGCGCAGCACCAGGACGATGAGCAGCTCGACGTCGGGCAGGTGCTCGCCCTCGGCCAGATAGTCGCGCAGGCGCTCGCGCAGGCGCTCGGCGATCTCGCGAGCGTGCGCCTCGCCGGTGGAAATGACCGTGGCCGCGCTCTTCTGGCGATCGAGGACCATCTTCGATGGCATGTCACCTCCTCGGCTGGATCGGACGACGCCGCACCACGGATCGGCTGAACCCTACCACGGCCTGCCTCTCCGAGCGCGGCGCCTGCCTGTCCGCCCCGCGCCTCTTACCCGACCGCTCCCGGCGTCCCCGGGGCCTGCGCCACGAGCCCCTGCGGCCCGAGGAACGTCCGCTGCGCGTCGATCTCGGGCTCGCCCTCGCGCGGCCGCACCCGCTCGTAGCTGCCGTCGGAGCGCAGGAGCCGCGCCCCCTGGTTGTCCGAGAAGAAGACGTCGAGGATGGTGTTCTTGAGGCGGTGCTTGATGCGCTCGTCCTCGACCGGGAAGACCACCTCGATGCGGCGGTCGAGGTTGCGCTGCATCCAGTCGGCGCTGCCGAGGAAGATCTCCTCCTGCCCGCTGCCGCCGTTGGCGAAGTAGAAGATGCGGCTGTGCTCGAGGAAGCGCCCGACGATGCTGACCACGCGGATGGTCTCCGAGAGGCCGGGGATGCCGGGGCGCAGGCAGCAGATGCCGCGCACGTTGAGGTCGATCGGCACGCCCGCCTGGGAGGCCTGGTAGAGGGCGCGGATGATCTCGATGTCGGTCAGGCTGTTCATCTTGGCCATGATGCGGGCCGGCCGACCGTTGCGGTGGTGCTCGATCTCGCGCTCGATGAGCTGGGTGATGCGCTGCCGCAGGTTGACGGGCGCGACCAGGAGTTTCCGGTAATTGCGCCGCCGCGAGTAGCCGGTGAGGTAGTTGAAGAGCTCGGTGGCGTCGGCGCCGATGTCGGGGTTGCAGGTGAAGAGGCAGAGATCGGTGTAGATCTTGGCCGTGGTGGGGTTGTAGTTGCCGGTGCTGAGGTGCACGTAGCGGCGGATGGTGCCCTCTTCCTCGCGCACGACGAGTGCCACCTTGGAGTGGGTCTTGACGCCGATGAGGCCGTAGACGACGTGCACGCCCGCGCGCTCCATCTTGCGCGCCCAGGTGATGTTGTTCTCTTCGTCGAACCGGGCCTTGAGCTCGACCACGACCGCCACCTGCTTGCCCTGCTCGCTGGCCTCGATGAGCGCCTGCACGATGGGGGAGTCGCCGCTCGTGCGGTACAGGGTCTGCTTGATGGCCAGGACTTTCGGGTCGGTGGCGGCGGCGCGGATGAAGTCCACCACGGGAGAGAAGGACTCGTAGGGCTGGTGGAGGAGGACGTCGTGACGCCGCACCACGTCGAAGATGCTCTCCTCGGCGTCGAGGGCGGCGGGGACGGTGGGGGTGAAGGGCCGGTCCTTGAGGAGCGGGTAGTCGAGCTTGTAGAGCGCCATCATGTTGGCGAGCGCGAGCGGGCCGTCGATGGTGTAGACGTCGCTCTCTTCGAGCCCGAGGCTCTCGCGCAGGAAGTTCACCATGGTGGGCGGCATGGTGGTGTCGACCTCGAGGCGCACGCAGTCGCCGAAGCGCCGCTGGCGGAGTTTTTCCTGGATGGTCTTGAGGAGGTCGGCGGCCTCGTCCTCTTCGATCTCGATGTCGGCGTCGCGGGTGGTGCGGAAGGGGTGGCAGGCGAGGATGTCCATCTCGGGGAAGAGCGCCCCGAGGTTGGCGGCGATCACCTGCTCGAGGAGCACGAACTGATGGCCCGGGCCGGCCACGGGCAGGAGGCGCGGCACGACGGGCGGCACCTTGACGCGGGCGAAGCGCGGGCGGTCCTCTTCCTCGCCGTCGCCGTCGCGGGGGGCGACCTGCACGGCCAGGTTGAGGCTGAGGTTCGAGATATACGGAAAGGGGTGCGACGGGTCGACGGACAGCGGGGTCAGGACGGGGAAGATCTTGTGATAGAAGTAGTCATCGACCTGGGCGCGGGCGGCCGGGCTCAGGCGGTCATAGGGCAGGATGTGGATGCCGGCGCGCTCGAGCTCGGGCACGAGCTCTTCGCGCCAGCAGGCCATCTGCTCGATGAGGAGCGGGCGCAGCTTCTCGGAGATGGCGGCGAGCTGCTCGTTCGGGGTCAGGCCATCGGGCGAGAGGATAGGCGTGTCGGACTCGAGCTGTTGCTTTAAGCCCGAGACGCGGATCATGAAGAACTCGTCGAGGTTGGTGGCGAAGATGGCGAGGAACTTGACCCGTTCGAGCAGGGGGCGGCGGCGATCCTGTGCCTCCTCGAGCACGCGGCGGTTGAACTCGATCCAGCTGAGCTCGTAGTTGAAGAGCAGCTTTCCATCGAGCGGGAGTGAGGTGAGCGAGAGGGGCGTCATGTCCGGCCCCGGCATGGGCGGTGACGTGGTTGCTGCTGTGGCGGACGGCTCGGCAGCGGTCGGCATGGCCATCGAACGTCGTCTCCTTTCCTTCGTCCCTTGGTCTTCGTAGCGTCTCTGGCGCCACGGGACCCCCAGAATATCCCATGAGCCGCGGAACACGTCAGCTTCTCACCTCCACGGCCCATTGCCTCTCGCAGAGCACACGGCTGGGCCGGAGAGCTTCGGCCCTCGGCTGGTCGATGGCTGGTCGATGAAGGAAGGAAGGGGGATGGCAGGGAGGGAGCGGCGCTGGGCTACCCGGCGCGGACGTTGCCGGCCAGCTCGAAGATGGGCATGTACATGGCGATGAGCAGGCCGCCGACGATGCCGCCGAGGAACACCATCATGGCCGGCTCCATGAGCTTGGTGAGCGCGCCCACGGCCACGTCCACCTCGTCTTCATAGAAGTCGGCGATCTTCTGCAGCATGGTGTCCATGGCGCCGGTCTGCTCGCCGACCCCGATCATCTGCACCACCATCGACGGGAACACGCCCGATTCGCCGAGCGGCTCGGCGATGCTGCGGCCCTCGGAGATGCGGAGCCGCGCCTTCTGGATGGCCTCGGCCACGATCACGTTGCCGGCGCTCTTGGCCACGATGTCGAGCGCGTCGAGGATGGGGACGCCGGCGGTGAGCAGCGTGCCGAGGGTGCGGCAGAAGCGCGCCACCGCGACCTTGCGCAGGAGCGAGCCGAAGAGGGGCACGCGCAGGATGACGCGGTCGAAGGCGCGGCGGCCGCCGGGGGTGCGCAGGAGGTAGCCGCCGCCGAAGAAGAAGATGGCGGCGCCGGCGGCGAAGAAGATGAAGTTGTCGATGAAGCCGTGCGACAGGTTGATGACGAACTGGGTCGGCGCGGGCAGCGCGGCCGAGGCGTTGAACTCCCGGAACAGGCCCTCGAACACCGGGATGATCTTGCCGAGCATGAGGGCGATGACGCCGATGGCCACGAACAGGATGCCGATGGGGTAGGCCATGGCGCCGCGGATCTGGTTGCGCAGCTTGATGGACTTTTCGATGTAGCCGGCCAGGCGCGCGAGGATGCGGTCGAGGATGCCGCCGGCCTCGCCGGCGGCGATGAGGTTGGTGAAGAGGTCGTCGAAGGTGCGCGGGTGCTCCTTGAGCGCCTCGGAGAAGCTCGCGCCGTGCTCGACGGTCGTCTTGATGTCGCGGAGGAGCCGCGCGAAGGGCGGCCGATCGGCCTGGCTGGCCAGGATGTCGAGCGACTGCACGAGCGGCAGGCCGGCGTCGATCATGGTGGCGAGCTGCCGGGTGAAGATCGCGATCTCCTTCCGGGTGGCGGCGGTGCTGAAGCGCTGCGCGAGCGCGGCGAAGGACCGGTTCAGGCTGGCACGGCGGGCCAGGCGGGTGACGGTGATGTTCTGCTGGCGCAGGCGGTTATGCACCTCGGGCTCGTTGTCAGCCTCGATGGTGCCGCGGCGGGAATCGCCCGCGCGCGTAAGACCTTCCCAGGCAAAGGTGGCCATGGTCTCTCAACCTCCTCAGGGTTTGGCGCCGGGCTTGGCCGGTGCGCTGCTGCCCGCCAGCCCGCCCTGGACCAGGGTGCGCAGCTCGTCGGGATCCGAAGAGGCGAGCAGGGCGTCCTCGAGGGTCACCTGGCGCCGCGCGACGAGGCCGGCCAGGCACTGGTTGAGGGTCTGCATGCCGGTCTTCTGCTGGCCGATCTGCATCTGGCTGTAGAGCTGGTGGACCTTCTCCTCGCGGATGAGGTTGCGGATGCCGGGCGTGGCGACGAGGATCTCGAGCGCCAGGGCGCGCCCGCCGCCGACCTTCGGCACCAGGGTTTGGGACAGGACGCCTTCGAGCACCATCGACAGCTGCGCCCGCACCTGCGCCTGCTGGTGCGAGGGGAAGACGTCGATCACGCGGTTGACGGTGGCGAGCGCGGAGTTGGTGTGCAGGGTGGCGAACACGAGGTGGCCGGTCTCGGCCACGGTGAGCGCGGCCTCGATGGTCTCGAGGTCGCGCAGCTCGCCGACCAGGACCACGTCGGGGTCCTGGCGCAGGATGTACTTGAGGGCGCGGCGGAAGGACTGGGTGTCGGAGCCCACCTCGCGCTGGTTGATCACGCAGCCCTTGTGCTGGTGCACGAACTCGATCGGGTCCTCGATGGTGACGATATGGCCGCGCTCGTCGGTGTTGATCTTGTCGATCATGGCCGCGAGGGTGGTGGACTTGCCCGAGCCGGTGGGGCCGGTGACGAGCACGAGGCCGCGCGGCTTCTGGCACAGCTCGGCCACGATGGGCGGCAGGCCGAGGTCGTTGAAGCTGCGCACGCGCGCCGGGATGAGGCGGAAGACGCCGGCCACCGCGCCCTTCTGCATGAACATGTTGCCGCGGAAGCGCGCGACGCCGTGGAAGTCGAACGAGAAGTCGAGCTCCTGCTCGGCCTCGAAGCGGGCGCGCTGCGCCTCGCTGAGCACGGAGTAGCACAGCTCGCGCGAGTCCTCGGCGGTGAGGGGGTTGGTCTTGAGCTTGACCAGGGAGCCGTCGATGCGGATCTGGGGCGGCGAGTCGAGGGTGATGTGGAGGTCCGAGCCGTTGTGCTCGACCATGGTCTGGAGCAGCTGCCCGAGCGAGAGCGACATGGGTTCCGGGCCTCCTAGTCGGCGGCGGTCACGCGCCCGACTTCCTCGATGGTGGTGACGCCTTCGATGATCTTCGACAGGCCGCTCATGCGCAGGGTCTTCATGCCCTGGCGGATGGCCTCGGCCTTGAGCTCGATGGTGGAGTTGCCCTCGAGGACGCGCTGCTTGAGGCTGTCGGTGAAGGGCATGACCTCGTAGAGGGCGACGCGGCCGCGGTAGCCGGTGCCGGAGCAGGTGCGGCAGCCGGCGCCGTGGAGCAGGGTGACGCCCGCCGCCTGCTCGGGCTTGAGGCCGAGGTCGACGAGGGCCTTGGTCGCGGGCGGCGCCGCGGTGCGGCAGTCGGCGCAGATGCGGCGCGCCAGGCGCTGCGCCAGGATGAGGTTCACCGAGGCGGTGACCAGGAAGGGCTCGACGCCCATGTTGAGGAGCCGGGTGATGGTCGCGGGCGCGTCGTTGGTGTGCAGGGTGGAGAGGACGAGGTGGCCGGTGAGCGCGGCCTTGATGGCGATCTCGGCGGTCTCGAAGTCACGGATCTCGCCCACCATGATGATGTCCGGGTCCTGGCGCAGGAAGGCGCGCAGCGAGGCGGCGAAGTTGAGGCCGATGTCGTCGTTCATCTGCACCTGGTTGATGCCGTGCAGGTTGTATTCGACGGGGTCCTCGGCGGTGGAGATGTTCTGGCTGATCTTGTTGAGCTCCTGCAGCGCCGAGTAGAGCGTGGTGGTCTTGCCCGAGCCGGTGGGGCCGGTGACGAGGACCATGCCGAAGGGCCGATAGATGGCCTTCATGAAGTCGGCGAGCTGGCGCTCCTCGAAGCCGAGCTTGGTCATGTCGAGCTGGAGGTTCGACTTGTCGAGGAGACGGAGCACGACCTTCTCGCCGAACAAGGTGGGCAGGACGCTGACGCGGAAGTCC
>DATAGU010000310.1:0-3532 GCA_036263495.1 Polyangia bacterium | reverse complement strand
GCTCATGCTCCTCGGCCGCGACCTCGAAGGCGAAGAGAACAGCCGCCCGAGCGTGGCCCGCGCCGTGCTCGCCGGCCTGGCCGTCGGCGTCCTCACCGGCTTCCTCGGCGTGGGCGGCGGCTTCCTCATCGTCCCGGCGCTCATCCTCTTTGGCGGCCTCAACACCAAGGAGGCGATCGGGACCTCGCTCGTCGTCATCGCCCTCAACGCCGGCGCCGGCCTCCTCGGTCACCTGCAGCACGGGGGCTTCGACCTGCACCTGGCCGGATGGGTCACCGCCCTGGCCCTGGTCGGCATGCTCGTCGGGATCGCGATCGGGCGCCGCATCCCCGCCGATCACCTGCGCCGCGGCTTCGCGGTGTTCATCATCGCCGTCGCGCTCCTCATCATCGCGCAGAACATCATCAACCTCGTGGTGCGCCTGGATTGATGCATCTCTCCCCTGGCCCGGGCCCTGGGCCCAGAGCAGGGCTCGCGTCGCCACAGAGAGGAGAACTCATGGAAATGAACAACCCGGCGTCCCCAGCGCAGCACGACGCGAACGGAACGAGCGGCCTCGTCACCCGGCCGAACACGGCCAACATCGTCATCGTGGGCGGCGGCACGGCCGGGCTCACCGTCGCCGCGCGTCTTGCGCGCGTGCTCCATCGGCCGCGCCTGACCGTCATCGAGCCCTCGGAGACGCACTACTACCAGCCGCTCTGGACCCTGGTCGGCGGGGGCGAGTGCGCCAAGGAAGAGACCGCGCGTCCCGAGGCCGACTACATCCCGCGCGGGGCCACCTGGATCAAGGACCGCGTCGTCGAGTTCCTCCCCGAGAAGAACGAGGTCCTCACCCGCGACGGCCAGCGCGTGCGCTACGACGTGCTCGTGGTCGCGGCCGGCATCCAGCTCAACTGGGACCAGATCCGGGGCGTGCGCGAGTGCCTGGGCAAGGACGGCGTGTGCAGCAACTACTCCTACGAGACGGTCGACAAGACCTGGGAGTTCATCCGCGCCTTCCAGGGCGGCGCGGCCGTCTTCACCCAGCCGGCCACGCCCATCAAGTGCGGCGGCGCGCCGCAGAAGATCATGTACCTGTGCGACGACGCCCTGCGCCGCGCCGGGGTGCGCGAGCGCTCGTCGATCCTCTTCGCCTCGGGCATGGGCGGCCTCTTCGCGGTCAAGAAGTATGCGGCCACGCTCGCCAAGTTGATCGAGCGCAAGGGCATCGAGACTCGCTTCCGGCACAACCTCATCGAGGTGCGGGGCGCGACCCAGGAGGCGGTGTTCCGGCAGCTCGACACCCAGGAAGAGGTGGTGCTCCACTACGACCTCCTGCACGTGACGCCGCCGCAGGGCCCGCCCGACTTCATCCGTCAGAGCCCGCTCGCGAACAAGGACGGCTGGGTAGACGTGGACAAGCACACGCTCCAGCACGTGCGTTTCCCCAACGTCTTCGCGCTCGGCGACGCGAGCAGCCTGCCGACGTCGAAGACCGGGGCGGCGGTGCGCAAGCAGGCGCCGGTGCTGGTGAGGAACCTCGTCGCGACGCTCGGCGGCCAGGCGCTCGACGGGCGCTATGACGGGTACACGAGCTGCCCGCTCGTCACCGGCTACGGGCGCCTGGTGATGGCGGAGTTCGATTACGACCTGAACCCGTCCGAGACCTTCCCCTTCGACCAGTCCAAGGAGCGGTACAGCATGTACCTGCTCAAGAAGTACGGTCTGCCGGCCATGTACTGGAACGGCATGCTGCGCGGCCGCGTATAGCGGGAGCGGGGCAGTACCCGTATGAGCGTGAGCGACGGAGCAACTGCCTAAGAATCTCTGTCTTCGGCGCTATTTCGAGGACCGCCTGCGAGCGAGGCGCTCGCGGACGACCTCCCACTCCTCGAGCTCGGCCGTACCCTCTTCGACCTCGGCCGCACGGCAGTCGATCTCCGCGAGCCAGGCCTCAGCGGCATCTACATCCTCGTTCTCGTTGAGTGTATCAGGCATGACGTAGATAGAGACGATACTCGGGATCGAGGCGCAGCGGGTCTATGCCGTCTGGGTCTGGCCCTCGTGCTCCTCCTCGGGCATGGACTTCACGTTCGCCTCGGTCTTGGTCTTGGCCTTGGCCTTGGCGTTGCGATCGCGGGTCTGGGCGGCCTTGTTGGCGATGGCCGAGCGGTAGGCGCGGGTCACCTGATAGTAAAAGAGAAGGTCTTCGTTGCCCGCGAGCTTGCCTCGCTTGTCGACGGAGGCGGCGATGATGCTGATCATCTGGTGCCGTTCGTTGTCCAGCGAGGCCTCGGTGCTCTCGAGGATCCGAAGCAGCTTGCGGACCGTGCCGATGTATTGGCGCACGGTGGTGAGGCGTTCGGTGGCGAGCTGGAGGGCGCGTACGTCTTCCACCATGATGCCGGCGCGGGCGCCGAAGGTCGCCTGGTTGGCGACGATCTCGCGCAGGACCTCCGCGATGCCTTTCTGCTCGCGCATGAGGCCCCGCAACGCGCCCTTGGCGAGGAGGACGGCGAACGTGATGATCGACGTGGCATCGACCGCCAGGTCGCCGAGGGACATGCGTCTGGGTTCTTCGTCCATGGGATGCTCCTTCTGTTTCAGTTGGTTGTGACAGGAGGCCCGTCGCTCGCCGCTCTGGCCGCCGGGTATCGAGGGCCCTCTCGCCTGCTCTACGAGGGGCCGTTGGTCACACAAATGTAATAGGGAATCGATCGTGCGCCAGTAGGCGTGAAAAATTTTCCTTCTCTCGTTGGATGGCTCACCAATCGATCGAACCCCGTGATTCTGTAGGGTGTTTGGGCCTACAGAATCGAGGACCGATGTGCCTCGCAATTGGTTTAGTGGATTACGAATACAAAGGGAGTGTTTTCGTGGTCGGGGTCGGCCTATCGGTCCATCTCATGGAGATGCTGGATGTTTTCTGAAGGACAGGCGCGCGCGAGGAAGAGAGACACGTGTACGCGGTCCTAGGACCGCGACCACGGGGTCATCGATCGCGACGTTACGATCCGGGATCAGGCGTTGGCGGTCATCGGCGGCGCGGTCGCGAGGGTCGATCACCAGGGCGCGAAGAGCGAACTGGCCAGGGGCCATCGACGATCGCTCGGGCGCGGCCTCTGACCGCTCAGTGGGGGAGCCTGACCGCGCGTTCGCGGCCCTGGACGGTGTGAACCTGATCGTGGATGGCGTGTGCTCGATCGCCGACCGCGCACGCGCGGTCACGGATGGCGAATGGGGGCTCTGGCACCGCGTGCTCCTGGATGTGGAGCGTGTGCACGCCGCGGAACTAGACCGTGATGCCAGCGCCGCCTCAGCTGGTGTCCGCCTCCGGCCTGCCATGCGCGCCGTCGATTCCGCCCGTGTGCGTGGCGCCATGTGGGGAGGAGCCGCAAAGCTCATACGGGGTGTCAGGCGACAGTGTAATTGACCCCCAAACGACACTAATTTTGACCCCCCTGGCCCCGCAGAGAAAGGGGTCCGCAGATGGAGCGAGATCGTGATTGGGTGGCGCCTCTAGACACCGAGGTGCCGATGGTCGATTCCG
>DATAGU010000309.1:0-6851 GCA_036263495.1 Polyangia bacterium | reverse complement strand
TGGCTGCACCACAGCGTCGTTTGGCCGCACCACGGCGTCGTTTGGCCGCACCACAGCGTCGTTTGCTCTCACGGCAGGGGAAAACGGCCGCATGGCTCGGATCTGGGCCTGGGAATGGATATTCTCCCAGCGGGGCGCCGGCCCGTACCCTTTGGACGGGCGATGAGGGAGGCAACAGGGTGACGGTATTAAAGAACCCAGCTTTCTCCCCCCTCGAGTGGGAGCAAGTTGGTTTTTTTAATACCGTCACCCCGCTTCCCTCAGCGGGTCTTGAGTAGGCCGGCGCTGGCCCGATAGCCCAGCGCCGGTGTTGCCATCCACTGTGATCCCAGCGCCAGCACGAGCTGCGCCGGGGCCGGCGATAGCAGTACGCTCGCGGCGGGAGGCCTCATGCGACAAATGCTCTTCCTGCTCGTGGGGCTCGCGGCGTGCGCTGGGGGGAACTCGTACGAGAAACGCGCGCTCACAGGTCCCTCCGAGAGGCCCACACGCTCGTCTGAGCCCCGTGGATTACTCGACGGCAAGCGGCATGTCTCGACGCCGCCTCGGGGGACCGAGAGCGCATGGCCGCGTGTCGCAGGGCCGGCTTCCGGCGTCCGACTCGTGGGCGTGACGTTCGTGGACGGCTCTTCGGTGCCGCCCCATCGAGCCCTGCGCGTCCGTGTGCTGTCGTTATCGCTGGTGCTGGAGCAGGCGCGCGCCGGCTTGCCACAGCGCTACGGGCAGGCCCTCGATTTCCTCGCCGCCGAGGTCGAGCGGATGGCGGATCTCCTGGCGGGGGCCGAGGCGCACCCCGCCGACGAGGCAGCGCTGGATCGCGCGGTGGCCGTGGGGACGGATCTTGTGGTCTATGCGCTGGATCTGCTCGCGGCCGAGAGCCAGCCGGGACTCGGTGCGTTTCGTCACCAACGCCTGGAGCACGCGCTGTCGTGGTGTTGGGAGGGCCTGCGGGCGCTGCGCGAGGATCCGTTCTGGGTGGATGCGCGGGCGCCGCAAGCGCAGCAGGTGCATCTCCAGGCGTGGCATTTCCACGACGAGAACCTGGCCGGGGAGGAGCGCTCGGCGTGGGGCCAGGCGGGGGTGCACGCGGCGCTGATCGTGAGCGGCGGGATCGGTCTGGCAGAGCTGGCGGGCGCGTTGTCGCAGGCGGTGCTGACGACGCACGCGGGGCTCGTGCGGCTTGGTGCGCTGCTGCTGCGTCATGGGCCCGGAGAGGGCGGCGGCGGTGGGCTCTTGCTGGCGACCGGCAACGGGGCCATCGCCATGGGCGTCGTGGTGCGCGGCGGAGCCGTGCCGCTGGCGGGGGCGGTCGCGCTGACCGAAGTGGAGATCTTGGCGCTGGCCGAGATCGGCCGGCTCTCGCCGGTGGCCTTGCAGCTGCACCTGGCGATGCGCGTCGATGGGACGGGTTCGGGGCCACCGAGGACACCGGCGCAGCAGGCGCGTGCGCAGGGCCTATCGGGCACCAACTCGGTCGGTGGACAGGTGCCGCCCGGCTTCCGATCGACCCAACAGTGGGACACCACGCGGAACGCCGAGCTCCTCAAGAGGAGCATGGCGAAGCGCGGGCTCAAGCCCAGCTCGACGGAAGAGGTGCATCACATCGTGCCCAGCACCCACCGCGAAGGGGAACAAGCCCGGGAGATCCTCGATCGCTACGGCATCGACATCAATGCCGCGGACAACGGCGTCATCCTCCCGAAGAGCCGGCACCACGGGCGGGGACTTCATTCCGACGGAACGATCCGAGAGATCACCCGTCTCCTCCAACAGGCAGAGCAGTCTGGCCAAAGAGAACGCATCATTGAGAGATTGCGTTCGCTTGCAGAAGAGATCAAAGCAGGCCAGTTTCCGCCCTAGGAGGACTCTGCCATGCACTACCCCTTCATCCTGTCAGATGATCCCGACCAGTATGATCACCTCACGGTCATCAATAAGCCCGGCGGCTGGGCACGCACCTTCAACCAGCTCGACGGCGTGCGCCGGGCCGACGTCTGGACGCCCGTACCCTTCGAGCGCCGGCCCACGAGGCATCCGTCCTACCGCAAGAACCGCGGCAAGCCGGTCGATTTCCCATCGCTCATGGGGCTCGGTCTGGCGTTCTCGGAGCGCGCGCTCGCGGTGCTCGATCCGCTCGTCGGCCAGAGCATCGAGGCGTTGCCGCTCGACTGTGTCAACTGCGGCCAGGACAAGTTCTTCGTGATCAACGTCCTCGACGTTCTCGATTGCCTCGACGAGCCCCGCTGCATCTTCACCCGCTATTCCGACGGCGGCATCATGGACATCAAGCGCTACGCCTTCCGCCCGGACAGCCTCGAAGGGCACCACATCTTCAAGGTGCCGCAGCAGGTGGTCGGGGACGTGCTGGTCTCGCCCGAGTTCAAGCGTCGGGTCGAGGAGAGCGGCCTGGTCGGCGCGGTGTTCCATGAGGCGGGCCGGGACGCCGACCTCGCGCGAAACTAATCCGACGCATCGAGAGTCCTGGGGGAGGAAGGGGGAGGCGGTGCTGGCCGTGGTAGCGACGCGAGGGTTGGCGGTAGACGAGGCGATGCGCGCACGCATCCTCGGTTGTCGGGAGGAGGCGTTGCTGCTGCGCTGGTTACAGCGGGCCGCCACCGCAGCGACGGCAGAAGAGGCGCTCAGCGGGTCTTGATCAGGGTCTTGTGGGGGGATGGGGGCCGCGCGGGCGGAGGGCGTGGTGAGGTGGGCTCGGGATGGGGGCCGCGCGGGTGGGGGCGTGGTGAGGTGGCTCAGGGCGGAGGCAGCGCGGCGGCGAGGGCGTCGATTTCGGGCTGGCGGCGGAGGTAGCCGGTCTCGGCGACGAGGCGGCGGGCGATGTCGAGGTGGGTTCGGGCGGCGGGGTGGTCGGATTGGGTGAGGTGGAGACGGGCGAGGGCGAGGTGGGCGTCGGTTTCGTGGAGGCGCATGGGGCCGCGGGAAGCGATGTCGAGGACTTCGGTCAGGTCGGTGAGGGCGGAGGGGTAGTCGCCGATGTGCGTGAAGTAGTCAGCGAGGGCGAGGAGGCCGCGGGGGATGTCGTCTTGGTTGCCCGATTGGCGCAGGCCGGTGACGGCGGTGTCGAGGTGGTAGCGGGCGAAGTCGCGGCTGGCGGCATCGCCTGCGCGGGCGCGGGCGATGTGGGCGCGGCCGAGGGAGAGGTGGTCGAGGGCGATGTCGAGGAGCCAGTGGTTGCGCTCAGCAATGCCGATGGTCTGCTCCGCCCGACGGAGGACGTCGTCTGTGGCGCCGCGGCCGAGGAGCAGGTCGCAGTACTCGTAGCCTCCGAGCGAGTAGAGCAGCGGATACTGCGGCTGCCGCTCCTTCTGCATCGCCTCGGCCTCGGCGAAGCGGCGCGCCGCCTCCTCCAACCGCCCGGCCTGGTGGAGCGCGTCGGCCAGCTTCCCGCGACTGACCATACACCGGAACGCATCGCCGCTTTGGTCGGCGAGGTCGACGCTCTGGTCGCCGTACGCGATGGCGCGCGCGACCTCGCCGAGTGTCAGGTGAAGCTCGCTCAGGTTGCCGGCAGCGATGGCCGCGTTATTCCAATCCTCCTGCGCAATCAGTGCATCGAGCCCCGCCAGCATGGGCTCCGCGGCTTCCCGGAGCCGCCCCAGCGCTTGCAGGAATGCGCCCGCCAAACCAAGCACCCGGGCGCGAGCGCCCTCGGTCAGCGAAGACACCGGCCGGCTCCACGGCGTCTCGAAGAACCCCGCCAGCGCCGCCAGGTCCGCGCCGAACGCCCCGAGCTTGTTCACCGCATAGAACTCGTCACCCCGACAGATGCGCCGGTGATAGACTTCGTCCAGCGCCTCCTGGTGTCGCCCCGCGTGACAACCGTGCGCCACCGCCGCGTACAGCGGCGCCATCTCCGCCAGCGTCTCGGGTAGCTCCTTGGCCGAGCTCCGGTAGTGCTCGTAGAGCCTCCGGTGACCCTCCTTCCACGCGTCGGGACGCGCGCCCCGCAGCGCCTCACCGAAATGCTCGCGCACGAGCGGGTGCGCGTCCACCGTCCCCTTCCCCTTCTCCTTCTCGTCCTCGTTCACCGGCTCGATGAGCCTCGCCTTGCGCAGCCGCGCCAGCGCCTGGTTCCACGCCCGCTCGTCGATGCCGGCGATGTGGTCGGTGAGCCCCGGGATCGTCGGCGCGGCCCGCACCGCCCGGAGCGCCTCCGCCCGCGCGGGACGATCGAACAGGCCGAGCACGTGGAGGATGTCGCGCTCCGGCCCTGCGGGGAACCAGCGCTCGTACGCCGCCATCACGCGCCGCGCATGACCGCCGCGCGTCTCCTCGTGCTCGATCGGCCCCACGTCATGCCGTCTCCGCACGTCGCCCTCGCAGGCGTCCACGAGGTACTGCCCGAGGAGCGTGAGCGCGAGCGCGTGCCCGCCGAACTCGATCGACGCCTGCCGTAGCTCGCCCGTTGCGCCATCCACGCCGAGGTCCGCGAGCAGCGCCGCGCCCGCGTCGGGATCGAGCTGCGAGAGGTTCACCTGCTCCGCCGTCCGTCCCGCGAACTGCCCCAGATCGGCGAGCCCGAGCCGCGACGTGACCACGCACAGCCCCGGGTTGGCCGCGCACAGCTCGCGCAGGAACCTGGCGAGCGCGTGGTCGCGCAGCCGGCCCTCCTCCGGCCCCGGCGGGTGCTGCAGCGGCTCCACGCCGTCGAGCACGAGGAGCGTGCGCTCCTCCTTCACCAGCTTCGCCAGCCGCCGCGCCTTCTCCTCCGCCGTCCCCTTCGACGGCTCGGGATCGCCGAGCTCCTCCAGCGCCCAGGCGAAGAACTCGTCGGCCGAGTCCGCGCGCTCCTCGCTCGTGCCCTGGCTGTAGAACGACCACCCGAGCACGCGCCGCGCCCCGCGATACCCCTCCTTCGCGAGCTCCGCCAACCAGCCATTCACCAGCGATGTCTTCCCCGTCCCACCCCACGCCACGAACGCGATCAGGTGCTTCCGCTCCGGCCCCTCCCACGCCGCATCGAGCCTGCGCAGCTCCGCCTCGCGCCCGACGAGCAGCTCGCCTGACTGCGGCAGTTTGCCGATCGACACCAGCGCCGGCGAGGGAACGGCGGGTGAGGTCTGCGCCGCGCTCGCAGGCGACGACGCGGAGATGGTGACACCTCCGGCCGCAGAGGCGCCATCCCGCACGACGGGACCCGGATCGCGCGGCGTCAACTGCTCGCGCAGGAACGCGATCACGCATTCGGCCGAGGCACGCGCGGCGTATTCCTTGAACTGATCGTCGCGGTCGTCATTGGTCAGGTCCATGACGCCCTTCATCACGAGCGCGTCGATCCTGGGCGTGCGATGCGCGAACAGGTTCGCGAGCATGCCGAGCGCCGCCGCCTCCATCTCGATGCCCAGCGTCTTGCGCATGAACGACGAGACGAACGGCCAGATTGTAGGATCCTCGATCACCTTGTTGCCGCTGCCCATCAGCGCGACGTGCACGCCGAAGGGGACTTCCTTCCCCGCGGGCGAGACATCGGGGATCTGGCCGGCGTGCTGGATGAGGACGCCGGCGATACGCTTGCGACCCTGGGCCGTGATTTCGAGTGTGTCCTTCTCGACGTCGCCGGACGCCCATAGCCGGGCGATGACCGTCTTCCACTGCGGGCACGCGACGGCGCATCCGGGATCCTTCCAAGGCTCGGTGACCCCGTCGCGCAGCCTGGTGAGCGCCCAGTTCTCCTGCCACTCATAGGGCACCGGCCGGTCGAGCCACCAGCTCTCCTGGCGGAATCGCTCGACAAAGTCGAAGTGCTCGAGCGCGATCTTCCAATCCTTGCGCAGGCTATAGGTCTCGATGTCCTGCAGGACCTTGTCGGGGAGCTGTTTTCCGGCGTCGTGGAGGAACAGGCGCTCGGCCGCGACCACGTCGCCCAGGCGGGTCTTGCCGGGCCGCCCCCCGCACACGCCGCTCATCGCGATCACCTGCGGCTTGAACTTCTCCACCAGAGGGGCGAGCCTGGCGACCGCCGCCACCATCCCCATGTCACCGGCCTGCGCGACGGCGATGCGCAGCGGCCGCCCGTTGCACCCCTTGAACGCGCCGAACGCGATGGGCAGCCCATCGATCTTGTCCTGCCGCCACGTTTCGCCGTTCCACGCTCCGCTCTCGACCTTGAGCGCGGCTTCGTACTCCAACGTGATCGCTGTCAGGATAACGACGTCTTGGGGCGCTTCATCCAACGCCATAATTTCATATTACAGCGCATGAAACCCCCCGTGTCGGCGGAGGTAACAGGGTGACGGTATGAAAGAACCCAACTTTCTCCCACTTCGAGTGCGAGCAAGTTGGGTTTTTTAATACCGTCACCCGCTCGCCGGTGCTGTAGCGGAGCGTGCAGTCGAACAGGCGGAGGAGATCGAGGCCGAGCAGGCCGTCGATGCCGGAGTGCAAGGAGAGGTCGGCGGCGTTGACCAGGAAGCGGTTGAAGTCGAAGCCGAGGGCCGACAGGCGGTGGACACGGCGCTCACGGCTGGAACAGCTTCGACCGTAGATGTCTCGTGTGGTACTGCGCGGAGGTGTGATACCTCCGGGCGATTTCGTGGGTCATACGCAGCACCTCACGCTCGTCCGGGTGGGCACCGAGGACGATCGCGGAGCGGAAGCCGGGCCTGTCCTCGAAACGCTCCATCTTGACCAGCACCACCCATTGATCGGGATGGCGGTCCGCGATCTCCGCCGGCGTGAGCCGATCCCCCGGCGGTGTCAGGCGACAGTGTAATTGACCCCCAAACGACACTAATTTTGACCCCCCTGGCCCCGCAGAGAAAGGGGTCCGCAGATGGAGCGAGATCGTGATTGGGTGGCGCCTCTAGACACCGAGGTGCCGATGGTCGATTCCG
>DATAGU010000308.1:0-2190 GCA_036263495.1 Polyangia bacterium | reverse complement strand
CGGAATCGACCATCGGCACCTCGGTGTCTAGAGGCGCCACCCAATCACGATCTCGCTCCATCTGCGGACCCCTTTCTCTGCGGGGCCAGGGGGGTCAAAATTAGTGTCGTTTGGGGGTCAATTACACTGTCGCCTGACACTCGGGACGCTGGTTGTGCTCGATCGCGTGCGTGACCACCTCGCCGAATATCGCCGGCTCGCGCTGGCGAGCGGCGATCCGTGGTTCATCCTCATCGCCGACACCGAGGAGGCCAAGGCCGAGACGGCGCAGGGCGAGCATCGAATGGCCGAGGAGCGGCTCCTCGCCGCGCTCGACATGGGCCAGCGGCAGAAGATGGAGTACCGCTGTGTGTGGATCGAGAGCGCTCTCGTGAGCCTCTACCGCGCGATGGATCGTCTGTCGGCGGCCGAGGCTCATGCACAGGCGGGCTGGGAGCTGGCGAAGAAGACGGGCGACTGGCAGGCCGAGACGACGTTCCTGAGCCACTTGAGCGGCATCGCCCTCGCCCGCAACAACATCAGCCGCAGCCAGGCGCTCCTCGATGAGCTCGATTGGCATGATCCCGAGGGCTGTGAGCGCCGGCGCTATGCCCATGTCGTGCGCGCTGACGGCTACATGCGCGAGCTGCGCTATGCCGAGGCACGAGAGGAGATTCGCAAGGCGCCCCTCTGCCATCAGCCGCTCACCTTGCGGGCGGCGGGTATTCTGGCCCATCTCGATCGCGCGGGGATGTCGGCGGAGCCCTGGGAGCAGCTGCGTGCCGAAATCGCCGACCTCCGCCTCCACGGCGGGCTCGGTCCCGGGGCGATGGCCGTTGCCGTGCATATCGAGGGTGTGCTCCTGCTCGAGCACGATCGCCGCCAAGGCGAGGCGCTCCTCCAGCGGGCCCAAGTCATGTCCGAATTCTTGCGCGCCAAGGACCAGGATGCTCGGCTCGCCTACACCTACAGCTCCAAAGAGCTCGTCCTCGCCGCGGGCCAGTCCGGGGAGTTCGACCGGGCGCAAGTGCTCCTCGCCGGGGCGCATGGCCTCTATGCCGCGCAGGGCTGCACCCTTGGCGCCATCGTGGAGGGCGAGCGGCTGCTGGTGGTGGCCGTAGACGCCGAGGGCCGGGTGCACGGGCACTACGAGGGTCACCGTACGAATCCCCGCATCGATGGTCTCGGTGCTGGGCAGGACGCGCTCCGGAGCTCACTGGCCGGTTGCACCGAGATCGATGTCTTCCCCGAGACGCCCGTGCAGGACCTGGCCGGGGTGTTGCCCATCGAGAAGGCGTGGGTCTTTCACAAGGTCCGTTCCGTGTCACGCCCCTGGGGAAAGAGCCAGGCGCGCCGTCTCGTGGTCCGGAGCCCGCTCCTTGGCCCCCAAGGAGATGAAGCGCCGCTCCCGCCGTGGAGCCGCCCGAGAAAAGAAGGAGAGACGGTCACCTACCTCGAAGGAAGAGACGCCACGCCCGAGCGCGTGCTGGCCGAGATGCCCAAGTACACGGAGGTGGTGCTGCACGTCCCCTGCGTCTTCCAAGCCGGCGAGCAGCAACTGCTGCTCTCTCCGGATCGGCACGGAAAACACACGCTCGCCGCGAGCGAGGTGCTGCGGGTCCGCCTGCCGGACGTGCGGCTCGTCACCCTGACCGCCTGCACGAGCCACCCAACGGCGGGCTCCTTCGACGATCCCCAGGATCTGCCATCGGCCTTCCTCTCTGCCGGTGTGGGAGCCGTCCTCGCCGCCTACGACGCGACCCTCGACGCTGGGGCCGCGGAGTTCTTCGAGGACGTGGCCGCGCGCCTCCGGGCTGGGCAGACCCCGGCCACGGCCCTGCGGGATGTGCGTGTCGTGTGGGTCGAGAAGAAGAAAAAGGAATGGGTCAAGAAGGTGGTCGTTTATGATTGAGCCCGAGGCGGTATCGGGCGCCCGCTGCCGCTCGCTGGAGAGGTCCGACATCAAGCCGGTTCATCCGCTGGAGGAGACGACGATGGCAAGACAGAGCAAGACCATGCAGCGGCGCGAGGCTCTCGCCTTGGAGCAGCGGTCCGGGAGACGCCCCGCCCCGGGGGCCGCGTTGTCGGTCGTCGCCCTCCAGGCGGTCACCGGCGGCGGTGGCGTCAGCAATGACATCATCCCGACCCCGGATCCGCCCGTGCCGTCGCCGGTCGTCCGGGGCTGAACCGCCCCGCGGCCCGTCTCACAGC
>DATAGU010000307.1:0-34098 GCA_036263495.1 Polyangia bacterium | reverse complement strand
GGTTCGACGGGCGCGCCCTGCAATTCGCTTTCAGGTTGACTTGCGGGCGGAGGCTGAAGTAGTCAAACTGCTCGCTGGGCCGCTGGTTGCGGGTCCGGCAGCGGTTCGCCGCAAGAAGATGGTGAGTGTAGCTCAGATGGTAGAGCACCGGACTGTGGATCCGGCTGTCGAGGGTTCGATCCCCTTCACTCACCCCACACCATGACGTGCCCGTCCTGGGCACGGGTTCATGCCCCTACGATTTAGATGACACGCGCGGTTCCGGAGAGCGGGAGCGGTGGGCCTCGGCGGCGTTGAGGGACCCCGGCCCAGGGCCTGGTTGACGTTGCTCGTGCTCGGCGGAGCGGCCTTCGGGATGCTGAGGGTGACGCTGCGCTTCCCCGAGCACTGGGGCAACCCCTACGACTGGCGCTACTTCCAGACGATGGAAGAGGTGTTCCGGCGCACGGTGGCCGGCTATGGCGAGGCGCCGCTCTGGAACCCTTATGTCTGCGGGGGCGAGGTGGCGCTGGCCAACCCGCAGGCCACGTGGGCGGCGCCGACGTTCCTGCTCACGCTCCTCTGGGGCACGCCGCTCGGGATCAAGCTGGCGCTCTTCGTCTATCTCCTCCTGGCGCTCGATGGGGGGTATCGCCTGGCGCGCGAGCTCGGCGTGTCTTACGTCGGAGCGCTCGTGGCCGGGCTGGGGTTCGGCGGCTCGGGCTGGTTCGCGCTGCACCTGTCGTCGGGGCACCTCAACTTCGCGGGGGCGGCGCTCTATCCGTATCTCCTCCTGTGCTACTTCCGGGCGCTCGAGCGGGGCTGGCGGTGGTTGATCCCGGGGGCCGCAGCGCTCGCCTGGATGGCCGGGCTGGGCGGCACATACACGACGCCGATGGCGGTGGCGATGCTCGGGGTCGTGGCCGTGGCCGAGGCGCTGGAGCGGCGCTCCGCGCGGCCGGTCGCGTGGGCCGCGGTCCTCGGGCTCATGGCGCTCTTGCTCGGGGCCGTGCGCCTCTTGCCCACGCTCGAGTTCGCGCTCGACCACCCCCGACCGGCGATCGAGAAGGACGCCATCGAGCTGGGGGAGATGGTGGTGGCGTTCCTGCGCTGGCAGCCGCTCACGGTGGGCGTGCCGGGGCATCGCTACTGGTGGCACGAGTACGGCTGCCATCTGTCGTACGTGGTGCTGGGTCTGGCGTTGCTGGGGGCGCTGCCTCGCGGCCCATGGAAGCACAGGGCGCGTGAGGTGTTGCGCGGTGTGGCGCCGCTCCTCGCGATGGGGGCCTGGGGTCTCCTGCGGCAGCTCGCGCCAGAGCTCGATGCGCAGCTCGGACACTACCTCGGCTATCGCGACCTCTATTTCCTGGGCTGGATGGGGGCGATCCTCTGGGCTACGCGCCTTGGGCCAGGGCGGCGGCTAGCGCCGCTCTTCGTGTTCGCCCTGGGCGTGGCCGCGGGGCGGGCCTGGCCCTACGGGCCCTGGTGGCTCCTCCGCAAGCTGCCCCTCTACCACGAGCTACGGGTGCCTTCTCGCTATCTCATCCTGGCGACGCTGCCGCTGGCGGTGTGGGCGGGGTTCGGGCTCGACCGGGTGATCCTCGCGCTGCGACAGCTCGGCACGGCGCGGCCGTCGATGTCGAGGAGTGCGAAGGGGGTCGCGGGGGCGGTGATGGCGGCGGGGGTGTTGGCGGTGGGGATCGAGGGCGCGGTGTTCTGGACGTGGGCCTTCACCGGGGTGTTCGTGGTGCCGCAGGCGCCGCCGGTGCCGCCGGCCAGCACGCCGGGTCAGACGGAGTTCTATCAGATCAAGGGCAACCTGGCCTGGATGTTCACGAGTGTGCTGGCCGGGTACGGGGTGCTGAACTGTGACGAGGAGGCGCCGCTGCAGCGCGCGGAGTCGCTCGATGTGGGGCAGGTCGAGCAGCTGCGCCTGCTCGACCCGAGCGCGGGGACGGTGACGCTCGTGCACTGGTCGCCCGCGCGCGTCGTGGCCCAGGTGGAGCTCGCGCGGCCGACGGACCTCCTGGTGAATGAGAACTGGAACGAGCACTGGAAGAGCGACCGGGGCGAGGTCCGGGCCGTGGCCGGGCGCCTGGCGGTTCGCTTGCCGGTGGGACAGCACGAGGTCACCCTGCGCTACAGGCCCCGCTCGTTCGTGGCCGGAGCGGCCGTGAGCGTGGCGGCCTGGGTCGCGGCGTTGGCCCTCTTTCTATCGCGGCGCCGAGCGGTATAATTCTTCGATGGCGCTCACGCTGGAATTCATCGAACGACTTCCCAAGACCGACCTTCACTGCCACCTCGACGGCTCCTTGCGCATCTCGACCATCCTGGACTTGGCCGAGAAGCAGGGGGTGCGTCTGCCGGCCGACGACCCGGACAAGCTGTTCAAGCTCATCTACGCCGGGGACGTCTGCAATTCGCTCGAGGAGTACCTCAAGGCCTTCGACATCACGCTGTCGGTGATGCAGAACGAGGAGGCGCTGTACCGCTGCGCCTACGAGCTCGTAGAGGACTGCGCCCGCGAGAACGTGCGGTACCTCGAGGTGCGTTACTCGCCGATGCTGCACACGCGCCAGGGGCTCAAGCTGACCGCGATCGTCGAGGCGGTCATCCAGGGGCTGCGCGCGGGCGAGCGCAAGTTCGGTGTCCGCGCGGGGGTGCTCCTGTGCGGCATCCGCTCGGTGAGTGCGGAGTCGTCCTTGCGTATGGCCGAGCTGTGCGTGGCCTACAAGCACCGCGGCGTGGTGGGCTTCGACCTCGCGGGGGCCGAGTACAACTATCCGGCCAAGGACCACAAGCCGGCGTTCCAGCTCATTCTCGACAACAACGTCAACTGCACGGCGCACGCGGGCGAGGCGTATGGCCCGGAGTCGATCGCGCAGGCCATCCATTACTGCGGCGCGCACCGCATCGGCCACGGCACGCGGCTGCGTGAGAACGGCGACCTGCTCAACTACATCAACGATCATCGCATCCCGCTCGAGGTCTGCCTGTCGTCCAACCTCCAGACGCGGGCCGCGGTGGATCTGATGTCGCACCCGCTGCCGTTCTACTTCAACTACGGCCTGCGGGTGACCATCAACACCGACAACCGGCTGGTCACCAACACCACCGTGTCCAAGGAACTGCTCCTCTGCCACCTCCACTACGGCTTCACGCTCGACGACATCAAGGAGCTCATCGTGTCGGGCTTCAAGAGCGCGTTCCTGCCCTATCGCGAGAAGGCCGACCTCCTGTCGCGCGTGACCAAGGAGCTCGAGCAATTCGTCGAGCCCGGGGTCGAGGCCGGACGGCCGACGGAGACGCCGCGTCATTATGGCGAGCAGCGAGGGGTGCGGATCGCGGAGGACACGCGGCCGCTCCGGCAGGAGGGTGGCGGTGGTCTGGCGCTCATGACGCCGCGCATCGACGGGAACTGACGGGGACTCGCGGTACGACGCGTCGCGATGGTGCGCGAGGGCCTCACGACGGCGCCGTCCCAGGGCGCCGTTTCTTCCATCCAGTCAGGGTCGCCGCAGTCATGCGAGACGGAGGCACCCTTGCAGAGAGGGGGATCCGGCACGGGTGGCTTGAGCCGAATCCGAGGGGAAAGGGGATAGATCCGGTCACTATGAAACGTTCGACGATGAAGTGGATTCTTATCGATGACGTCATGATCAGCTGTGCCACGGCGGGGGCGGTGCCCGATGGGGTCTGGGCGGCCTATGTGAAGGACCTGAGCGAGAAGCGATTCACCAAGCACCTGGCGACGGCGGTGGGAGCGGTCGAGTTGACGAGCGTGCAGCGGAAGTCGGCGTCCGAGGCGATCAAGCGCCGAGAGGTGCCGGTGGCGGTGGTCACGGACGACCGGCTGGTGCGCGGGATCGTGACCGCGGTGTCGTGGCTGGGGGTGGACATCAAGGCGTTCTCCTGGGGGGAGGTCCGTCCCGCGCTGCGACACCTCCGGGTGCCGCCGGGGGCCGAGGATCAGGCCTTCATGGGCCTGATGAACCTGCGCAACGCCTGCATGAGTGAGGCAGCGTCGATAGAACTCCGGCCGATCGGACCCGGATGATGCCAAGGACGCCGTCCGCGGCGTCTGCTCGCACATGGCTGCGGGAGGAGATCATGTCCAAGGACGCGCAGAGCGAACGATTGCTGGCTCGGATGCTGGAGTGGTGGAAGGGCGTGCCCCAGTTCAAGCACCGGCATGCGGTGGATTCGGTGTACCTGGCGCGGGGCTATCTCGAGTGGCAGGGGACGCCGGATGAGGAGGCCGCGTTCTGGCTCGCGGTGAGCCACTGCGTGTGGTGGTGGCTCGACGAACGGAGCGAGCACTCGGCGGCCGAGGCTGGGCCGCTCGACTGGGCGGCGCTCGTGGCCGAGGTCGAGGGGAGTGAGGGCGGGCGCGCCCCGGCGACGCCCGCCACGAACGATACGCAGGTGCTGCGCCGAGTGATCGTAGGCATGGCCGGGCAGGCCCGCGCCGAGGTGGACTTCAACTGGTGGCGCACGACGATCAGCAAGACCATCCAGGCGTTCCAGAAGACCGAGGTGCTGGTCCAGAGCGAGACCTCGTTCGTCGAGTACCTGGATCTGGCGCTATGGAACTCGTCGATCCGCAACCTGCTCGCCAGCACCTCGCTGCTCTGCGATCTCACGCTGGCGACGCGGCGGAGCGATCCGCCGGTGCTGGCGCTCGAGAGCGCGCTGTGCCTCGATGCTCGCCTGGAGAACGACCTCCGGAGCGTGGACAACGAGCGGCGCCTCGGCACCCAGGCCAATGCGGTGCTGCTCATGGAGCGCGTGATGTCACCGCCGGCGGCCCTGGCCTTCATCCAGGAGCAGCACGCCGGTTGCCGCCGACTGCTCAAGGCCAGCCAGGACGCGCTCGGTCCGGGCGACCCGCTGGTGCGGCTCATCACCGCCATGTTCAAGACCCATCATCAATGGTACGAGACGCGCCCGTCGCGCTACCAGGCCTCGCCGCCGCCGCAGTAGCTCACACGATCTCGAGATCAGGGCGCGGCGCACACGATCGCGCCGTAGCCCGGCAGGGAGAGCCGTTCGCCCTCCAGCTGGGCGCCCTGAGGCCCGCCAAAGTCCCCCGCATCGACGATCATGCGCCACTCGCCGTGGCGCGGTATGGGCAGGAGGAGCTGCGTCGCCTCGGGGCCGAGCTTGTACACGGCGAGCGTCTCCTCGCGCACCGAGGCGCGGCGCACGACCACGGCCTGGCCCTCGGCGATCGCCTCGGTGCGGGCGAGCGGCTGCGCGGCGAGCGAGGGGCGGGTGCGGCGCAGCCCGAGGAGCGTGCGATACAGGCGCCGCAGACCTTCGCCGCGCGCGCCCGCATTCGCGGGGCGTAGCCGGGCCATCTCCAGGGTCGCCGGGTCCTGCGGATCCGGTGCCCCGGCGCCGTATTCACGGCGTCGCGCCGCGCGCACCGCCCGGCCCAGGACCGCGTCACCGAACGAGGTGAAGAAGGGGAACGGCGCGACCTCGCCATACTCCTCGCCCATGAACACGAGCGGCAGGAAGGGCGAAGTGAGCAGGGCCACGGCCACCGCGTGTGCGCACCCCGGCACGAGCGTCGATAGCCGTTCGCCGAACGTGCGATTGCCCACCTGATCGTGGTTCTGCGCGTAGACGACGATGCGGCGGCCGTCGAGGTGGGCGGCGGGCTCGCCGTAGCGCCGGCCGCGATAGATCGAGCGCCGCCCGGTCTGGCAGAAGCCGCGTTCGAGCGTGCGCGCCACCTGGGAGACGCGGCCGAAGTCGGCGTAGCGCCGCGTCTGCTCCCCCGTGAGCGCGGCCTGCAGGGCGTCATGGAAGTCGTCATGCCACAGCGCATCGCAGCCCCAGCCGCCTTCCTCGGCGGGCTCGACCACGCGCGGGGTGCCGAGGTCGCTCTCGGCGATCACCCACACCGGCCGCCCGCGCTCTTCGCCATCGGCGTGCAGCGCCGCGCTGAGCTCCGCCACCAGGTGCTGCGGCGAGCGATCCACGAGCGCGTGCACGGCGTCGAGGCGCAGCCCATCGAGGTGGAACTCTGCCGCCAGGGCGCGTGCGGCGTGCAGGATGAAGGCGCGCACCGGGCCCGCGGCCGAACCGTCGAGGTCGAGGGCCTCGCCCCAGCCGGTGTGGCGGTCCGTGAAGTAGGGCCCGTACTCGCCGAGGTAGTTGCCCTCGGGCCCGAGGTGGTTGAACACGACGTCGAGGACAACCGCCATGCCGCGCTGGTGGCAGGCGTCGACCAGCGCGCGCAGGCGCTCAGGACCGCCATAGGCGGCGTGGGGCGCGAGCCAGGTCACGCCGTCATAGCCCCAGCCGCGCGGCCCGGCCCAGGTGGCGACGGGCATGAGCTCGAGGACGTCGAAGCCGAGATCCTGCAGGTCGGCGAGGCGCTCGGCCACTCCATCGAAGGTGCCGGCCGGAGAGAAGGTGCCCACGTGCAGCTCATAGAGCGAGGTGAGCGGCGGCTGCAGGGTGTCCGTGTCCTGCCAGCGGTAGCGCGTCGGATCCACCACCTCCGACGGTGCGTGCACGCCCTCGGGCTGGGACCGCGAGGCCGGATCCGGGCGGCGGCGATCGCCGTCGAGCACGTAGCAGTAGCGCGCGCCCGGCCCGACCCCGGGGACCACCACCTCTCCCCAGCCGAGAGCGTCGCGCGGCACCGTGAGTCGCTGGCCCGAGACCTCGAGTTCGAGCTGCCGCGGGCGCGGCGCCCAGACCCGAAACCGCGTTCCTCCTTCGATGACGTCAGCACCAAAGCGCATGGGACTCCGCAATACATCAGGCCAGAAAGCATCAGGGGCCATCTCGGGTTTGTCCATCTTCACCCCCCATGCCGGGGAGCTGAAGGCGCCGCCTCTATCTACAGGGAACCGTTCGGATGAATGTGTTCCTGGCTCGGCAGAATGCACAGCCGCGTTGCCCCCTGCCACGGCGCTGACTAGAATGCGCATCCCGCGATACCACGAGGATACTTCATGGCACTCATCATCCGCACCCTGCACCCTGCCTCCAACCCGGAGAAGCTCAACGAGGAATGGTTGCTGCTCGAGAACACAGGCCCGGGGATCATCCAGGCCGCCGGCTTGGGCCTGAACGTCGGCCGGGCAGGGCAGCGGCCGCGCAGCCTGGGCACGCTCTCACCCGGTTTCGTGCTGCAGAGCGGTGAGCGTATCCGCCTGATCACGGGCTCGCCCGCCAAGAAGGCCTGGGGGGTCCCGCCCGCCGAAGAGAACGGCATCAAGAACTACTTCCTCTTCCTGCGCGAGCCGGTGCTCGCCCGCCCCGGGCTGGTGGTGAGCCTCGCCCTCCATCAGCACGAGCTGGCGCGCGCCCGGTTCGCCCCCGACGAGCCCGATGGCGTTGCCGCCCCCTAGCAGGTCTTCGCGCCCTCCCGTGGCCCACCCTCCTGTCGCCGTGGCCGCGTCGCCGGCCAGTGGCCCCGCCATCGTCGTCGAGGGCGCGCGCACCCATAACCTCCAGAACGTCTCGGTCCGCATCCCCCGCGCCCGCATGACCGTCATCACCGGCGTGTCGGGCTCGGGCAAGTCCTCGCTCGCCTTCGACACCCTCTACGCCGAGGGACAGCGCCGCTACGTCGAGTCGCTGTCCACCTACGCGCGCCAGTTCCTCGAGCGCATGCCGCGGCCGGACGTGGACATCATCTCCGGCCTGCCGCCGGCCATCGCCATCGAGCAGCGCAACGGCGTGCGCAACGCCCGCTCGACCGTGGGGACCGCGACCGAGGTGAGCGATTTCCTGCGCCTCCTGTTTGCCGCCGCGGGGGAGGTGCATTGCCCGGGCTGTGGCACGCGCGTCTCGCGCGACACGGCGACCGCGGCGGCCGAACACCTGACCGCCGGTCCCCAGGCCGGGCAGCGGGCGCACGTGGTGGCCGCTGCGCCGGGAGGGCCGAACGGGCTCGCGGAGCTGCGGCGCGCTGGGCACCAGCGCCTCTTCATCTCCGGCGCGCTCGTGCGCCTCGACGAGCTCGGCACCGAGCAGCTCCTCGATCTCGCGGAGCGGACCACGCTGCCCGTGGTGCTCGACCGGCTGCGCCTCGGCCCGAGCGAGCGCGGGCGGCTGGCGGCGGCCATCGAGGCCGCCTTTGCCCTCGGCGGCGGCCGGGCCGAGATCCACGTCGAGGGCCAGGCCGAGCCCCTCCTCTTCGACGAAGGCCACCGCTGCGTGCGCTGCGGGCGCGCGCTCGAGGCCCTCACCCCCGCGCGCTTCTCCTACAACTCGCCGCTCGGCGCCTGCGCCACCTGCCAGGGCTTTGGCCGCGTCGTCGGCATCGACTGGGACAAGGTCATCCCCGACAGCCGCAAGAGCCTGGCCGAGGGCGCCATCGCCCCGTTCCAGACGCCCTCCAACCGGGAGTGCCAGGACGACCTCGAGCGCGCCTGCCGCCGCGAGCGCATCCGCGTCGACGCGCCCTGGGCCGAGCTGACCGAGGCCGAGCGCGAGTTCGTGGTCGAGGGCGAGGGGGAGGGCGCCTGGCGCCGCGGCGGGTGGTACGGGGTGAACGGTTTCTTCCGCTGGCTCGAGTCGAAGAAGTACCGCATGCACGTGCGCATCCTCCTGGCGCGCTACCGCGGCTACACCCCCTGCCACGAGTGCCGTGGCACGCGGCTCCGGGCCGAGGCGCGCGCGGTGTTGGTGGGCGGACGCACCATCGCCGAGCTCGAGGCCCTGCCCGTGGCCGAGCTGAGCGAGTTCGTGGCGCGTCTCGAGCTCGGCCGCCAGGCGCGCGCCACGGCCGAGCCCGTGCTCCGCGAGATCGAATCGCGGCTCGCGTACCTCTGCGAGGTCGGGCTCGGCTACCTCAGCCTCATCCGGCAGACACGCACCCTCTCGGGCGGCGAGGCGCAGCGCATCGCCCTGGCCGCGGCGCTCGGGGCGCGGCTCACCGGCACACTCTACGTCCTCGATGAGCCCTCGGTGGGGCTGCACCCGCGCGATTCCGAGCGGCTGCTCGGCGTGCTCGGCCGCCTGGTCGAGCGCGGCAACACCGTGGTGCTGGTGGAGCACGACCCCGACATCATCCGCGCCGCCGACCACATCATCGATCTCGGCCCCGGGGCCGGGGCCGCGGGCGGGCGGGTCGTGTTCCAAGGCAGCTTCCCGGAGCTGCTCGGCGACCGCGTGGCGCGCGTCTCGCAGACCGGGGCCCTCTATCGCCGACGCCACCTCACCGAGCCCGTCCCGCTCGGCGTGCCCCCCGGCCAGCTGCGCATCGTCGGCGCGCGCGCCCACAACTTGAAGGACATCACCGTCGAGATCCCGCTCGGCCGCCTGGTCGCGGTGACCGGCGTGTCCGGGTCGGGCAAGTCCTCGCTCGTCGAGAACGTGCTCTACGGCAACTTCATGCGCCAGCTCGGCCGCGCCTGCGACGACGTGGGCGAGTGCGAGCGCATCGAGGGGCTGGAGGCGCTCGCGGACGTGGTGCTGGTGGATCAGACCCCGCTCGGTCGCTCGTCGCGCTCGAACCCGGCCACCTACCTCAAGGCCTTCGACGAGATCCGCAAGCTCCTGGCGGCCACGCCGGAGGCCGAGCGTCTCGGCCTCGGACCCGGCGCCTTCTCGTTCAACGTGGCCCGCGACGCGGGCGGCGGTCGCTGCGAGGTGTGCGCGGGCCAGGGCGCGGTGACCCTGGAGATGCACTTCCTCGCCGACATCACCGTGCCCTGCGAGGCCTGCGACGGCCGCCGCTTCGGCGACAAGGTGCTGGGCGTGCGCCTGCACGGGTACAACGTCACCGAGATCCTCGAGCTCACCGTGGACCAGGCGCTCGAGACGTTCGCCGACTCGCCACGCATCCAGGCCGCCCTCGGTCCCTTCGCGGCCGTGGGGCTCGGCTACCTCAAGCTCGGCCAGTCGACGGCCACCCTGTCCGGCGGAGAATCGCAGCGCCTCAAGCTCGCGGCGCATTTATCGGAACGGTCCGAGCGCGCCGAGTCGGGCCGGGCCGGCCGATCGGCCGCGGCGGGCCGCGCCGGGCGAGCGGCTGAAGCGGGGCGAGCCGGCCGCGGCCGATCCCGCCCCAAGCTCTTCCTCCTCGACGAGCCCACCACGGGGCTCCACGCCGCCGACGTGGAGCTCCTCCTCGCCGCGCTCGCCCGCCTGCGCGCGGCCGGCCACACCATCGTGGTCGTCGAGCACAACCTCGACTTCATCCGCCAGTCCGATCACCTCATCGATCTCGGCCCCGAGGGGGGCGAGGCCGGCGGCAGGGTGGTGGCCGTGGGATCACCGATCGAGGTGGCGCGCGTGCCGCACTCGCACACCGGCCGCGCCCTGGCCCGCTTGTTCACCGAGAGCGCCACACCGCCCACGTCGCCCACCTCGCGGGCAGGAGGGCGCCCGGAGCGCGCCCGGAGTTGAGCCCAACACCCGCCGGCGACTCACTCCTCGGAGAAAGAGCTCAGGGACACATTCACCGAGCCGCGTCGCGCCACGGGCGGCCGGGTGCGATCCCGGCGCCCCGCCCCCAGCTTCCACTCGGCGAAGCCGCGGATGAGGAAGTGCATCAGCTGCAGGTAGGTGTCGACGAACGGCTGCAGGTCCCCGAACGACGGCAACGCTCGTTCGACATCCAGGAACTCGAACACGTGCCGATTGTGCAGCTCCACGATCCGGCTCAGCTCCTCGGGCTCGTGGGACATGTGGACCGGCGGCGCGTTCTCCAGGCCGATGAGAGCGTGGGCCCAGAGCATGATCCTGCTGCCGATCGCGTGCAGCGCCCGCATGAGCTCATGCTGCCTCACCTCCTCGGGCAGCTCGAACCCGCCGACGTATTCGATGAGATAGAAGGCGGGCGTGGCGCCGATCTCATCATCTCCCAGATCGGGACCGGACTCGGGCGGAGCCGACGGCCGCGCCGCCTCGGGCGCGCCGATCATGGCGTGTCTCGCCGCTCTGCCATAAACCCAGCCGGTGAACCGGTCCCAGAGCTGGTTGCGCCACCACAGGCTCTGCTGGGTGAAGTGCTGGCAGAGCTCCTGCCAGGCGTGCAGGGGAGGCTCCACAGCAGGGTAGCCACAAGCGAAGGCGCCTCGGGGCAGCGCCTCCGGATCGGCGCCGGTCGGGTCCGCCTCCACCCTCTGACCCCGGCCCTCCGAGCCTTCCAGGAGGAGATCGTCAAAGAAGAGCCATAGCCCCAGGAACTCCACCAGCGTCACCAGCTGCTCGAAGTTTGCCGTCGGAAACAGGTACCCGCTACAGAGCGCCAGCCGCTCCGCCGCCAGGCTCCGGCGCGCGCCCTCGTCCCTCACCATCCCCATCTGGGCGAACCACTCGAGCGCATCCCGTCGCGCCGCCAACGAGAACGGGTTCGGCTCCATCTTCCAGGACTGAGGATAGAAGAGGCGGAGATGTTCCCTGCGATCGACACTGCTCAGCAACTGATTGCGAATCGGTCGTAGGACAGTCATGGGCACCCTTTGAGCACCTCGCTCGCCGTGTCCCTGTGAGGACACCGGACTCCGGGCCGACACCTACGCATCTCCCGAGCCAACGCTGCCCCGCTGTGATCTCAATCACTTGGCGAGCCGGCGCGCGGAGCCCGGGCAGAAACGGCAAAGGGTTGTGCAAGTTCGGCCGAGCGCCGCCGGCCAGCATGCAATTTCTGCGAGGGGCGCACGGCCCCCGCAGGTTTTTGCGCGCAGGTGGCGGGCAGGGGCCCGTCTGGGCCCAGCGGCGCTAGGGCCACCGCCGGTCCGCCCCGTGGCACGGCGCATGAAACATCTGAGGGCGAATGGCGCTCCACCAGGAGCCTGGCTGCCACCGGCCCGGGAGCGTCCATGAAGCCCCGTCGCCGCGTCGCCGCCTCCTGCGGCGACAGCGACGACGGGGGGAGGCCTGAACATGTTGGTCGGAAAAAAACTCGGCAACTACCAGATCACCAAGCTGCTCGGATCGGGCGGGATGGGCTCGGTCTACCTCGCGGAGCACCCGATCATCGGTCGCAAGGTCGCGATCAAGGTGCTGCACCCCGAGATGGCGCGCACCCCCGACATGGTGCGCCGCTTCTTCCAGGAGGCGCGGGCCGCCAACGACATCGGCAACCCGCACATCGTCGAGGTGATCGATCTCGGCGAGATCGTGGACGAAGGGGCCCAGGTGATCTACCTGGTGATGGAGTTCCTCGAGGGTGAGAGCCTCAAGCAGCGGCTGCGGCGCAAGCCGCTCGCGCCGCAGGAGATCGCGCACATCGTCGATCAGGTGGCGAGCGCGCTCATGGCCAGCCACGCCAAGCACATCATCCACCGCGACCTCAAGCCCGACAACGTCTACCTCCTCGAGCGCGAGGGCGATCCCCTGTTCGCCAAGGTGCTCGACTTCGGCATCGCCAAGCTGCTCGACCTGCCCGAGGGCCAGAGCATGACCCGCTCGGGGACGGTCCTCGGCACGCCCGAGTACATGTCGCCCGAGCAGTGCGACGGCAGCGTCCAGCTCGATGGCCGCACCGACATCTATGCCCTCGGCGTCATGATGTACGAGATGCTCACCGGCCGGCTGCCCTTCTCGGGTACGCTGCGCGAGATCCTCGTCGGACAGATGACCGCCACCCCGCCGGCGCCGACCGCGATCAAGCCTGACGCGGACCCGGTCCTGTCGGCGATCGCGATGCGCTGCCTGGCCAAGGAGCGCGACGACCGCTACCTGTCGATGGAGGCGCTGCGGGGCGCGCTCGCCGAGGGCGGCTTTGCGGTGGGGACGGTCCCGACCCCGGTCCCTGGGACCCCGGGCAGCATCTCGCGCCAGCTGGCAGCCCAGGCACCCACCCAGATCTCCGACGAGGTGAGCCGGGTGTCGGCGGAGGTCCAGCGGATGTCGGCCGAGCTCCACCGCGTGTCCGAAGAGGTGCAGCACGTGTCGCATACCAGCCTGCAGGCAGAGGGCCCGAGGCGGCGCCGCTGGCGTGCGGCGCTGATGGGGGCGGCGGTGGCGGTGGCGCTGCTCGTTGGCGCGGGTCTCTCGAGCGCGCTGTGGCCACGCTACAAGAAGGTGCCGGTGCTGGTGCCCACCGCCCAGACCGAAGTGCGCATCGACGCCCTGATCTCCTCCGAGCCGTCGGGCGCGCAGGTCCTGCGCGTCGGCGATGCCCGACCGCTCGGCAAGACGCCCCTCACGCTGACCCTCACCAAGGGGCAGTCCGACTTCAAGGTCGAGCTGGTGCTCGAGGGCTACGAGACCAAGACGCTGCTGGTCCTCGGTGACCGCGCGCAGCGGCTACACGTCGCCATGCACGCGCTGCCCGCCCCGCCGGCCGCCACCGCCACAGCGCCGGCCGCCACCGCCACGGCGCCGGGAGGCGCGGCACCGGCGACCCCCGCCGCCCCTGGGACCGTCGCACCGGCGGCACCGGGAGCGCAGTTCGCCGCCGCGGCGCCGGCGAACAAGCCGCCCGAGGTGACGCCAGCCGCCCCGCAGGGAGTCACCGTCGCCACGACACCAGCCCATCCGACGCCGGACACGGCCGCGAAGAAGCGGACCGTAGCCGCGCAGGCCAGCGCCAAGGCCCAGCAGAAGCCGGCGTCCAAGCGTACGCCGACGGCGGCTCCACCTGCGCCAGCCGCCCCGGCGGCGAACACCGCCACCGCCGCGGCCCAGGCCAAGCCCAAGAACCAGGCGAGCGAGCCGGCGGCGGGTGAGTACCTCTATCGCCCGCGACCCACCATGCCGCAGGAGGTCAAGAGCCAGTATCGGGGCAGCGAGATGACCTTCGTGGGCGTGCTCTGCGCCAACCAGGCCGGGGAGGTGACCAAGGTGCGCGTGCTGCAGGGGATCCCGGGCGCCGACGACGCCATCTGCCGGACCCTGATGACCTGGCGCCTCAAGCCCCAGGCCGGCCCGCTGTGCTACCCCGTGCGGCTGCTCTACGCCTTCGAGTAAGCCGGCCGCCTGTCTCTCCTCTGCCACCAACCCCCATCAAATGGGCTCGCTACCAGAAGCGCTGCCGATAACGTCGTGGCGAGACGACCGTGATGCACCCGACAAGGCTCGATGCACTGATGCCGTCGATCAGAGCGCTCACCAGGGCCCCCAGCTCCGGCGCCGTGGCATCTTTCGGCGCGCGGATGAGCACGAGCCCCGGCGGGCGCTGCTCGGACGTACGGAGAGGGAAATCGAGATCCCGCGTCACCAGGATGCGGCCTTCTGCGATCGCGAGCGTCCAAACCTCCTCGTCACACAACCCGCGCACGCCCCGCTCGACGATATCAACGACATCCAGCCCACGAGCACGGAAGGCCAGGGTCACGTCGACCGGTAGGCACTCGTCGATGAGGAAGCGAGGAGCGCTCACCGATTCATGGCGGTGCCAAGCGCGCGCTCTGCACCCAGCACATCCACCGCATAATGCAGCGCGGCGCGAACATCGTCCTCGGTGACGCGGTAGCTGGCACAGACCGCCTCGATGCTCATCCCTCCGGCGAGACCGCCGAGAAGTGCTCGCACGGGCACCCGCGTGCCGTGGATGACAGGCTCGCCCCCGAGTACTTCGGGCCGCTGTTCAATCCGCTCGCGCCAGCTCATGAAGCGAAGCTTAACATGATCCCGATCCATGCCCAGCAGAGGCCGCTGGCGAGGCCTCGAGAGCGAGCGCTCAAGCGGTCGGCGAGGAGTTGCCGTCATGGCCCTCGCGATGCTGGGTAGCAGCGTGTGTCCGCGTCCGCGTCCGCGCAACACAGAGCCCCGCCATCGTCGATGAGCCTTGCGACGCGGCGTGCGGACACTACTCCCTGAGACCAGCCCGTAGCTGCATCGCGGTTTCATCCACCCTGGAGGAGGCGCCATGGAAGTATCCCTCATCGATCGCGATACCCTCGAGACCACCATCGGCCTCGACGACATGGTCGTCCGCAACCTCCAGATCACCGAGGGCTACCACGAGCTCGAGCTGGCCCTGACGTCGCTCTTCGGGTCGACGGACGTGAGGTGGTGCGCCTTCGCCACCTGGGCCTCGAAGACGGCCGGCCGCTTCATCCGCGGCGAGGAGCACCCCGACATCATCCGCCACTTCCTCGCCGAGGCCTACCCGGAGATGGTCCATCTCGGCAGCATGAACGAGCAGCTGGCGCAGATGCCCGGCATGACGCCCCTCGGCAACTCCTTCATCTACGAGACCCTCGAGCGGATCACGAACGGCGTGAGCGCCGCCGTCGCCGCTGGCAACCTGAAGGTGTTCCGCGAGCTCGGCCCACTGTTCGCCGATTTCATCCAGCGCTTCCGGGCGAGCACCGTCTTCGATCAGCGCGAGCTCGATCGCTTCCTCGCCACCCTGGTCCCCGGCCCGACCGAAGAAGGCGGCCAGGGGCTGCTCATCCGCGCCTTCACGCACTACTACCAGGCGCGCTTCACCGCCGAGGCCAAGCCCCGGGCCGAGCTGCTCCTGCTCGCCAACGATCTCATCGGCCTCCACGAGCAGACGCGGCTCCAGCCGGAGATCGAGAGCGCGCTCGAAGCGCCCATCGCCCTGCTCCTCATGGAGGTGGCCAAGCTCCACGCCCGCCACACCATCCCCTCGCCGTTGCACCGCGCCGTCGACGCCGTGATCCAGACGGTGATCCATCCGCTCATCGCGCCCCTGCAGTCGATCTGGCGGCGCGTCGCCACCGAGTGGCTGACGCGGCTCGAGTTGCCCGAAGGCACGCTGCGGCTCGGCGAGACGCTGCCCCCCCTACCATCGGGCGGCATGTTCCCCGCGACGCTGCGCACCATCGAGAACGCGGAGCTGCGAGACCTGCTCACCCTGCTCGACCGCACCCCCGATCGCCTGGCCGGCAGCGCCGCCCGCGACTGGGGCGACCTCGGCGACCGCATGAACCTCATCGTCGATCTGTTCCGCTCGCGGCAGCAGGACGAATGTCTCCATCGGCCGCCCTTCACCGCGGAGCAGGTGCAGCTCATCCGCGCCGGCGAGCGACCCTCCGGGCCGCTCTGAGCCGCACGGGGCGCGATACGTCTACCGCCGCTTCCTTGAAACGACCGAGCCAATTCATCTGCTATTCTGCGAATATTTCAAGCTGCACCAGGGATTTTCGCATGCGTACCCCCCCGGTTGAGTGACGCGTACCCCCCGGTGGAGTGACGGTATGGGGTGGTTGAGTGACGCGTACCCCCCGGTGGAGTGGCGGTGTGGGGGTGGTTGAGTGACGCGTACCCCCCCATTGAGCACCAGGATCGCGAGCGCTCAAGCATTGGCCTACCGCTTGCCTTTGGGGACGCCGCAAGCGCGCGGCCACCCCCGTGAGCTTGCCAGCTGTCGGCAACCCCATCGCAAGGCCACAAAGGAGCGCCGCCTCGGTGGATTCTCCTTGACCCGATCATCGCTTCACACCGGACTCTGACCTCACCGGATCGCGACACGCCCGGTGAGGACCTGGCCCCATGCACACCATCAGCAGCACGCAAAGAGATCCCAGCTCCTCCGGCCGCGCCGCCGGGGACGGGCAGGGCGCGGGATCCAAGAGGTCATGAGCGTCATGAGCCGTCTCCGAGCCGGCGCGGACGCGCGCCGCGGCGATGCGGCGTGGCACGAACTCGTGGCCCCGTACCGTCACGAAGAAGCGCTCGGCGATCACACGCTCCACTACATCGACGTCGGGCGCGGCGAGCCCGTGGTGATGGTGCATGGCTGGGCGGATTCGAGCTACACGTGGCACCGGAACCTCGGGCCCCTCCGCGACGCCGGGGCGCGCGTGATCCTGGTGGACCAGCCCGGGCTCGGCCGTTCGGCGATCCCCCGTCCCCCCTATCGCTTCACCATCGAGAACCAGGCCGCCGCCGTGCTCGCGCTCGTCACGCGCCTCGGGCTCGAGCGCTTCCACCTCGTCGGGTCCTCCCTGGGCGGCGCGATCGCGCTCTATCTCTGCCTGCGCGAACCGGCGCGCGTGCGACGCGCGGTGGTGCTGGCCCCCACGTGCTATCGCCCTCGCCGGTTGATCATGGCCTGGCCCGGCATGGCCCAGCTCGGCACGATCCTCGCCGGGGGCTGGACCGGGCGCTGGATGATCCGCGCCGGACTCTGGCGCGCCTACCGCGATCGGACGCGGATCGACGACGCGCTCATCGACGAGTGTAGCCGTCCCCTCGGCAAGCCCGGCTACGTCCATGCGCTCGCGGGCCTGCGTCGCGACTTCTTCTCCCCGGCCTTCGAGGAGCTGGTGGCGCGGTACGGCGACCTCGTGCCCCCGCTGCTCATCGTCTGGGGGAATGAGGATCGCTGGAACCCCAAGACCTACGGCGACCGCTTGCACGCCGCGGTGCCCGGCTCGCAGTACCGGGTCATCCGTGGCTGCGGCCACCTCCCGCACCAGGAGCGGGCCGACGTGGTCAATCCCTGGCTGGCGGACTTTCTCTTGAGGGAAGGAGCGGCGACATGACGCCCCCGAGCGCCGGGCGTCCGGCGTCGTGGTGCCCGTGCCCGCGCCCCTGAGCCGCGCGGCTCCGCTCAGCCCTTGAAGGTGCTGGGGCCGACGTCGCCGAACGGCTCGTCGCGCTCGCGCACGGCCTGCTTGAAGCCCACCTCGGCGGCGCGGCGCTGGAAGGCGTGACCCTCGGGCGTGTGGCGGGCGATGCCGTCGAAGAAGGTGCCGAGGATCTGGGTCGTGTGGAGGCCCTGCGCCAGGACCGTCTGGTTGACGAGGAGCTTCATCATCACGAGCTGGTTCACGGGCACGCGGGCGATGCGCTCGAGGAGGGCCTCGAAGCGCGCGTCGAGCTCGGCGGCGGGCGCGGACTCGCACGCCAGGCCCCAGGCGACGGCCTCGCGGCCCGAGAGGCAGTCGCCCGTGAAGAGGAGGCGCTTGGCCTTCTCGATGCCGATGCGGTGCGCCCAGATCATGGTCGTGGGCACGCCCCAGACGCGCGCGGGCGGGTAGCCGATCTTGGCCTGGTCCTCGATGAGGAGGAGGTCGGAGCACAGCGCCATGTCGGTGCCGCCGGCGACGCAGAAGCCGTGGACCTTGCACACGACCGGCTTGTCGCCGTGAAAGAGGCTCATGAAGCCGCGCATGTTGCGGCTCATCATCTGCCAGTCGACGACGGGGTCCCAGGTGCGGGCGGGGTCGTGGTTCTGCGCCTGGACAACGGAATCGAGGGGCGAGCCCGGTGGGGCGTCGGTGGCGCCGAAGGCCATGCCCTCCTGGGCGCTGCCGACGAGGTCGTAGCCGCCGCAGAAGCCCTTGCCGTTGCCGGCGAGGGCGATGACGTGGACGGCGGGGTCGAGGTTGGCGCGCTCGACCGCCGCGGCGAGCTCGCGCGGCATGTCGAGGGTGATGCCGTTGCCGCGCTCGGGGCGGTTGAGGGTGATGCGGGCGATGCGGCCGGTGACGTCGTAGGTGAGGGTGGTGAGCGGGTCCATGCGGGGATGGAATGACGCGGGCGCGCCGCGGTCAAGCGGCGGCGGGCGGGGCGAGCGCGTCCTCGCCGCGCGCCGGGTCAGAACGGGTTGTTGATGTAGAAGTAGACCTGGTTGGCGCCGCCGGTCATGAGGCCGCGGGCGAAGCCGAGCTGCAGGGTGGCGGGCAGGGTGTAGCCGAGGAGGATGTCGAGGCGCACTTCGGCGCCCACGCCGACGCGCAGGCTGCGCGCGTCGAAGGGGCCGAAGAAGGCGTTGCCGGCGTCGGCGAAGGCGGCGCCGTGGAGGCGGCGCAGGTACAGGGGGAGCGTCTCGTAGCTGCGCTCGACCCACCAGATGGGGAAGCGGTACTCGAGGCTGACGGCGTGGTACTGGTTGCCGTAGAGGGAGTCGTAGGGGTAGCCGCGCAGGATGGCGGTGCCGGGGCGGGTGACGTTGATGAGGGCGAGGAGGGGGTCGGGCTGGGGCGCGTAACCGCCGATGTAGAAGATGCCGCGCTGGGTGACGTCGCCGCCGGCGATGCCGCCGGAGTAGCGGAAGACGAGGACGTGGTTGCGCTGGCTCGGGGGGACGCCGGCGCGGCGGAGGGGGATGTACTCGGTGTAGGACCACGAGGCGGTGTAGACGTTGTAGCGCGAGCCGAGCGCGCGCAGGGACAGGGACAGGTTGAGGCCGAGGGTGCGGCCCTCCTCGGGGCTGAGGGAGAAGACGAAGCGCCGCGCGCTCGAGTAGCGCCAGCTCATGTTGAGGGTGGAGAAGGGGCCGAGCTCGGGGAGGCGCGTGACCTTGGTGGGATCGGTGGGCGGCGGGAGCCGGCCGTGGAGCCGCAGGTAGGCGAAGCTGTAGCCGAGGTTGAGATCGACGGCCTGGGCGATGCGGCGCACGACGGGCAGGGAGACGGCGCCGCCGATGGCGTAGTCCTCTTCGACGTAGCGGCGGGCGATGCCGTCGAGGATGAGGCCGCCGCGCAGGGCGAGCTGGCGCGAGGCGGAGAGGACGAGGTCGGGGAAGAGGCGGCTATAGACGTAGTTGGCGCTGACCGAGATGTCGTCGCGGCGCCCGAGGCCGAAGCCGGCGGTGACGCTCCACTGGTGCCAGCCGACGACGTCGCCGCCGGAGAAGCCGACGCCGACGACCTGGCCGAAGGAGTTGGGGTAGGTGGTGAGGCCGAGGGTGTGGGGCCACGCGCTGCGCCAGGGCTGGTAGGCGTGCGAGGGCAGGGCGGCCAGGCCCTGGGGGGCTTCGGACGCGGGGCGATCGTTCGGGGCGGGCGGGGCCTCGCGCCAACGGGTGGGGTCGAGCGCGATGGCCTCGAGGCGCCAGCCGTCGGCCTGGAAGCCCACGTACGCGGCGCGCCGGCCGTCGGGCGAGATGGCGACGTCGAAGCAGCCGCCGACGAGGCTCGTGACCTGCCACAGCCGTCCGGTGGCGGTCTCCCAGGCATAGAGGTTGTAGATGCCGGTGCGGTCCGAGGAGAAGTAGAGGTAGCGGCCATCGGGGGACCAGCGCGGGTCGAGGTCGAGGGCGCGGTCGGCGGTGACGCGCTCGAGGCGCCGCGTCTCGACGTCGATGATCCAGATGTCGCGATAGCCGCCGTCGCGCTGCCAGGAGAAGGCGATGCGTCGGCCGTCCGGGGACCAGCTGGGGGTGAAGATCTGGGAGAGATCGTCGTGGTTGCCGATGAGCTCGGTGACGGGGCCGCCGTCGGCGGGGATGAGCGCGAGCGAGCGCGAGCTCGACTCGTTCTTGCTGAAGGCGATGGTGCGGCCGTCGGGCGAGAGGTCGGGCTCGGCGGCACGCAGGCCGTGGGTGAGCTGGCGCTGCTCGCCGCTCGCGACGTCGAGGGCGTAGAGGTCGCTGAAGAGGTAGAAGGTGCGGTGGAAGTTGAGGGCGGCGAAGTAGAGGGTGCGGCCGTCCCGCGTGAAGGTGGAGCCGCCGACGCCGTCGACCTTGTGGAGGGTGTGCGACCGGGGCCAGGGGGTAGGCGCTGGACCGGCGGGCGGCGGGTTGGCCTCCGAATAGGGCGGGAGACGGTCGGGAATGGCGATGCGCCGGAGCCGCGGCCGGTCGTAGCCGCTCGAGTCGGCCCACACGACCTCGCGGCCGTCGGGCGTGAAGATGGGGCGATAGGCGGTGTTGCTCGGCGGCGTGAGGACGAGCGAGGGGGTGAGGCCGAGGGGGGCGGCGGTGAGGCGCTCGACCTGGGCCCGGTAGCGCTCGTCGAGGGCGGCGTGGAACTCGCGGTACACGTCGCCGAAGGTCTTGCCGAGGACGCGGCGCAGCGAGCGGTTGATGGCGCCCGGGACCCAGGTGCCGCCATAGTCGTGGCTCAGGCGGCGCAGCGTGTCCGAGCCGTAGCGCTGGGCGATGAAGCCGAGGAAGGCCGCGCCGTAGAAGTGCCCGGAGCCGCCGCGCGGGAACTGGATGGGGATGTTGGAGAACTGATCGAGGCGCTCGAGCTTCCCTTCGAGGGTCGCGGTGCGCAGCCACATGTCGTAGATGGAGGAGCGCAGCCGCCCGCCGCTCGTCCGTTCGCTCTCCTCGACGATGGCGAGGCCCTCGAGGACGAAGCTCGGCTGGAGGGAGTTCGGGGCCACGATGCGGCCGCGCCCGCCGAAGCCGAGGACCCAGTTCACGACGCGCCACAAGCCGTGGATGGTGTCGACGTGCAGGATGTGGGTGTACTCGTGAGTGACGAGCTCGAAGAGGTAGTCGTCGTAGTCGTTGAGCTCGGAGCGGTCGTCGGGGGCCGTGGCGTAGAGGTTGATGTAGGGGAAGGGGTAGGCCACGGCGAAGCCGTTGGGCGAGTCGGTGGTGTCGCTGAGGACGATGTCGATGGCGTAGCGCGGCCGGTGGTCGAGGAAGGGGGTGAGGCGTTCGTGGGCGTGCTCGGCGACCACGGCGAGGCGCTGGGCGACGCGGCCGAGGGGCAGGTGATAGTGGATGCGGAAGTGCGGTGTGGCGATGGTGCGCCACACGAGCGCCGGATCGGCGGCGCGTGCCGCGGGGGCGAGGAGGAGCAGGCAGGCCGCGAGGACGAGGCCCGAGGTCCAGCTGCGCCGCCGGAGGGTCGACGCCGTGAACGCCGCCTTCATCAGAGGTCGCGTCCGTAGACGCGTGACATGGGCGCGAAGCCGAGCTCGCGATAGAAGCGCTCGGCCGGCTCGTTGCCCTCCCACACGGTGAGGACGAGCTGCGTGGCGCCGCGGGCCTGGCCCCAGGCCGCCGCCGCCGTCATGAGCCGCCGCCCCACGCCACGGCGGCGATACTCCGGCGTCACCACCAGGCGCTCGACGTGGACGCGGCGCCGCGGTCGCAGCCCCGACTCGGGCGGCGTGTCGTACAGCTCGAGGTGGATGCAGCCGGCCGTGTGGCCGCCGATCTCCGCGACCAGGAGCGTGGCGTCGTGGCGACCGAGGAAGCTCAACAGCATGGCTTGCGTCAGGGGCGCGGCGGGGACGAAGAAGCCCGGTGCGAGGCGCGCATGCAGCGTATCGACCTCGCGCCAGAGCGCGGCCAGCGCGTCCAGCTCTTCCACGCGCGCGCTGCGCACGAGGAGCTTCACGGCCATAAGGGCCTCGTGTATCCGGGGAGCGGGCGCGGGCTGATGTGGGAAGGAGGAACGGGCATCTCGGGCGTCACGCCGAGCGCTAGGCGACCAGGCGGAGGCTAGCCGCGATCCGCCGGCGTTCTAGAGTTTGAAGACATCGTTCAGCACGGCCTCCACCTCCTGCCGGCGCGTGGGCTTGCGCAGGAAGTAGTTGGCGCCGAGGGTGCGCGCCTGCAGCTCGGCCTTGTGGCTGTCCTCGGTGGTGCACACGCAGATGGGGGTGTTGGTGCTGAGCGTCCCCTCGCGGACCAGCCGGATGAGCTTCAGGCCGTCCATCACCGGCATGTTGATGTCCACGAAGATGAGATCAAAGCGCATCTGGCTGAGGAGCCGGAGGGCCTCGAGTCCGTCGCCCGCCTCGAACACCTCGGCCCCCAGGCGCCGGACCGACATCGCCAGGAGGTGCCGCATGGTCGTGGAGTCCTCCACGACCAGCACTTTCCGCTGCGTCTCGTTAGCCAAGGGTGGCTGCCTCGTGCATCGGGTTATGCGCTGCGGTGGTCTCGCTCTTGCCGAGCAGGAAGGGGATCACCGCACGCAGGTATTCATCGGGGCGCTCTTCGTGGGGGGAGTGGCCACAGACCGGGATGATGGTCAGCTGGGCCCCGGGGATCTCGCGCGCCAGGCGCTGCCCGTGCGCGACCGGGAAGAGCCGGTCCTCCTCGCCCCAGACGACGAGCGTGGGGACGCGCACGCTCGCCGGCTCGACCGGGTCGGCGAGCATCGAGGCAAAGGCGCGCAGAGCGGCCAGGCCCGCCTCCCGTGCCCCGGCGCGGTTGAAGCGCTCCCAGTAGTAGTCGACGAGCTCACCCGTCACGAGCGCCGGATCGCGGAACACGCCGCGGAAGTGGCGCACGAGATCGCGCCTCGAATAGAGGCGCTTGAAGAGCACGGACCCGAGCATGGGCCGCAGCGCCAGGCGGCCGAGGAACGGCATCTCGATGGGGTAGACCCAGGCGTCCTCGAGGACCAGGCGGGTGACGCGCCCGGGATGGTGCGCGGCCAGAGACAGCGCCACGCCGCCGCCCATCGAGTGGCTCACCACGCTCGCCGCCGGGATGCCGAGGGCTTCCATGATCTCATCGACCAGCGCGGCGGCGCTCGCCGCGTCGTAGCGGTAGCGGCCCAGCGGCGGTCGGTCCGACTCGCCAAAGCCCGGCAGATCGATGGCCGTCACCTGGAAGTGGCGGCGCAGCTCGGCGATCACCGGGCGGAAGTACCAGTGCGACACGAACATGCCGTGCACGAGCACGAGCGGCGGGCCGCTGCCGTCCTGGTGGATGAAGACGCGGCCGGCGCTGGTGTCGATGAGGCGTCCGGGGAAGCTCACGTCGTGGAATCTAGCACAATCGCACGGCCGGGTGCGCCGCCTAGGAGCGATCTATCGGGCGTCGCCGGCCGCGCGCAGGAGGTCTTCGGGGAAACGGGCGAGCATCCACTCTTCGACGCAGCGCTCCACGTCGGCCGCGGTGGACAGGGACATGACTTCGCCGGTGAGGCGCTCGGCCTCCGCCCGCGTGGAGCCGCGGATGACGCTCTTGACCACGGGCAGCGAGATCGGGTTCATCGACAGCTCTTCGAGCCCGAGGCCGAGGAGGACCTGGGCGAACATGGGCTCGCCGGCCATCTCGCCGCACATGCCCACGCGGATGCCGGCCGCCCGCCCGGCGTCGCACACGTAGCGGACGAAGCGCAGGATGGACGGGTGCAGTGGGTGGTAGAGGTAGCCGACGTGCTCGTTGACCCGGTCGATGGCCAGCGAGTACTGGATGAGGTCGTTGGTGCCGATGGACAGGAAGTCGCACTCGCGGGCCAGGAGATCGGCCGTGATGGCGGCCGAGGGCATCTCCACCATGATGCCGATCGGCAGCTTCTCGTCGAAGGGCAGGCTCTCGCGGCGGAGCTCGTCCTTGGCCTGCTCTAGGATCTCGCGCGCCGCGCGCAGCTCGGCGAGGCCCGAGATCATCGGGAACATGATGCGCATGCGCCCGTGCAGCGAGGCGCGCAGGAGGCCGCGGAGCTGGGTCTTGAAGAGCGCCGGCTCCTTCAAGCACAGCCGGATCGAGCGCAGCCCGAGGGCCGGGTTGGCCTCCTGGAAGGGCTTGAGCGGCCCCATCTTGTCACCGCCGAGGTCGAGGGTGCGGAAGGTGACGGGGAAGGGGGCGACCCGCCGCAGGATGCCCCGGGCATGCATGAAGTGCTCTTCCTCGCGTGGGAAGTCGGTGCGCTCGAGGTACAGGAACTCCGTGCGGTAGAGGCCGATCCCCTCGGCCCCGCGGTCGAGCGCGGTGGGGATCTCCTCGGTCACCTCGACGTTGGCGTAGAGGTGGACCCGCATGCCGTCGTTGGTGATGGCGGGGGCGCTGCGATTCTGCAGCACGGCCGCGGTGAACTGGGTGTGCTTGCGCGCGAGCGCCCGGTACTTCTCGATCTCGTCGAGCGTCGGCGCGAGCAGGACGGCGCCGTGAAAGCCGTCGACGATGACGAGGTCGCCGTTGGCGATCACCTCGCTCGCGCGGTCGACGCCGGCCACGGCCGGGATCTGGAAGGCGCGCGCCAGGATGGCCGAGTGCGAGGTCTTGCCGCCGGCGTCGGTGACGAAGGCCGCGCACGAGGCCCGGTGGAGCTGCGCCGTGTCCGAGGGCGAGAGATCGTGGGAGATGACGATGGCGTCGGGCGGCACGGGGCCGACGGCGTCGTCGTTCTCGCCCATGAGGTTGCGCAGGATGCGGTCGCCCACGAAGTCGACGTCCGAGCGGCGCTCCCGGAAGTAGTCCTCGCCGATGGCGCTGAACAGGCTCTTGATCTCCTCCACGGTCTTGCGCAGCGCCCACTCGGCGTTGATGCGCTCCTCGCGGATGCGCTGGCGCGTGGGCGCGACCATATGCTCGTCGTGGAGGATGAGCTGGTGCGCCTCGAGGATGCGGAAGTGATCTTCGCCCTCGCGCTCGCGCAGCTTGCGCTTGACGCGCTCGAGCTGCTCGTCGGAGATGGCGATGGCCGCGTCGAGGCGGGCGAGCTCGACGCCGACGTCCTCATCCGAGATGTGTCGCTTGGGGGTCTTGAGGCGGCGTCGATCGACGAGGAAGGCCCGGCCGATGGCGATGCCGGGCGAGGTGGGGATGCCGCTCAGGAACTGATCAGCCACGATCGACGTCCTCGTCGGCGCTACAGCCGTCCCACATGCCTAGGGCTCCCCGAACTGCTCGACGTCCACCAGCTGGGAGAGCGCCGCGAGCGCCGCGCCGGCGTCTTCGCCCTGGCACTTGACGAGGATGCGCGTGCCCTTGGCCGCGGCCAGCATGAGCACGCCCATGATGCTCTTGCCGTTCACCTCCTGGCCGTCCTTCTCGATGCTGACGTCGGACTTGAAGCGGTTGGCGAGCTGCACGAACTTGGTGGCGGCGCGCGCGTGCATGCCGAGCTCGTTCTTGATCTCGAGCATGGCCTGAGCGGCCGGGGCCGATGGACTCGTCATGAAGTGATCACCTGAATGCTCTTGGTCCCGGTGGCGGCCAGGAGCTGGGCGAGGGGCTCGGCGCCGTTCGAACGGTCGGCGGTGGCGAGCTTGAACAGCATCGCCAGGTTGACCCCGGTCAGCACCACGCTGTGCCCATCACAGGAGCGGCAACACATGCGCGCCGGCGTCGAGCCATAGAGATCGACCAGGAACAGCATCTCGTCGGCGTTGAGTTCGTGCGCCGCCTCGTCGATGCGCGCGGCCACGGCCTCGCCCGCCTCGCCCGTCTCGACACGGACCGTGCGCAGGTCCGGGATGGGACCGACGATCTTCTCCGCTGCCGTCACCATCATCCGCCCCACGTCCCCGTGGGTGACGAGCAGCACTGCGACCTGCTTACTCACGATGAACCCCGTCCAAGATCACGATGTCGCACCGTAACTAAATGGCGCTGGCCGATGCGCCGTGCCAGCTCCATCGCCACCGCCACCGAGCGGTGTCGCCCGCCGGTGCAGCCGATGGCCACGGTGAAGTACCCCTTGCCCTCGCGCGCCACGCGCGGCACGAGGTAGCCGAGCAGGTCCTCGACCCGGTCGAGGAAGGCCCCGGCGTCCTCCGAGGACAGCACGTAGTCGGCCACCTCGGACTCGAGGCCGGTCCCCGCCGACAGGGCCGACACGAAGTAGGGGTTGGGGAGGAAGCGCACGTCGAAGATCATGTCCGCTTCGAGCGGGAGACCGTGCTTGAAGCCAAAAGACACGAGCGTCAGGCCAAAGTCGCCCGCCCGGCCGTAGCGCTCCTGGATGATCCCCTTGAGCTGATGCACGTTGAGGTGGCCGGTATCGACCACCGCGCTCGCCTCCTCGCGGAGGCCGCGCAGGAGCTCGCGCTCGCGCTGGAGCCCCTGGCGCAGATCCTCGCCGCCCAGGGGATGGCGCCGCCGCGTCTCGGAGAAGCGGCGCAGGAGGTGCTCGTCCGCCGCATCCAGGAACAGCACCTCGAGCCCGTGGCCCGCGGTGCGCAGCGCGGCGAACGCCTCACGGTACCCGTGGAGGAAGTCGCCCTCCCGCGCGTCCACCACCAGCGCCGTCCTCTGCACCTCCCCGGTGTGCGACAGGAGATCCACGAAGCGGCCGAGGAGCGGCAGCGGCAGATTGTCGACACAGAAGAAGCCCACGTCCTCGAGCGCCCGCAAGGCCGTCGACTTGCCGGCCCCGGAGAGGCCGGTGACAATGACCACCCGCATGTGGCGATCATCGGCGGCCTTCGGAGTTACCTGAGCCAACGGGCCCTCGTGGCCTCCGAAGGAGGCCAGGCAGACGAGCAGGCCAGGCGGCGCCCATGGGGGGGCCTCATTCGACCTCGTCGATGCGCGGCTGCGTGTTGGGGCGGGCCTCGGCGATGGCGCGGTTGAGACGATCCTGGAACTCGCGCGCCGAGTGCTTGCCGCGGTACTTGAGCAGCTGGTTGCGCGCGGCCACTTCGAGGATGGTGGTGATGTTGCGCCCCGGGCGGATGGGCACCCGGATCATGGCGATGGGCACGCCGAGCAGCGTGTAGCGGAGATCATCCACCCCGAGGCGGTCATACTCCTCGGTCTCGTTCCACTCCACGAGCTCGGCCACGAGCTCGATCTTCTTGGCGTCGCGCACCGCCGAGACGCCGAACAGATCCTTGATGTTGATGATGCCGAGCCCGCGGATCTCCATGTGGTGCTTGATGATCTCCGAGCCCGCCCCGTAGATGGTGTCGGGCTGGCGGCGCCGGATCTCCACGATGTCGTCGGCCACCAGGCGGTGGCCGCGCAAGACCAGGTCGAGCGCCGCCTCGCTCTTGCCGATGCCCGACTTGCCGAGGATCAAGATGCCCACGCCGAGCACGTCGATCAGCACCCCGTGCACGCTGGTCGAGGGCGCCAGGCAGTCTTCGAGGAACTTGGTCAGCCGGTTGATGAACACCGAGGACATGAGCGGCGACCGGAGGAGCGGCACGCCGAACTCGTTGGACATGTCCACGGCCACCGGCGGCACCTCGAGGCCGCGGGTGACGATGAGCACGCACGGCCCGATCTTGAACAGCGCGAGGAGACCCGCCCGCCGCCGGTCCTCGGACAGCGAGGCGAGGTAGGACATCTCCGTGAGGCCCAGCACCTGCACCCGGTCCGGGTGCACGTGCGCCGTATAGCCTGTCAGGGCGAGGCCGGGCTTCTGGATGCGCGGGCCCGTGATGCGTCGCCCCATCCCGGCCGAGCCGGCCAGCACCTCGAGCGCCAGGCCTTCAGCCGTGAGCAAGCTATCGACGCGCACATAGGCCATGGTCGCCGTCCTTCATCAGTACTTGGAGTCCTCGCTCGACACCAGGCGGTAGATCTCTTCGGCATCCGGGGCCGCCATGAGCCGTGTGCGGAAGTCCGCATCCTTGAACAGGCGACTGATGCGCGCCAGGGCCTTGAGGTGTTCTCCGGTGGAATGCTCGGGCGCCACCAGCGTCACGAAGATGTACGTGGGGTGGCCGTCCATGGACTTGAAGTCCACCCCGCCGAGCGAGCGCCCGATGCAGGCCGATAGCCGGTCGATCGAGTTCAACTTGCCGTGCGGGATCGCCACGCCCTCGCCGATGGCCGTGGACGCGAGCGCCTCGCGGTCGAGCAAGACCTGGAGCAGGTGATCGCGCGTGAGTCCTGGTACATGCGTGGCCAGATGCTCGGTCAGCTCTTCGAGGACCGATTGCTTGTCGTGTCCCCGCAACTGGGGAAGGACCAGGTCCGGACGTAGAAAGTCGGTAATCTTCATCACTCGCCTGTACGAGCCAGCGCGATTTGTGCCCCAATGAGCGCAAATCTACACGATCGATGGTGCTGGAGGTAGTGGGTGGCAGAGGACCAGGCCTCGCGCGCGGATCGCTGGCAACGCTATCCACTTGCGCGCTCCGAAGGCGTCAGGGAGCGCCGTCAGCCGCCATCCGACGCCCGCAGACCTCCCTCAAGAAGGAGGGGAGCGGGGCGCCGGACGGTGCGCGGCTCAGGCGGCCGTGGCCTTGGCCGCCGCCCCGGTCTCGATGAGGCCATAGGTCCCATCCTCGCGCTTGTAGATGACGTTGACCTCTCCCGAGACCGAATTGGTGAAGACGAAGAAGCTGTTGCCAAGGAGGTTCATTTGCATGACCGCCTCCTCGACCGCCAGCGCCTTGGCAAAGAACTTGGACTCCTTGATGATATGCGGCGCCTCCACGGCCTGGGGCGCCGGGCTCGTGGCGGGCGCGGCCTCGGCCGCGGGCTCCTCGGGCAACGACACCACCGAGTAACGGATCTCCACCTCCGGCATGGTCGCCGGCCGGTGGCTGCGGATCTTCTCCTTGTAGCGCCGGACCTGGCGCTCGATCTTGGCCATCACGAGGTCGATCGACGAGTACATGTCCTCCGTCGTCTCGACCCCCTTGATGACCAGGCCGTTGCGTAGGGTGAGCGTCACGTCGGCCTGGTGGTGATACCCCCGCTCACAGGCCAGGACCACGTGGCCCTTGATCGGATCCGAGAAGTACTTGTTGATCCGCTCGACCTTCTCCTTCGCATACTCCCGCAACGCCTCACTGGTATCCATGTGTCGGAAGGTGACCGAGAGTTGCATCGGCAAGACCCTTTCTTCAGCCGGCGGCTAGAACAGCTTCTTGCGTTTGGAGGATGACAAAATCCCGAGTTGCTCCCGGTATTTTGCCACAGTGCGGCGGGCGATGTCGATGTTCTGCTCCTTGAGGAGCTCGACGATCTTCTGGTCCGAGTAGGGGTGCTTCGCGTCCTCGGCGGCGATGAGCTGCTTGATCTTCGTCTTCACCGCCTCCGAGGCCACCTCGTCGCCATCGGTGCGCGAGATGCCGCTGTTGAAGAAGAACTTGAGCTCGAACATCCCCTGCGGGGTGTGGACGTACTTGTTGGTGGTCACGCGCGAGATCGTGGACTCGTGCATGTTGATGTCCTCGGCCACGTCGCGCAGGATGAGCGGCTTCAGGTGGGCGATGCCCTTGTCGAAGAAGTCGCGCTGGAACTTGATGATCGACTCCGTCACCTTGACGATCGTGCGCTGCCGCTGCTGGATCGACCGGATCAGCCACTGGGCTGAGCGCAGCTTGTCCTGGATGTACTCCTTGGCCTGGGCCGAGTCGCTCATGGCCGAGCGGTAGAACGAAGAGATCTTCAGCTTGGGCAGGCCGTCGTCGTTGGGCACGACGAAGTACTTGTCGCCCACCTTGTGGACGTAGACGTCGGCCGTCATGTACAGCGGCTCGTCATCGTTGTACTCGCGCCCGGGCCGCGGCAGGAAGTCCTTGAGCACCTTGGCCGCCTCGTAGATCTCCTCGATCGGCTCCTTGAGATCGCGGGCGATGGCCTGGAAGTTCTTCTTCTCGAGGTTGGGCAGATGGTCGCTGATCATCCGGACCAGGATCTCGTCGTCCATCCCGAGGTGGCGGGCCTGGATGAGGAGGCATTCCTTGAGCGAGCGCGCCGCGCACCCGACCGGGTCGAACATCTGGATCTTGCTCAAGACCCGCTCGGCCACCTCGACCGACACCTCCGCCTCCTCGGCGATCGCCTCGATCGGCGGCTCCTTGATGTAGCCGTCGAGGTCGAGGTTGCCGATGATGAGCATCCCGACCCGCTCCTCCTCCGCGGGGAAGTTCGACAGCTTGAGCTGCCAGACAAGGTGATCGAAGAGCGATCCCTTCTTGGTGAGCGTCGCCTCGGCCGAGGGCAGGTCGTCGTTGTCCGGCTTGAACGACGGCATCGCCGGGGCCTCGTGGTAGCTCTCGAGGTAATTGGCCCAGTCGATCTCACCGGTCGCCTGGCTGTCGCCCGTGACCTCACGCTCGTGCTCCGCGGCCTGCGGGGCCGGCACCTCCGTCTCGGCCTGCATCTGATGCTCGGCCATGGCGTCGGTGTCCATCTCCAGCTCGCGTGTCTGCTCGGAAGCAGTGTCGACAGCGTCTTCGAGGACCGGATTCTCCATCATCTCTTCCCGGACGAGCTCCGTGAGCTCCATCCGCGAGAGCTGAAGCAGCTTGATCGCCTGCTGCAGCTGGGGCGTCATCACCAGCTGCTGGGTCAGCTTGAGATGCTGCTTGATCTCCATCGACATCTGCTGGGGTCCTCCCAGAGGCTCCGGTGGAACCTCTATCGGTCGTTCGTTCCTTCGAATCCGCCGTTCACACGCCCAGTCCGCTCAGGCCCTTCGGCCTTCGCTCACCAGGGGCTTTGCCCGCATCTTGTCCTCGTTCCGTGTGAGCGGCTGCATAGGAACCTGCCTCCTGAAAGGTTAGGTCCGTAAGGTCCCATGTAAATGTACCACCGTGCCAAGGTCCCGTAAACCCCTGGGACTTTTCTGGCATGACGATTGCTTTTAGGGCTTGATGAGGGACGGAGGGGACGTCCCCCGCGAGGTCAGTTCATGGGGTTGGAGGGGTTGACGACCGGGCGGGGGGCCGGGCGTTCGCGCCGGGCGATCTGCCATTCGACAGCCGCGCGGATGAAGCGGCGGAAGAGGGGATGGGGCGCCATGGGCCGCGACTTGAACTCGGGGTGGAACTGGCAGCCGAGGAAGTAGGGGTGATCCCGCAGCTCGATCATCTCCACCAGCCGGCGGTCGGGCGATAGCCCTGACATCACCATCCCCGCCTGCTCGAGCCGGTCGCGATAATCGTTGTTGACCTCCCAGCGGTGGCGGTGCCGCTCCACGATGTCGGCCGCCCCGTAGGCCTCCCGCGCGCGGCTCCCCTCGGCGAGCACACAGGGATACGCGCCGAGCCGCATGGTGCCGCCGCGGGCCACGATGCCTCGCTGCTGGTCCATCAGACACACCACCGGATCCGGCGTGCTCTCATCGATCTCGGACGAGTTGGCCTGGGTGAGGTTGCACACGTTGCGGGCGAACTCCACCACCGCCAGCTGCATCCCGAAGCAGATGCCGAAGAACGGCACCTTCTTCTCGCGCGCGTAGCGGATCGCCGCGATCTTACCCTCGGTGCCGCGGGCCCCGAAGCCGGGCGCCACCAGGATGCCGTCCAACTCACCGAGCAGCGCCTCCGCCCCCCGCTGCTCGATCTCCTCCGAGTCCACGAAGTGGAGCTGTACCCGGTAGCCCGTGCCAATGCCGCCGTGCATGAGCGCCTCGTTGAGGCTCTTGTACGACTCCACGAGGTCCACGTACTTGCCGATGATGCCGATCTGAACCCGCTGCACCGGCTTGGTCAGCGCGTCCACCACCTTCTGCCATTCGGCCAGGGCCGGCGCTCGCGACCAGATGTTCAGGAGCTCACAGATCTTGTCGTCCAGCCCCTCCTCATGGAGCCGGATCGGCACCTCATAGATCGAAGCCGCGTCCTGGGACGTGAACACCGCGTCCGCGGCCACGTTGGAGAAGAGAGCGATCTTCTTCTTGAGGTTCACGTCGATCGGCCGGTCGCAGCGGCATACCAGCACGTCCGGCTGGATACCGATCTCTCGCAGCTTCTGCACCGAGTGCTGGGTCGGCTTGGTCTTGAGCTCCCCCGCAGCGGCGATGAAGGGCACGAGCGTGAGGTGCACGGACACCGCATTTTGCGACCCCACCTCGATGCGCAGCTGCCGGAGCGCCTCGAGGAACGGCAAGGACTCGATGTCGCCCACCGTGCCGCCCACCTCCACGATGAGGACGTCCACCCCCTCGGCGCACTTGCGGATGTTGGATTTGATCTCGTCCGTGATGTGAGGGATCACCTGGACCGTACCGCCGAGGTAATCTCCGCGCCGCTCCTTCTGGATCACCGACCAGTAGATCTGGCCGGTGGTGAAGTTGTTGAGGCGCGTCATGCGCTGCGAGATGAAGCGCTCGTAGTGGCCGAGATCCAGGTCCGTCTCGGCGCCGTCGTCGGTGACGAAGACCTCGCCGTGCTGCAGCGGGTTCATCGTCCCCGGGTCGACATTGATGTAGGGGTCGAGCTTCTGGATCGTGACCTTCAGGCCCCGGTTCTCGAGCAGCGCCCCGATCGAGGCCGACGCCAGACCCTTGCCCAGGGAGGACACCACCCCTCCCGTGACAAAGATGAATTTGGTCTGCTTGGTCCTGGAACGGCTGACAGACTGCGACACATTGGACTGCGGCATGTAACTCCCCTGGCCCTCCCGGCCTTCGAGTCTTCAGTCACCAACAGGAATCACTGCGGTCACTGTGGAAGGCACCCCCATAGCGTTTTTTCCACCTGGACGGAAGCCGCAGTGAAGGTTACAGAAGTTGCCTTGGGAGGAACAGGGCACACCATACGCGGCCGACCTGGCCCTGTCAACGCACCGTTCCGACGCTAGCTCTCGAGGCTGTTGTAGAGGAGCCGAGGCCAGGCCGAGCGCCTGGACCCAGGCCCCTTGGAAGCCCCGAAGCCCCCATGTAGATAGAGACAAGAAGCGGATCCAAAAGGAGACAATCCATGGCCAAAGAACTGGCAGGCAGCAAGACGCACAGCAACCTCAAGGAAGCCTTTGCGGGCGAGTCGCAGGCCAACCGTCGCTACCTCTACTTCGCCAAGCAGGCCGACGTAGAGGGCCACCCCGACATCGCCGGCCTGTTCCGTGACACCGCCGAAGGCGAGACCGGCCACGCCCACGGCCACCTCGACTTCCTGCGTCAGGTCGGCGACCCGGCCACCGACAAGCCCATCGGCAACACCCGCCTCAACCTCCAGGCCGCCATCCACGGCGAGACCTACGAGTACACCGAGATGTACCCCGGCTTCGCCAAGACCGCGCGCGAGGAAGGGTATCAGGAGATCGCCGAGTGGTTCGAGACCCTGGCGCGCGCCGAGAAGTCGCACGCCGGCCGCTTCAACAAGGGCCTGCAGAGCCTGGATCAGTAGTTCGAGCACCGCCAGGGCGTAGGGCCCCCTACGCCCTGGACCCGCGAGCCCTCCCCGAAATCCTTCCTCCTCCTCCACCATCTGTTTCATCCCTGGCCGTGACAGGCTCCGAGCGCTCCCGCGTCAGCTGGCTCGATGAGCCCTCATGACGGCCCCAGGCAGTGATCTGGCTTGCCGAGGTGATGATCTGGCTTGCCGAGGTCGTGATCTGGCGTGCCCAGGTAGCGATCTAACGTGCCGAGGTGATGATCTGGCGTGCCCAGGCAGCGATCCGATGTGCCGAGGTGATGATCTGGCTTGCCCAGGCAGCGATCCGATGTGCCGAGGTCGTGATCCGGCTTGCCGAGGTAGCGATCTGACGTGCCGAGGTGATGAACTGGCTTGCCTTGGCATGGTTCTTGTTGTCCAGGCGATGGATCGACTTGCCGAGGTGCCGATCTGACGTGCCGAGGCGATGATCTGGCTTGCCCTGGCACGGTTCCGCCGCCTTTGGCTCCATCAGCGGGATGGCAGAATGTCCGGTGACGCAGCCGTACCTATGAAGGGGGCTGCACGAGCCCTGATCTGATTTGCCTCGCAGAGGATTTAGCGGCTAGTCTGCGGGGAGGATGGCCCGCCTTGTCTACAGGACGGCCTCGGGTACCGATGACAGCTTCACGCCACGTCCTGGCAAGTGTCAGGCGACAGTGTAATTGACCCCCAAACGACACTAATTTTGACCCCCCTGGCCCCGCAGAGAAAGGGGTCCGCAGATGGAGCGAGATCGTGATTGGGTGGCGCCTCTAGACACCGAGGTGCCGATGGTCGATTCCG
>DATAGU010000306.1:0-4002 GCA_036263495.1 Polyangia bacterium | reverse complement strand
GCCGGCGGCGGCGGGCTGCGTGACGTCAACTGGCTCAACGCCACGGTGCGCCACGAGATCGCGCACTCGGTCGAGAGCCTGGTGGACTGCAGCGGCTTCAAGCAGGGGATCGGCGGCTGGTGGTCGGGCACCGACTTCGACACCTGGGCGAAGGCCATGGGAAACCCCTGGGGCGCGGCCACGATTTCCGACGCCGACAAGCAGGAGATCAAATCCACGATCGAGGAGTACGTCCACGGCGCCAAGGGCACATTGACCACCCTGCCCGCCGATCACGCCATCACGCGCAACTGGGGCAACAACGTCCCGGTGATCCTGGCGGCGGAGGCGTGCCTGTCGCAGGGCGACAACTTTTTCAACGCCCCGACCTCGCTCTACCAGGCGAGCGGCAAGGTGTTCTCCTGCAGCGCGTGGTACAAGGTCTTTCAGTACTGCAACCAGGCCGTGCTCGCGGATCGCCTCTCGGACTACACGCTCTATGCGGCGGCCGAGTTCTTCGCTGAAACCTACACGGTCTTCTATGAAGAAGCGGGGACAGGAATCACAGATGCGCAACTCGGGCGCCATGTCAAGAACGGGACCTGGGCCTCGTGGATCCGGACCAACGTCCACGAGCGCGGCCACGCGCCAGCGGCACCTGGAGCCGGCGGCCCAAAGGCCACGCCTGGCGTCGCGCCGGTCGCCAACGCCGACACCGCAGCGGCGCAGCCGGGAGACGGGCGCCCTGGCGGCGCTTCGCATGGTCGCCGCTCGGGCAATCCAAGCTAGCCACGCGCTCGCGGTGTCCATCGCGCTCGTGGCCGCGACCTGCCCCGCGTGCCAAAGCGCGCCTCCCGCGGCTGCTGCCGGACCGGATCACGGACCCGGCACGACCCCGAACAAAGGTCAGGCCATGTCAGGATTCGTCACCGCCTCGAACGCGTTCCGTGAGTATGCGATCAAGAAGCTCGGCTCGAAGGACGTGGCGTCGGGGCCCAACTCCGAAGCGATCAAGATGCCGCATACGATCGGCGGTGCCTGGGCGTTCAACGCCGCGCTGGCCGCGGATCCCAAGCGGCTCGTGCGGGGCTGGGCGCTCGCCGACGGCACGGTGATCACGACCGAGCAGAACTTCGGGCGCCTCCTCGCGGAGGCCGGGCTGTGGGCCTCGCCACCGTCGGACCTCGGCAAGCTGTCCATGGCGGTGGCGTGGTCGCTCGGCCAGGGCTACGTGGCGTTCGGCGCGCCGGCCGTCAAGCTCGGCCCCGATGGAGCCGGCGAGATCACGTTCGAGGTGACCTTCCAGGAGGGCGGCGGCGGCGGTTACGTGTCCCCGCAGTCCAAGTACGACGCCGTCGTGACCGTTGCCAAGGATCGGAGCGCGACGGTCAGGCTGGTCAAGAAGTAGCGTGACGCGATGAACCCCCACCTCGGGCGAACGCGGATCCGGTCGGCGCTCGCCGAGCTGCTCCCGCGCGACGCCACGGCGCAGGCCTTCACGCTCGCGGATCTGTTCGGCAACGATCTCGACCGCTACGCGGAGCTGATCGTGGCGCCCGCCCAGCAGGCCGCCGGGTTCATGACCCGCGGCGAGGACCTGCAGTTCTACCAGCGGGCGCGGATCGCGCTCATGGAGTTCGGGTTCGGCCCACAGGCGCTCGAGCTGCACGGCGCGCTCTCGACGTGGTTCGAGCACCGGCGCGCCTTCCTCAAGCTCGAGTGGCGCCGCACCGAGGCCGGCGTCGAGCCGCTCGCCGCGTGCTACTTCCGACGCCGCCCGCCGGTCGCTAGCGCGCTAGCGCGCCTCGCGGCGCTCGGCGCGGGGAGCGCCGCCGTAGCCCACGCGGAGGAGATGGCGCGGGCGCTCGCCAAGGGCTCGATCCACTTCGTCAGCGTCGCCTTCCAGCCCGGGCGGCCGCCGTATTACAAGCTGTACTTCTCGCAGTTCGCGGACCCTGCGGACCCCGCTGCGGCGACCGCCCGCGTGGACCGCGTCTTCGACCTGTTCGGCGTGGGCGGGCTCGTGCGCGAGCACTGGCGCGAGCTCCACGACGCGACGGTGGGCCCCGGCGAGCAGACGTTCTTCGTCTCGATGAGCTCCGGCGGCGACGGGCCGCGGCCGTCGTTCAAGATCGACTATCCCAGCGTGTCGCCGATGCGCGCGTCGGAGTGGCTCCCGGTCGCCGAGCGCCGCGCCGTGGTGCTTGAGATCGAGCGAACCTGCGCGCTCGCCGGCGTGCGCGCGCTCAGCTTCCTCGGGGTGCGGTTCACCCCGGGCGAGCCCGCGCCGGTCCTCAAGTACTATGCCGACGTCCGGCGCCCGGATGCGACATGAGCCGGATCCAGCCGACCCTCGTCACCTGCCCCGGGTGCGGCTCGCAGCTCCCGGCGCGCCTGTTCGAGAGTCTGAACGGCGAGCGGATCCCGGCGCAGGTCGAGGCCCTGCTCGCCGGCACCTTCGAGGCCATCCGGTGCGCCGCGTGCGGCGTGCAGTTCCGGCCCGAGCACCACATGCTCTACACGCACCTCGGCGCGCGCATGTGGATCGTGATGTATCCGGTGTCTGCGCGCGGCGACTATCTCGAGCTCGAGCGCAGCGTGCGCGAGATCCTCGAGCGCAACTTCGCCGAGGCCGCGGTGATCGTTGCCGACCGGCTGCGCGGCGTGCGGCCGCGCCTGGTCTTCGGGCAGCACACGCTGACCGAGGCCCTGCGCGCCGCGCGCGAGGCCATCGATCCGTCACTCCTCGAGTGCGCCAAGCTGCTCGCGTTCAAGCGCAGCCTGCCGGCGCTGCTGCCGCTCGGCCCGAGCGAGCTCGTGTTCGAGCGCATCGACGAGACGAACCAGTTCGTGTTCGGTGTCCACGAGCTGTCCACCGCGGGCCGCCTCGGCGAGCTGGCGCTGCCGAGCAAGCTGCTCGGCGAGACTCGGGAGCTGCTCCCGCGGTTCGAGGTCAGCCACCCCGACCTGTTCCAGCAGCCGTATGTCTCGGCGTTGCGCTACCTGTACACGGGGCAGCTCTGAGGGTGATAGGAGCAGCGGGGTATCGGTCGCCAGGCGAAAGCAGAGGCCTGGTGATCGAGCGAAACTTCAGTCGGAGAGAGTTGAGAATCGCAGCGCGGAGGCAGGATTGTGCAAGAGGGGAGGATAGGTACCTGCTCCCAAGGTAGGGAGCCTTCTTAGCGCTTCGGCTCGAACACTTCCTCGATCGAGGAGGCGGTCACCGCACGGGCGATCCACTGCTTGAGCTGCCCGAGATCGGTGCAGCTGAGGATGCGTGCGTGCGTCTCCGCATCCACCGTCAGCCCGCGCGCTCCGAGCACCACCAGCAAGGCTTCGATCTCTCCTTCGGCCTTCCCCTCGGCCTTCCCCTCGACCTTCCCTTCAGCCTTCCCCTCGGCTTTCCCCTTCGCCTCTCCCTTGGCAAAGTAGGTCCGCGCAAACTCGCTCTGGTACTCGTATTTTCGCGTCTCCATCTCCTGCTCCAGGGCCCGGCGCGTCGCCTCGTTGAGCGACCCCAGTAGTACGTCATAGTAGAGGCTCCGCCGCTCCTCGTCGAGCCTCACCACCGCGTCCATCGCCGCGAGCACGACGTCCAGCCCTTCGGCTTCGTTGCCGTGCGACAGGGCGGATAAGACCGCCAACTCCGGCCGTTCCCGCGCCTCCTCCGCAGTTCGCACCCACGGCACGCGCTCTGGCCCCACCGCCAGCACCTCGATCACCGACCGCCAGCCGAGCTGGATCGGCTCACCGGCCCATTGCGCCACCTGCTCCTCGTCGGTGAACACCAGAAGGAGGACGGGGCACCCCAGCCGCGCCCGCAGAGCCGTCCAGTACACCGGCCATGTGAAGCGTTTGCGCGAGTCTATCTGCCGCTGGACTTCGACGATGATCCCCAGGATGGGGACACCATCCGCCAGCAGTACGATCACGAGGTCGGCGCGAAACTCCGTGGGCATGAGCTGGGTGAAGTCGGCCTCCTCGATCCGGACCTCTTGGTAAGCGGGAAGCTCGACGGCAAGC
>DATAGU010000305.1:0-19769 GCA_036263495.1 Polyangia bacterium | reverse complement strand
GACCGACGCCGCATCGCCGTCGCTGGCTGCGCCACAGCAGGCAGACAACTGTGGTGTTTCGGCTCAGCCGGCGGAGAGAGGGGAACGACAGAGGAGAGAGGGGGAAGGAAACGGGGGAAGGAATCGGGAGGAACTGGTGAGGGGGATCCGCGTCAGGGCGTGGCCTCGACCTGCTTCTGCACCTTGATACGGACCTCGTCCCCGTTGATCTCCACCTGCCCCGTGAGTCCGCGCTCTTGCAACTGGCGCTCGATCTTCTCGCGTAGCTGCTCATCGGTCATGCCGGGCTCGCGCTTGTCGTCGATGCCGCCGATGTCGAGCTGGATCCCGCCCTCGCCGCCCTTGCGGCGCTGCACCAGGCGCAGCTGGCGGTCGCCGTCCTTGCCGCTCACCTCGAGCTCGGACTCGTCCCCCTCGCGCGAGAAGCGCACCTCGTCGGTGGTGATGCCGGCCTGCTCGAGCTGGGCGCGCACCTCGGCCGCGATCTGCTCGTCGCTCTTGCCGGTGAAGTCCACCCGGATCTGGATCACTTGATCGAGCGCCATGGCATACACACTCCCCGAGGTCGCCTCGGTCTTGGGGTTGATGGCCGCCTGGGCCGTGATGTGGCGGACGCCGAGGGCCTGGACGAGCGCCTGGGTGGTGCGCTCGACCTGGCGGCGCGAGCGCTCGGGCGTACGCGCCACCACGGCATAGTGCGTGCCGGCCGGCGTGGCCTCGGCGCGGAGGCGCACCCCGTCGGCGCCGAGTACGCGGCCGAGCTCACGCGACACGAGCCGCGCCTGGGCTTCGCTGCTGTCGTCGAGCGTGAGGGTCACTTCGTGTCCCACGGTGCGGCGATACGGCACCGGGACCACCAGGAGCGCGGCCCCCACGACCACCGCCCCCAAGACCGTGGTCACACCGCGTCGGGCTCGTAGCTTCCGAATCGTCTCCATAATTCCTCCTCCTTCGTACGTCTTCTTCCCTGTGCGGGCGTCGAGCACTTGCTCGAGCACCCTCGCTGTCTCGTCCGCCGTCGGCAGTCTGCGCGCGGTGACCGCGGCGAGCGAACGGAGATCCTTGTCCATCCGGGTATCGATGGGCGGGCGCGGCCCGCGCTCGTTCTGCTGGCTCATCAAAGCCCCTCCTTCTCCTTACGCGGTGCACCTAGCCCGCTCTCGGGAGGCGTGGCGAGGGCCACCTGGGCCGGACGCCCTGCCCCCGCACCGATTCTTCCTCCTCCCCGCTCCCCCTCCTCTTCCAGCGCCTGGTAATGACGCCGCAGGCGCTCGCGGGCCCGGACGAGGCGCGTCTTGACCGCCACCACCGAGGCGCCCTGCAGGTTCGCGACCTCCTCGATCGAGAAGCCCTCCACCTCGAAGAGCACCACGGCCTCGCGCTGCACGGCCGGCAGCCCGGCCAGGGCGCGCGCCATCCGGGCAGCCTCGACCCGGGCCTCCTCCCAGCGCCCGCCGTCTTCGCCGGCCGGCTCCTCGCCCCCGGTGATGAGCTCGTCGAGCGAGAACCAGCGGCGCCAGAACACGCGCCGGCTGCGCGCGCGATGCACCGACAGGAGCACCGCATAGAACCAGGACCGGAAGCGCGTCTCGTCCCGCAGCGTGGGCAGCTGTTCGAGCGCGCGCAACATCGCGTCCTGGAACAGGTCATCGCCGTCCGCCGGGGAGCGGCACAGGCGGCGCGCGGTCAGGCGCGCCCGGTCGTGTATCGGGCCCAGCAGGCGGAGAAAGCGCCGCCGCTCATCGTCTACGTCCTTCTTCATCATCGGCGTTCACTGTGGAGATGCCACGAGCAGGGGGAAAAGTGGCAGGCGCTATCACTTTTCTTTGGCTCCTTTGGACTTTTGCGCCCAGAGCGCAAAGACCGGGTCCACCGAGGCCAAGAATGGTTGGTGATGAAAAATACGGGGTTGTCTCCGCCGAAATTGTAGTAAGGTCCCTTGCAGGGAGGAGATGGTGAATAGAGCTGCGTTCCTGTTGATGGCCCTGGCGCTCAGCGGTTGTTTGAGGGCCCGGTTCATCGACGAGCGGCCCGACCTTCCCACACCGGACCAGGCCGCCCCAGCGGACCTCCTGAGCACCGGCGACCTCGGCGGCGCCGACCTCGCGACGCTCGCCACCCCGCTGGCCGCGGGGACCTTCGTGGGCCGCGGCCATTACGGCCAGGGCACCGCCCAGCTCGTGGATCTCGGCAATGGCCAGCTCGAGCTGCGCTTCGGCGATGATTTCGCCGTCTCCCAGGTCCCTGGCCCGGTGGTCTACCTCAGCTCGCGGGACGCGCTCGGGAACACGATCGATCCCACGACCGATATGTATCTCGGGACGCTGACGAACACGTCCGGCGCCCAGTCCTACCCGATCCCTGGCGAGGTCGGGGACCGCCGCTACGCCTGGGTCTACTGTGGCCCCTACCGGGTAGAGGTCGCGGTCGCCGCACTGTCACCACCTTCTCTGAAGTGAAAGAGAATTCCATAGAGGCGTAAAAGCCCCCCATGACTGTTGTTTGAAGGAGGAGATCATGAAGCGACTGTTTCAGCTGGGTCTGGCGGTGTTTGGCATGTCGATCCTGTCCGCCGGTTGCGGTGGCACCGATGGCACGGGCGGCGGCGGGCCGGCCCCCGTCACCTATAATGGCGGCGGCACCAAGCTCCTCGAAGGCACCTGCGAAGGCCGTAACCACGCCTGCAAGGGCAACGCGGCCTTGTTCCGCACCGACACCGGCGCGGTCGAGCTGCGTCTGGCCAGCAACTTCCAGGTGGTCGACATTCCGGGCGGCTTCGTCTACCTGAGCGCCCGCGACGCGCTCGGCTCGGGCTCCACCGCCATCCGGCCCGAGACCGAGAGCGACCTCGGAGCCCTGGCCCGGTTCAGCGGCGCGCAGAACTACTCGGTCGCCCAGGGTCAAGACGACGGGAAGACCTACGCCTGGATCTGGTGCCGTCCGTACGCCGTCGAAGTCGCCCGCTTCGAGCTCAAGACCCCTGCGCAATGAGACTTCGCCTCTGGGCCGTGGCCGCGCTACTGCTGCTCCCAGCAGTAGCGTCGGCCGGACCTTGGACCCGTGATCCGGGATCCTTTTATGTCCAGGCCAGCTACTCCTACCTCTCAGCCCGCAAGCTGTACTTCCCCGAGGTCCTGACGTTCTGTCCGCGACCTCAACCCGGCCAGCCCGATTGCCAGTACATCCAGCAATTGGTGAGCGTGTATGGCGAGTTCGGGGTGATCAAACGCTGGCTCACCCTCACCTTCGATGCCCAGCTGGCGCGCATCAACCGCCTGGAGAACCAGGGCAGCACCCGGGGTCTCGGGGACTGGACCTTTGGCCTGTGGACCGGCCTGGTCACCAAGCCCGTGCGCCTGACCTTCGCCGCCACCGTCGGCATCCCCCTCGGCGATCGGCGCCCCACGGCCGGTCCCGGGGCCGATCCCCTCGCCGAGAGCATCGCCAACTCGCTGCCCACGGGCGATGGCGAGTGGGACGTGGATCTCCGTCTATCCTTCGGCTACTCCTTCGGCGGCAAGACCCGCTGGCCGCTACGGCACTACATCATCGCCGAGGCGGGCTACTGGGTGCGCACCGGCAAGTACGCCGCGTTCACCGACCAGGGCCCCAGGCTGACCCGCTTCGACGACGCCTTCGTCTATCGCGGCGAGTTCGGCGTTCAGCTGCCCTGGTTCTTCGTCGACCGCTTCTGGTTCGCCGCCAAGGTCAATGGCGTGGAGTCCTTCGCCAGCGGCGCGGCGGCCTCCCAGGGCGGAGCGACCGGGCTCGGCGAAGGCGTCACCTACGCGCTCGTCGGGGCCCAGGCCTCCTTCCGCATCTGGAAGGGCCTCGGCGTCTTCGCCGGCATCGAGCGCCCCGTGCGCGGCCGCTACATCGCCCTCGGCAACTTCGGCCGCTTCGGCATCTTCTACCAGCGATAAGTTGAACGCCGCCGGCGGCGGAGTTCAGCCGCCGAGCGCCGCCAGGATGGCGTCCAGCGTCTCATCGGGCCGCTCGATGTGGGGCGAGTGGCCGGTGCCGGCCAGCACGTGCAGGATGGCGTCCGGCAACCGGCGCGCGAGCCCGCGCCCGACCTCCGCGGGCACGACGCGGTCCCCGTCGCCATGCAGCACGTGGGCGCGGGTGCGGATGGTCGCGAGCCCGGGCAGCTCCTGGTCGAGCACCCGTGGCTGGTTGAGGAGCGCGCGGATGTAGGGCGCCCGGCCCCGGATCCGCCAGGGGCGCCAGTACCGTTCGATCACCGCGTCCGAGGGCACGAAGCGCTCGTGGAAGGTGTCGCGGAGGACCGTGCGGCGGAGCGGCGCGTTCTGTCCCAGCCAGGGCATGGTCTCGCCGGCCCCGGGCAGACGCAGGAGACCGATGCTCCGCGGCATGGGGAACGGCAGGCCGATCGAGCCGAGCAGCACGAGCGCCCGCACGCGTTCGGGCGCCTCCCGGGCGAGCATCAAGGCCACTCCCCCGCCCATCGACCAGCCCACCACCACCGCGGACGCGGTCCCTACCGTGTCCATGTAGCAACGCACCACCTCGGCCGCGCCGCGGAGGTCGAGCGGCGTGGGCGGGATGTCTGACAGGCCATGCCCCGGCAGATCGATGGCATGGACCGTGGCGCTCCGGCTGAGCCGCGGCAGGAGATCGGCGAAGGTCTCGGCGTTGTCGGTCACGCCGTGAAGGAGGAGGACCGGCGGGCCCGCGCCCGTGACCAGGACGCGGAGCGTACCCCAGGGCGTCCGCACGAGCTCATGGTGCGGGACCAGAGCCCGGGCTTCGGCCAGAGAGAGGAGCGGCAGGCTCGGCAGGGCATAGGGCATGCGCACGACGATAACACTCCGCCGTCACGCCGGCAGAGTGCCAGCAGCGAGCCCGCTCCCGGCTCCCGGCCCCCGCATCTGGTCCCGTTGATGCGTGTGAACGGCTGTATGTCCACACGACGACACTTCCTCATGGCGATGGCGGCGGGCGCTGCCTGGACCCTCACGCGCCGGGCCCATGCTGGTGTCCCCCAGGGACCCCAACCCGGCAGCCCCAAAGAGGGACAGGTCCAGCTGCCGCCAGGGGGCGTCATGCCCATGCGCGAGCTCGGGCGCACCGGCGTCAAGGTGTCCCTCCTCGGCCTGGGTGGCTACCACATCGGCCTGCCCAAGGAGGAGAAGGAGGCCGTGCGCATCATCCACGCCGCCATGGACCACGGCGTCAACTTCCTCGACAATTGCTGGGACTACAACGAAGGAGAGAGCGAGCGGCGCATGGGCCTCGCGCTCGCCGGCGGACGGCGCCAGAAGGCCTTCCTCATGACCAAGCTCGACGGCCGCACGCGCGAGTCCGCGACCCAGCAGCTCGAGCAATCGCTCCGACGCCTCGCCACCGATGTCATCGACCTCGTGCAGATCCACGAGGTCATCCGCCCGGACGACGCCGAGCGCGTCTTCGCCGCGGGCGGCGCCATCGAGGCCCTGGTGGCGGCGCAGAAGGCCGGCAAGCTGCGCTTCATCGGCTTCACCGGCCACAAATCGCCCGACATCCACCTCCACATGCTGGAGGTGGCCGAGCGTCACGGCTTCCGCTTCGACACCGTGCAGATGCCGCTCAACGTCATGGACCCGCACTACGCGAGCTTCGAGAAGCGGGTCCTGCCCGTGCTGCGCGCCAAGAACATCGGCGTTCTCGGCATGAAGCCGCTCGGCTCGGGCATCATCTTGAAGAGCGGCGCGGTCACGGCGGTCGAGTGCCTGCAATACTCCATGAGCCTCCCCACCTCGGTGGTCATCACCGGCTGCGACACCATGGGCGTGCTCGAGCAGGGGCTGGCCACGGCGTATGGCTTCCAGCCGATGAAGCAGGAGCAGGTGGTGGCGCTGCTCCAACGCACCGCGAGCCCCGGCGCACACGGCAAGTTCGAGCGCTTCAAGACCACCACCGACTTCGACGGCACCACCCACAACCCCAAGTGGCTCGACACCGCTACGCTGTGAGCTCCGCTGGGCATCCCTCCCCGCGCCCCCCTTGAGAGGGACGTCGGAGGGCTGGGGCCCGGCCCGCCCCGGTCGTCATTCGAGGGGGTTGAGGGCGCGGCCCCTCACAATTCCCCCATAATGTTTCCTGAAACTCTCCGCTGCTATGCGAGTGCCCGCCCGTTATTCTTGCTCGCATGATCAAGCAGTTCCCCAGCGCCAGCTCTCCCTCGGAGCGCTCTCTTTCCGCTGGTGTTCGGAAGAAAAATCCAACAGTATTTGCGTATTAGTACAGTGCATACGCAGCAGATCCCAAGCAGAGGAGATGGACATGCCTAGCACCGGCCGCCTCATCCAGCTGGACATCGATGCGCTGTACCAGGAGTTCGTCGAGACCCTGCCCGTGGAAGATCGTCCCATGGCGCAGCAGCTCGCCTATGTGCTCGGCCTGGCCCCGGTGGTGGATCTGCCCTGGAGTCGCGTCTTTGCCGATGGCCCGGTCCTCCACCTCCCGTGGTTCTTCGCCGACGCCATGCCCAGTATTGGTGCGACCACGCTGGTGAACGCGGTGCATGCGCACCTGCTCGGCGTCATCGCCGCCTTTGCCGCCGATCGCATCCAGGACGGTCAGCTGCGGCGGCCGCCGGCCAAGCTCCTCCGCGTGGTCAACGCCCTGCGGATCCGGCGCGACAACGTGCTCGAGCGGCTCGGCGAGGCGCCGGCCGATGCGCAACATGACTTCGCCCTCGGCGAGTGGGACACGGCCGTGGCCGTGATCGAGGAGCACCGGCTCCTCGGACGCGGCGGGGCGGTCGACCTCGCCACCTACGAGCGGATCGCCCTCGACAAGAGCGCCATGGCCTTCCCGGCGTCATTGCGCCTGGCCCACGCCGCGGGCTGGAACGAGGAGCAGCTCGGGCTCGTGCGCCAGGCCATCTCGGGCGTCATCCTGACCCTGCAGATGCAGGATGATGCGGCGGATTGGGACGAGGACCTGCAGCGCGGCGTCTCCTGGGCCGCTTGCCTGTCGGCGGGCGCGACCGATCGCGCCGTGAGCGAGAGCATCGACCAGACGCGCTGCCGCGTGCTGACGAGCGGCGTGCTGGCCCGGTTGCTCGCACGCGCGCGCTCTCACGCAGACGGCGTGCGCAGCGCTGCCGAAGCGCTCGGCGCCTCCTCGCTGGTCCAGTGGGCGGCAGAGATGGTGGCCGTTCTGACGGTCTTGGTGCGCCGGGAAGGGGAGCGGCCGGGCTACGCCGCCCAGTGGTACGCGCAGCGGGCGAGCACCCTGGATGCCTACGTGATCGGCGAGGATGCCATGGCCGCCCTCGGGCTCCGCCGCTCGGCCGCCACGTCCTTGAGCCTGCCCGGCGCGTCCCTCGGCTGACCTGATCCCGACCCTGATCTATGAGTAACGCGCAGGGCGCCGTCAGCCGCCGCGGCGGGCCGGCCCGCGGGGCGGCGCGCCGGCCAAGAGCTCGTTGGCCCGCGCCAGGGACTCGAACGTCCCGGCATCCGTCCACCAGCCCTGGAGCACGTCGAAGCCGAGCTCGCCGCGCGCGATGTAGGCGTTGTTGACGTCGGTGATCTCGAGCTCCCCGCGCGCCGACGGCTCGCAGGTCCGGATGACGTCGAACACCTGCTCGTCGTACATGTAGATGCCCGTCACGGCGAGGTTCGAGCGCGGCCGGGCCGGCTTCTCCTCGATGCCCACCACCCGGTCGCCCTGGAGCTCGGCCACCCCGAAGCGCTGCGCGTCCTCGACGGCCTTGAGCAGGATGCGCGCCCCACGCCCCTGGCGCCCCCGCTGTTGCTCGAAGTTGGCGACAAACGGCCCGAGCTCATCCTCGAAGATGTTGTCCCCGAGGATCACGCAGACCGTGTCGCCGCGCGCGAAGTTGCGCGCCAGGCCGAGCGCCTCGGCGATGCCGCCCGCGCGGTCCTGCACCCGGTAGGTGAACTCGCAGTCGAAGTCGTGCCCCGAGCCGAGCAGCCCCACCACGTCGCCCATGTGCTCGGTGCCGGTGACGATGCAGATGTCGCGGACGCCGGCCCCGAGCAGCTTGTGGATGGGGTGGAAGATCATCGGCTCCCGCCCGACCGGCAGGAGGTGCTTGTTGGTGACCTTGGTGAGCGGCCACAGGCGCGAGCCCGTGCCCCCCGCGAGAACCACGCCCTTCATGATCGTTGTCTCCCTCTCAATAGCGCTTCCCAGTCAGGTTGATCCGCTCCGGCAGGCAAGGCCCGCCTCCGCTCTACGGGGCTTCGCCCCGGGCCCCACATCAGGTCCCCTGGGAAGCGCTGGGTGGAGTCGAGTCCGTCGCCAGGTACTCGTCGAGCGCCTCTTCCCAGGTGGGGAGCGGCGCCAGGCCGTAGAGCGCCAGGCGGCGGTTGTCGAGCAGACAGTTGGGGGGCCGCGGCGCCGGCAGCGTGAGCGCCGCCGAGGGCACCGCCTGCCACGAGGGGGCGACGCCGAGCCGCTCGGCCAGCCGCAGCGCGAAGCGGTGCCAGGTGGTCTCGCCGCGGCAGCTCGCGTGCCAGATCCCGTAGCGGTCGCTCCCGGCGATGACCACGAGCGCGCGGGCCGCGGCCCGCGCGTAGGTCGGCTGCACACGCCGCTCGTCGTCGAGGCGCATCCCGGTCTTGCTCTCGCGGAGGAGGCCCCGCAGCTTGGAGGCGAAGTTGCGTCCCCCCGAGCCATAGAGCCCCTGCACCCGCACCACGTGATGCCGTGGCGTCGCCGCCATGACCAGGAGCTCGCCCGCGCGCTTGGTGCGCGCATAGGTGGACAGCGGCCTCGGCTCGTCGAACTCGTCGTAGTGCCTCGGAAGGGCGCCGTCGAACACGAAGTCGGTCGACACGTGCACCACAACGGCCCCCGGGGCGCCGGCGTCGCGGGTGGCGCGCGCCACGTTCTCGGCGCCGAGCGCGTTGGCCGCCCACGCCGCCTCCGGCCGCCGCTCCGACCCATCGACGTCGGTGAAGGCCGCGGGGTTGAACACCCAGTCCGCGCCCGCCACCGCCTCGCGCACCCGCACCTCGTCCTCGAGCGGACAGGCGGCGCGATCGAACCCCGTCACGGACACCTCGTTCCGTTCCAGCTCCCGCAGGAGATGGCCGCCGAGCAGCCCTCCGGCCCCCAGCACCACCGCACGCCGCGCCTTCATGAGGAGGCCCTGGAGCCGGCCACCACTGTCGTCGCCGCGGCGGCGGTCTGCGCCACGAGCGTCTCCCGGGCGCCATAGTTGCGCTCGTACCAGCTCTGATACTCGCCCGAGCGAATCGCGCGCCACCACGCCTCGTTGCTCCGGTACCACGCCACCGTGGCCGCGAGCCCCTCGGCAAAGCGCCAACGCGGCGCCCAGCCGAGCGTCCCTTGCAGCTTGCGCGCGTCGATGGCGTAGCGCCGGTCGTGCCCCGGCCGGTCGGTGACGAACCGGATGAGCGACTCCGGCTTGCCGAGGAGCGCGAGCACCTGACGGACGATCTCGATGTTGTGGCGCTCGTTGTCCCCGCCCACGTTGTAAACCTCGCCCTCGCGCCCGCGGCGCAGGACCAGATCGAGCGCCGCGCAGTGGTCCTCGACGTGCAGCCAGTCGCGCACGTTCATCCCGTCGCCATAGACCGGCAACGGCTGGTCCGCGAGCGCATTGAGCACCATGAGCGGGACGAGCTTCTCCGGGAACTGGTAGGGCCCATAGTTGTTCGAGCAGCGCGTGATGAGCGTCGGGAAGTGATAGGTGTGGAAGTACGCCTGCACGAGGTGATCGGCCGCGGCCTTGGAGGCCGAGTAGGGCGACCGCGGGCCGAGCGGCGTGGTCTCGCAAAACGGCGGGTCCGTGGGGCCGAGGTCGCCGTAGACCTCATCGGTCGACACCTGGAGAAAGCGGCTCACCTGGGCCGCCCGCGCCCGTTCGAGCAGCGTGGCCGTGCCCATCACGTTGGTGCGCACGAACGCCGCCGGGCCGAGGATCGAGCGATCCACGTGGCTCTCGGCCGCGAAGTGCACCACCGCGTCGATGGCGAACTCGCCGAAGAGCGCGTCCACGAGCACCGCGTCGCAAATGTCGCCGCGCACGAACACCACGCCGTCCGCCTTCGCCTTCGCCTCCGGATGACCGCCGGCGGCCACGGCCAGGGACGCCGGTGCCGTCGCCGCGCCGGTGGGCGCCCACACGGTCACGCCGAGGCCGTCGAGGTTGTGGAGGTTCCCCGCATAGGTCAGCGCATCCAGCACCACCAACTGGTCTTCCGGATGATGCTGGCGCTGCCAGCGGACGAAGTTGGCCCCGATGAAGCCGCAACCGCCTGTCACGAGGAGTCGCATGGGCCTCCCTATAGCACGGCTATCCGCCGGGGGGAGAGGAGGTTGCCTGGAGATGCGGGAGCGGTACCCATGCAGAGTAAGTGGGTCACACGGAGGCAGAAATTCAGATTTCTACCTGCGACGACCTGCTGCAGAACACGCCGCCCTTGAGCTCGTTGACCCCGCGGAATGACCCTCCGCAGGGACGGTACAAAAGGCGTTACGGCCGGGCCGGCGCCGCCGGCGGCACGCCCCCCGCGCCGGATAACGCCCGCTGATACAGGTGGGCACGCGCCCGCGCCGCCACCGCCGCCGCTGCGTTGCCCGCCTGATCCTCGATCGCCGCCCGCTCCTCCTCGGCCTGACGGCGCGCCTCGAGGTCCGTCGTGTGCGCGATGAGGTCGCCGAGCGGCGCCCGCGCACCCTCGAGATCGCCCCGCGCCCGGCGCAGCCGCGCGAGCGCCACCGCCAGAGAGGCATCCGTGGGAAAGCGCCCGCGGCCCGCCACCAGCACCCGCTCCTCCTCCTGCGCCCGGCCCGCCCTGCCATACGCCATGGCCGCCAACCCCACGGCCTCGGCCGATGCCGCCGCCTGCTCCAGCCCGGCGGCCGCGCGCACGAGCCGCGCCCCGTCCGTTTTGCCCGGGCCTGGCGCCTCCAACGCCAGCTGCACCGCCAGCCGCGCCGGCCGATCATCTCCCATCCCTGGCTCCCTCCCTTGCCCAGGCTCCGCTCCCGCCCCCTGCGCAAGCTCAGCCGCCCGCGCGCAGGCCGCGTCCGCCAGGGCCGGGCTGCGCCGCGCCACGTGCCGTGCGAGCAGGAGGAGCGCATCCGTCGTCTGCGGCACCGCCTCGAGCGCCGCCCCGCCGAGCACCGCGATCTCGTCGAGGTAACTCGGCGACAGGGGCAGCCCCTGCTGAAAGGCCGTGCGGTACTCCAGCGCCGCCTGGCGCCGCCGCCCCATGCGCCCGAGCGTCAACCCCGCCAGCCGGTGCGCCTCGACGTCGCTCGGCTTGAGCCGCAGCACGCGATTGAGATGGCGCATCACCTCCCCCTGCCCCCCTTTCGCGTCGGCGCCCCCCTCCGCCCGCGCGTGCCCGAACGCGGCCAGGAGCTCGAGATGGTAATCGCACGGGTGCCGCGCGATCGCCTCCTGCGCCACCCGGTCGATCTCCGCCGGTGCCGCGTCGGCCTGGAGCCGCTCCCAGAGATGCCGGTCGTCGCTCCGCAGGGTCCGCGGCACCGCCCACAGCCCGAGCCCGAGCGCCCCCACCCAGACCCCGGCCAGCGCCCACAAGATCCCCGGCCGCATCCGCCATCTCCTGAACCCCCCCTGGGCGAGGCCGCCCTTGGCGCAGGCCCGCCCCACCACCACCCCGGCGACCGCAGCCCACGGGAGCGCGATGCCCGGGAACTCGAGCCCGAAGTCCACCAGGTTCTGCCCCACCACCCCGATCGCCCCGCACCCCGCACCCCACTCCGCCGGCCCGAGCTCCTTCAGCCGGTGCCGCAGCCGCCACAGCGCCGCCGCCCCCAGGCCCAGCACGGCCAGCGTGAGCGGCACGCCCCACTCGCTCCCGAGCTGCAGGAGGACGTTCTCCGGGTGCGTCACCGAGGCCCCGTCCTCCACCGTGCGGTAGCGCTGGAACGGCGCCATGAACGCCCCCCGCCCGACGCCCGTCCAGAAGAAGTCGCGCACCATCGGGAGCGCGTCGCGCCAGGCGTGCACCTTCTCATTGGTCCAGAGGTACTCGCCGCGCAGCTGCGCGAACCGCCGGCTCACCTCCTCGTTGGCCAGCAGCGCCAGCGCCCCGGCCGCCCCGAGCACGAGCGCCGCCAGGAGCGCCGCCCCGCCTCGGCCCATGTGGCGGGCCAGGATGAGCGCCAACAGCACCGCCCCGAGGAGACCGAACACCACCAGCCCGCCGCGCGAGTTGCAGAGCACGAGCCCCCCGATCGACGCGATCGACGTCAGCACCCCGAGCGTGCGCCAGGCGCCGCCCTCGGCCCCGAGCCCGATCCCGAGGCACAGCGACAGCCCGAACAGCTCCGCCGCGTGGTTCGGGTTGACGAACGTCCCGACGAAGGTCTTGCTCCAGTCCGGCCGGTACACCCCGAGGATCGACTCCGCCCCGAGCGCGCGCTGGAGCCCGCCCGCGATCGCGATCGCCGCCCCGACCACGGCCAGGGCGCCGAGCACGACACGCGCCCGCCGCTGCCGGTGGGCGAGCGCGGCCACCGACACGAACAGCCCGGCCACGGCCAGCGCCTTGACCAGCTCGAGCGCCGTGGCCGGCACGTCGAGCGTGAGCGGCAGCCACCCCGGCGCCGCGCCGAGCGCGTCCTCCCGCGCCTCCACCGTCCCGGGCGAGACCAGCGACACGAGGGCGCGCGGCAGCGGCACGAGCTGCACCGCCGTGATGCCCGCCCCGAGCAGGAGCGCCCCCGAGAGCGGCCCGAGCCTCAGGCCCCGCGTCCCCTCGCCGTGCCGCAGCGCCGTCGCCACCAGCAGCCCGAGACAGAGCGCGCTCAACGCCACCTGCATCCACGGCAACACCCCGCCGATGGCGAGCGGCGCGAGCGCCGCCACACCCGCCGCCATGACCGTGAGCACCTGCCCTGAGCGCCGCGCGATGCCTGTCATCGATTGACTGATGGGCCGATGAGGGGCCATGAGCGAAGGGCCACGCCTACGAGCTTACTAGAAGATGCGTTCCGGCACCGAGATGATATCTCCCGGCCGCACCAGGTAATTCCCTGCCTTGCCCTCGCTGATGTCGGCCACCGGCACGCGCACCGACACCTTCTTGCCCTGCTCGACGCGGGTCACCGTGGTGCTGTTCTTGGCCGCGATGGGCGTGAACCCGCCGGCCACGGTGATCGCCTCCACGATGTTCATGTTGGCCGCATAGCTGAAGGTGCCGGGGCGCGCCACCTGGCCGATGACGATGATCTTCTTCGACGTCTGCTCCTTGATGAGGATCGAGACGTGCGGATTGCGCAGGTACCCATCGCGCAGCCGGTCCTCGAGCTTGCGTGCCAGATCGTGCGGCAAGAGCCCCTCGACCATCACCTGGCCGACGAGCGGAAAGTCGATCGTGCCGTCCGGCGCCACCTTGTAGGCCCCGGTCATGTCGGGCTCGCCGAAGACGCGGACATCGAACGTGTCGCCGGGCGACAGCGCGAACTCGCTGTCGGGCGGCGCCGTGTCGATCGGCGGGTTCGTGGTGACCGCGCGCGGCGGGCGGCACCCGCAGAGCACGGCGAAGGAGAGGATCAGGCAGTACTTGAGCATGCGGGCATGCGATGTGGGGGCGTCTACCGGCCCCGCTCAGATGGGTTGTCGCAAAGGGGGGCGGCGTTCAAGTCGTCGTCACGCTTCTGGCCGCTGCCCGGCGCAAAGCAGCGGTTCCGGCTCCGGCTGGCGCACCACGATGGCCGTGATGTGCCGGTCCCGGAAGCTCAAACAGGCTTCCAGCAGGATGCCGCCCGGCACCTCGGCCACGAGCAGGCTGAAGCGCGCCCGCGACCGACCGACACCGGCATAGACCTCCTCGAGACGATACTCCACCTCGCGGCTATGACCGGCCAGGAGTGCCGCCAGCTCATGGCGCCCGGCCGTGGGGACCGGCCCGTCGATGTTCTCGAGCCACGCCGCCTCGTCGAGGAGCTCGGCCAGCGCCGAGGCGTCCCCGGCGGTGAGCGCGGCAAAGAACTGAAACGTGACTTCTGCTTCCCGCTCCCCTGGTTTGAAGATCCAAGCCGGCGGCATGATCTGGAGTGGACCATGAACCGGCAGCGGGTTCCAGACCTGTTTGTAAGGAAGGATCTGCTTTTGAAGCGGGTCGTGGGAGAGGGGAGGCGGTGTTCAGCGGCCCTGGAAGCGGGCCGGCCGCTTCTCGAGGAAGGCGCGCATACCCTCCTTCTGATCCGCGGTGGCGAAGCACTGCGCGAACAGATCGCCCTCGTAGCGGCAGCCGGCATCGAGCGACAGCTCGAGCGACTCGCGCACGGCTTGCTTGGCCAGGGCCACGGCCACCGGGCCGCGCTCGGCGATCTGGCCCGCCACCTTGCGCACCTCCTCGAGGAGCGCGTCACGCCCCCCGGCCACCACGCGGTTGCACAGGCCGATGCGCAGCGCCTCCTCGGCCGAGATCGGCTCGCCCACGGTGACCAGCTCGAGCGCGCGCGCCGCGCCCACGCGCCGGGCGAGCCGCTGCGTGCCGCCAAACCCCGGGATCACCGCCAGCTTGACCTCGGGCTGACCGAACTTGGCCTTGTCCGAGGCGTAGATGAAGTCGCACGCGAGCGCGAGCTCACAGCCGCCGCCCAGGGCAAAGCCATGCACCGCGGCGATCACGATCTTCTTCATCCCGGCCAGGGTCAGGCCGAGCGTGTAGCCGAGGCGGGCAAAGGCGCGCGCCTCGGTGACCCCGAGGTCGGCCATGGCCGAGATGTCGGCCCCGGCCACGAACGCCTTGTCGCCCGCGCCGGTCACGATCACCACCCGCACGTCCGGGTCGGCGTCGAGGGCGCGGAAGGCCGCGGTCAGCTCCTCCATCGTCTGACCGTTCAAGGCATTGAGCGCCTGCGGCCGGTTCACGGTCACCTCGGCGCGGCTTCCGGACTTCTCGACGATCAGGTTCTGGTAGCTCACGGAGACCTCCTCGCGCATGCGATGGCTTGCTGGGCGAGCAGGCTTATACCCGAGCCGGGGAGGGAAGTGGAGACGTTCGGTAGCTCGGCTAGTACGTGTAGAAGCCGCGGCCGGTCTTGCGGCCGAGCCAGCCGGCGGCAACGTACTGGCGCAGGAGCGGCGCCGGGCGGTACTTGTCCTCGCCGAGCTCGCGCTGCAGCACCTCGGCGATCGCCAGGCAGGTGTCGAGGCCGATGAGATCCGCCAGCTGGAACGGGCCCATCGGGTGGTTCAGGCCGAGCTGCACGCCCTTGTCGATGTCCTCGACCGTGCCGAGCCCTTCCTGGAGCGCGAAGCACGCCTCGTTGAGGAACGGGATGAGCAGCCGGTTCACGATGAACCCCGGGATGTCCTTGGCCGTCACCACCTCCTTGCCGAGCCGCTGCGCGAGGCCGAGCGCGGTCTGGTAGGTGTCGTCGTCCGTGGCCAGGCCGCGGATGACCTCCACCAGCTTCATCACCGGCACCGGATTCATGAAGTGCATCCCCAGCACCTTCTCCGGCCGCGCGGTCTGCGCGCCGAGCAGGGTGATGGAGATCGACGACGTGTTCGAGGCCAGGATGGCCCCCGGCTTGGCCACCTTGTCGAGCTGGCGGAAGATGTCGAGCTTGAGCGACTGCTTCTCGGTCGCCGCCTCGATGAGGAGGTCGCACGGCGCGAGATCCGCGTAGCCCGCCGCGGGCGCGATGCGCCCGATCGCCTCGCTGCGCTGCTCGGCCGTGAGCTTGCCCTTGCGCTGGAGGCGCTCGAGCGACTCGTCGATGCGCCGCACCGCCTTCTGGGCCAGCTCGGCCGTGGCATCGACGAGGAGCACGCGGCAGCCGGCCTGGGCCGCCACCTGGGCGATGCCCGCGCCCATCTGGCCGCCGCCCACCACGCCCACGGACTGGATGCGATTCACATCGGCCATCGCTAGCGCTCCACCACCGCGGCGATGCCCTCGCCCCCGCCGATGCACAGCGCCGCGCAGCCGCGCCGGACGCCGCGATCCGCCAGGGCGTAGAGGAGGGTCACGAGCAGGCGCGCGCCCGAGGCGCCGATCGGGTGGCCGAGCGCCACCGCCCCGCCCGAGACGTTGACCTTGGCGGGATCCAGCCCGAGCAGCCGGTTGTTGGCGAGGGCCACGACCGCGAACGCCTCGTTGATCTCGTAGAGATCGACGTCGTTCTTGCCGAAACCCGCCTTGCCGAGCGCCTTCTCGATGGCCGGTGCGGGCGCGGTGGTGAACCACTCCGGCGCCTGCGCGTGCTGCCCCCACGAGCGCAGCCGGCCGAGCGGCGCGAGACCCCGCTTCTCCGCCGCGGCGCGGCTCATGAGCACCACCGCCGCCGCGCCGTCATTGATCGTAGAGGCGTTGGCCGCGGTCACGGTGCCGTCCTTCTGGAAGGCCGGCTTGAGGGTCGAGAACTTGCTCGGATCGCCGCCGCGCGTCGGCTCCTGGTCGAGCTCCACGCGCTTCGGTGCGCCCTTCTTCTGCGGCACCTCCACGGCCACGATCTCGGCGCGGAACTTCCCCGCGGCCTGGGCCGCCTGCGCGCGGCGATACGACTCGGCCGCAAACTCGTCCTGGGCGGCGCGATCGATGCGGTGCTCGCGGGCGCACAGCTCGGCCGCGTTGCCCATGTGGAAGTTGTTGTAGACGTCCCACAGGCCGTCATGGACCAGGGCGTCGACGAGCTCCTTGTTGCCCATGCGCAGGCCGTCGCGCGCCTTGGGCAGGAGGTAGGGCGCGTTCGACATCGACTCCATGCCGCCCGCCACCACCACCTCGGCGTCGCCCTGCAGGATGGCCTGGGCGCCCAGGATCACCGCCTTGAGCCCCGAGCCGCACACCTTGTTCACCGTGGTGCACGGCACCGCCGGAGGCAGGCCGGCATAGATGGCGGCCTGGCGGGCCGGCGCCTGTCCAACCCCGGCCTGCAGCACGTTACCCATATAGACCTCCGACACGTCGGTCGGGGCCACGCGGGCGCGGGCGAGCGCCTCGCGGATGGCCACCGCGCCCAGTTCGGGCGCGCGCAGCGGCGCCAGATCCCCGAGGAAGCTGCCGATCGGGGTGCGGGCGGCGCCGACGATGACGATCTCCTGTGAAGGAGCCGGGCTCGAGGTCGATGTGGACACTGACGTAGACATGGGGAAGGGCCTCCTGGCTTGGCACCGGGGCTGCCCACCACAGGAACGGGGCGGACTGGGAAGACGAGGCGGACGTGGTGGACTTGGAGCCGTCGCTGGCGGCGCCCCGGCCGCGTGCCGGTCTCCATTAGCCCACGGCTCGCGGCGCTGTCAAATGAAACCCCGAGAATTCCGTCTTCTCGGGCGCCGCTCACGAGGTCGTCCCCCACGCGGGCCAGGGCCCGCCCAACGGTCCATCGAGCGGACCGGATCGCCTCAGCTTTTTTCCTGATGTTCACCACCAGATCACGTGATCGTCTCCCCTACGCACCTGATGTTGACAGCAACTGCACCTGATCGTCTCACCTGCGCTCCTAACGTTAACAGCGACCGAACTTGATCGTCTCACCTGCGCTCCGATTCGTCACACCAGAGGACGAATTGCTTGGCCCCCCCCTTTTCGCTAGGCTCGGCCGCGATGCGTACGCTCAATCGATGGCTCTTGGTCGCCGCGGGTTGCCTCGTCAGCTGCGGGGGCAAAAATGTCGGTCCCTACCTGTCCCTGGTGGTGGCCCAACCGGAACGGAACAACACCTGCCAGGGCGAGGGCGCGCTCAACACCCTCACGGGCCTGGCCCGGACCCGCCTGACCGTACGCGTCCGCCAGCCGGGCAGCACCACCCCGCAGATCTGTGACCTCCTCCTCGAAGCCGGCGCCAAGGCGCCGCCTCCCTTGCGGTTCCCCACGCCGCCCGCGGGCAGCACCGTGGACTTCTTCGCCGAGGCCTTCCGCGCGGGCCCAAGCGGCTACGAGCGCATCGCCTCGGGCGCCCTGTTCGGCCAGAGCCTCACCCCCAACCAGGCGTACAACCCCGACGCCCCCCGGCCGCTCACCCTGGTCCCGACCCAGTCGTTCCGCTGCCTGCCCCGGCTCAAGCTCAGGCGCACCCGGGCCTTCCACAGCGCCACCGTGCTCCCGAACGGCCAGATCCTCTTCCTCGGCGGCCTGGCCAACAGCACGAGCGACAACTCGATCGCGGGCGCGGACTTCTACATCGTCGGCTCGGCCGAGGTGTACGACCCGACGACCGAGGCGTTCGTGACCCTGACCGGGGGCGACGCCCTCACGCCGCGCGCCTTCCACCAGGCGGCCGTGCTGCCGCCCCCGGCCAGCAACCCCAACCTGATCGAGATCGTGCTCGTGGGCGGGGTCTCGTACGCCTCCCCGTCGGGCACGCCACCCGCGGCGTTCACGACCAACACCACCTTCGCCGGCAACCTCCGCCTGACGCCCGTGGCGAACTTGATCGCCGTGCCGGCCACCGAGATCCTCACCTATGATCCGGCCGCCCGCACCCTCACGCGCCGCGCCGCCGCGGGGCTCGAGCAGATCCAGCCGGCCATCTTCCAGGGGGGGGCGCCCCTCTCCGGGCGGCGGTTGGCGCTCGCGGGCGGCTTCACGTCGCTCGCCGCGAACGTGTCCGCCAGCGTGGCCAACGACACGGCGGCCCTCATCACCACGGCCAGCACGGGCTCGTCCCTGGGCTCAGATTCGCGGGTGGGGGTCCGCGTCGGCCCGGGGCTCGTCCCGATCGACGACAACTCGGTCCTGCTCGTGGGCGGCAACGATCCCAGCACGAACCCGGTGGCCGTGGTCGACTACGCCTCGCCGGCCTACGGTTCCCCCACTGTCCTCTCCGGGGGCCTGCCGCCGCTGTGGTTCCCCACGGTCACGCCGTTCGTCAATCCGGCCGACACCCAGATCCATGCCCTCGTCTCGGGCGGGTTCTTGCGAGACGGCAATGGCGCCTACAGCCCCTCGACCCTGTTCCCGCAGCGGCTCGACTACGACCCCGCCAGTGGGTACAGCGTGACCCAGGTGGCGCCCCTGGGCGACCTGTCCCTCGAGCTGACCTGCCCTCCCACGGACCCGGGGCACCTGCGCCCGGTGGCCTGGAACGCCGCCACCCGGCTCCTCGATGGCCGCATCCTCTTGAGCGGCGGGACGGCGCGCTTTGGCGGCGCCGACTGCGGAAGCGGCGATTGCGAGGAGAATGACGCCACGCCCACGTGCGCCGTGCATCAGGCGCTCCTCTACGATGGGGCGACGAACCGGATCCAGGCCCTCTCCCCTCTCGTCAACGGGGCGCGGGAAGGGCTGCAGATCGCGCGCTGGGGTCATAGCCAGACGCTCCTGCCCGATGGCACCGTGCTCGTGGCCGGCGGCTTCACCCGCAGCGGCCAGTGCCAGAATAGCGGCGGCGCGTGCGGCAGCAACGCCGATTGCATCACCCCCGACACCTGCGTCAGCCGCAACACCACCGGCACGGTCGATCTCGAGCTGTTCAACCCGGCGCGCTCGGGTGTGTCCGTGAGCGCGGGGAGCGATCAGGATGACCCGGTGCGGGCCGATCTGACAGGGCAAGGCCTGGGACGCGAACTCGGCGAGCAGGCGCATACGTCCACCTCGACCGCGCCGGCCCTCCCCTGCTCCGTGCTCGAGCGGTAGGCTCCCGCCTCCCTGCGGCCCGCCGGCCGGACCTCCTGTCCCCTTCGCCCCGCCGCGCTACGCTACTCCGCCGGCCCCATGCATCGATGGGACAAGATGCGGGCGAAGCCCGCGGTGAGCGAAGGCCAAAAGGCCTGAGCGGATCAATGCATGGGGTCGCGTTCTAGATGGGTCCTGCTGTGATGAAGCTCG
>DATAGU010000304.1:0-15560 GCA_036263495.1 Polyangia bacterium | reverse complement strand
GGAGTTGAATGCCGGTGCTGGGGGGGTTGAATGCCGGTGCTGGGGGGGTTGAGTGACGCGTACCCCCTGGTTGAGTGGCGGTCTGGGGGGGTTGAATGCCGGTACGGGGGGGTTGAGTGACGCGTACCCCCTGGTTGAGTGACGCGTACCCCCCGGTTGGGAACCAGGATCGCAGCGCTCGACTCAGAACCTGGACAGGCCTCATCAGGACCTTGCGATGGTCACCAACTTACAGGGCGCTGTACCAAGTACAGCGCTCCGCAACTTGGTGACCACCGCGAGGGACCTTCTGTGCAGGGCCGCTCCGCACTCGGGGTCCTCGGCCCACGCCGAGGGCCCAGGGCCGACCCTACTGCCAATGCCTGCGGAAGCGCACTCAGATGGGATGAAGCGGCCAGTGTGAACGCAACCGGCCAGGGCACCGCAAAAGCTGAAGAACCCGAGGTCGAGGCGGCGGTGGGGTGCCGGGGTCCTCGTCTCAGTCAAGGGCAAGCTCGCTTCGCTCGGGGGCTCGAGCGACAAGCGCAGTCGGTGAAGCTCCAGGCCGAGGCGATGGCACGAGCGGCATGCAAGGTGCGGCACAGATACCGCCCTGTGCCCAGTTGAGTGGCGCGTACCCCCCGGTTGCCCCGGTTGAGTGGCGCGCACCCGCGGAGGGGGAGGGGTTCAGGCCCTCAGAGCCCAAGATCCGAGAACTTCGGATCATTGACGAACGTCTGGTCCGTCAGGCTCCGAAGAAACGCCAGCAGGTCCTGCCGCTCCTCCGCCGTCAGCTGGAACCCCTGAACAAAGGAGCTCTTATTCGGGTTCTTGCTCCCGTCCCCCGCGTAGGGGCCCCCATGAATGGTGCGTCCGCCCGCCGCGTAGTGGTCGATGACCTCCTCGAGCGTGGCGATGCTGCCGTCGTGCATGTAGGGCGCCGTGAGCGCGATGTTGCGCAGGGTGGGCGCCTTGAAGCGCCCCATATCGAGCGGGTTGCCCGAGACCTCGTGGACGCCCGTGTTGCTCGGAGGGTAGGTGCCCTTGCCATCGATGTTGTAGAGCCCGTTGTTGTGGTAGGCGGCCTCGACGAACGCCTTGCCCTCGTAGATGGTCGAGTCGGTGAAGTTGAACCCCCCGTGGCAGTGGAAGCACTCGAGGCGCTCCGAGTTGAAGAGCACCTCCCCGCGCTTGGCCGACTCGGACATGGCGCCGTCGTCGTGCCCCTGCGTGTAGCGGTCATAGACGGAGTCACAGGAGATGAGCGTGCGCTCGAACGCCCCGATGGCACGCACGACGTGGGACATGGTGATGGGCTCCTTCCCCTTGTCCTCAGGGAAGGCGGCGGCGAACTCACCGGGGTAGCGCCCGTCGTCGCGCAGGCGGGCGAGGAGTTCGTTCTCGTGGCCGGCGAGGCCGAGCTCGACCGGATGCTCGATGAAGAGGGGGATCAGGGCCTGCTTCTCGACCGACGTGAGGATCGGGTTGGCCCAGCCGTAGCTCGTGCTGTAGGCGACGTTGGCGAGGCTCATGGAGCCGCGCGGGTGGAGCTGCCCGGTCGCCCCGAGGGCCTGGGCCCGTCCATCGGTGAAGGCGTGCTTCTGCTGGTGGCAGCTCCCGCAGGAGTACTGCCCGGTGATGGACAGCCGCACGTCGTAGAAGAGGCGCCGCCCGAGCTCCACCTTGGCCGGGTTCATGGGGTTGTCCTCGGGCACCTTGGGCTTGGGGAAGCCGTTCGGGAGGTTCCAGGCGTAGCCCTTGTCGGACTTGCAGCCTGCCCCGAGGGACGCAAGGGACACGAGGGGCAAGAGCCCGAGGAGGAGGAGGAGGAGCGGCGTGGGACGCGGTGCGCGGAGGCCTGGTCGTGAGCGCTGCATGGGGATCTCGCAGGGGTGGATGACTCCGACGGGTGGCTCGGGGGTCACTCCACCCGGAAGAAGGTTTGCTGTCCGCCAGGGTCCGGGGTTCCGTCGGTGAGTCGCAGACCGAGGCGCTTGAAGATGCCGCCGCAGTCGGCGTCGGTGCCGGAGGCCATGCACAGGGGGGCGGTGTCGGCCTGGTTGTGGTCGAGATCGACGTCGGCGAGGAGGCTGGCGAGGTCGGCGACGAGGGTCTTGCTCCGGGGGTCGAAGCCGGTGAGCCGGATGTCGGCGCGGTTGGGGCGGGCGCAGGCGGTGACGCGGCCCTCCTGGGGGGTGCAGCCGGTCGAGCCGAGGTGGATCTCGATGCCGGGGAGGCCGGTGGTCTTGGCGTCGATGCGGAGGAACTTGTAGCCGCCGTTCCAGCCCCAGAACATGGTCGAGAGGTTGAGGGGCGAGGGGGCGAGGGTGTTGTCGTTATGGTTCAAGGCGAAGGGGACGCCGAGGGTGAAGCGGATGCCCTGGTAATCGCCGGAGGGGACGCGGCCGTGGATGGTGTCGTTGGTGTCGGGGGTGCCGTTGAAGCACAGGCTGGTCTTGTCCTCGAAGTCGAGGAGGGCGACGTCCTTGGCTTGCCACTTGCCGTCCTGGTCGAGCTCGAGCGGGACCTCCTGGCCGTCGGCGCGGAGGAGGCGCACCTCGCTGATGTAGAAGCGCAGGTCGGAGGGGGTGAAGGTGGACTTGGTGGTGCCGAGGTCGGGGTAGCTCTGGCCGCAGCGGAAGGTCTTGTCGCCGACTTTGGCGGCGAAGTGGATGGCGACGCTGCTCTTGCAGGCGGAGCCGGTCAGGAGGGCGATGGTGGACAGGGCCGCGACGAGGACGCCGCGTGGGAGGCGCGATGGTGCGCGGGGACGGCGGGCGCGGATCGGTATGTGGTTCAACATTGGGGATCCAACGGAATCACGATTGGGAGGCGGTGGCAACCGGGAGGCGGTGTGCGAGGCGCGCGACCGGTGCGGGGCGTCTGCGGCGCGGGATCAGCCGCCGAAATGGAAGGCGACGCGCGGGCCGAGGTAGAGGTAGGCGGGGATCTGGGTGAGCGAGGTGAGGTAGACGTGGTAGCGCACGACGAAGCCGACGGCCACGGTGCGGTTGATGAGGTAATCGACGCCGACGCCGACCTGGAGGCCGAACTGGTTGGAGATGTCGGTGCGGCCGCTTGTGCCAGGGCGGGCGGTGCCGAGGAGGCCGATGGAGAAGTCGATGTAGGGGACGAGGCGCAGGACGTCGAAGAGGTACGTGATGCCGGCGCCGGCGTGGTAGGCCTGCAGGACGCCGGCCGGGGTGGTGGTGGTGGCGCCGAGGGCGTGGGCGGTCCAGGCGCCGGTCACGCGCACGGCCAGGGACTCGGAGACGCCGTAGGAGAAGTCGATGCCGCCGCCGCCGCCGAAGACGGTGCTGCGGGTCTGGTTCGGGTTGGTCTGGTAGACGAGGGCAAAGGCGGGCTGGAGCGAGAGGACGAACTCCTTGGCGGAGGCGTGGGCGACGCGGGGGCCGGCGAGTAGCAGCGCGAGGCAGAGGAGCTGCGGGAGACGCCGGCGAGCGAGCGAGGACACGACGCTTCCTAACATGGGGGCTTCCGGGGCCGCAAGGAAGGGGGTGGGCGCATACGGGCCGCGCGCCGCAGCAGCTCGCACACCGCTCGTGCGTGCCGCTGCGCCATGTTATACGTAGAAAGTTCGATGTTTAGCGACCACGTGATGGCTCCTGGGCATCGCCCGGGGCCGCGTCCGATGCCCCTCTGGTTGTCGCCTCCGGAGGCGGGTGGCGAGTTCGTGCCCGAGGCGGGCGCGAGCAGAGCGTCTGACGGCGCCTACGACACCGAGGCCCCCCGCAGGATCCTCGTCATCGACGACAACGCCGCCATCCATGACGACTTTCGCAAGGTCTTCTGCCCGACGCCCGACAACCGGGCCCTCGACGCCCTCGAGGCCGAGCTGTTCGGCGAGGAGAGCCCGGCCGACCTGCCGAAGACCCACTTCATCGTCGATACGGCCTTGCAGGGATACGAGGGCTACCAGAAGGTCCTGAGCGCGCTCAAGAGCGGCCAACCGTACGCCCTCGCTTTCGTCGACATGCGCATGCCGCCGGGCTGGGACGGGGTGGAGACGATCCTGCACATCCTCGCCGACGATCCGCTCCTCGAGGTCGTGATCTGCAGCGCCTACTCGGACTATTCCTGGCACGAGGTCGTCCACCGGGTGAACCGACCCGGGCTGCGGCTCCTCCGCAAGCCCTTCGATCGTCAGGACGTGCTCGAGCTCGCCTGGATGCTGAGCGAGAAGTGCCTGCTCAGTCGACGCCACGAGAAGCCATCTCCTTAATTCCATCCGGCCCCCCATCACCTCCGCCCGGCTGTACGCGGCCCCTCTGAGGATCTCGCGAAGCCCCTCATCTTGGGTCGCAAGATGACGATGCCATGCGATATCGCCTGGACGCTTGTGTCTGCAAGTCAGATGATGAGACTGGATCATCTATGAGTTCCCACGAACAGGAGAGCGCGCGGCGGTCACGAGAGGAGACGCTGACAGGAGCCAGGTGAACGAGCTGCGGCAGTTCCGCCCTGTACTGAGGTCGAGATGAAACCACTGGCGATAGGGCCTGGTCTCGAAGTGGGGGGGCGGTTCGAGATCGAGAACGCGGTATGGCAGACGGAGCAGGAGGGTCTCTTCCGCGCCCGGGAATGGGCGACGGGGAGGTCCGTGGCGCTCAAGGTGTTCCCTGTCGGCCCGCACCCGCGCGACATGGGGTCCTTCTTGCGGCGGGTGGAGGCGCTGGCGAGCCTCGGGCACGAGGGGATCGCGGCCTACGTGGGGCATGGCGAGGGTCCGGGCGGGTGGATGTATCTGGCGACGGAGTGGGTGGAGGGCGAGAATCTCCAGGGTCGGCTCGCGCGGCAGCCGCTCTCGGTGACGGAGACGCTGGCCCTGGCGCGGCGGGTGGCGGCGGCGCTGGCGGCGGGGCACGGGCGGGGCGTGGTCCACGGGGGGCTCAAGCCGAGCAAGCTGGTGCTCCGGCAGGGCCGGGTGGAGGGCGTCGCGATCCGCGATTGGGGGATCCCGGCGGGGAACCTGGCGGCGCGCACGCTCATGGGGAGAGGGGAGATCGTGGCGGCGCTGCGCTACCTCGCGCCGGAGCAGGCGCGGGGGGATGAGGTGGTGGGACCGGGCACGGATGTGTATGCGCTCGGCTGCGTGCTCTTCGAGTGTCTGACGGGGAGGGTACCGTTTACGGGGGAGCACGCGGCGTTGTTGCTGACCCAGATCCTTTATGAGGAGGCGCCGCGGCTCGGCGCGCTGCGCCCGGAGCTGCCCGCGGCGTTCGAGGAGCTGTTCGCGCGGATGCTGGCCAAGCAGCCGGGGGGACGGCCGGCGGACGGACGAGCGCTGCTCGAGGCGCTGCGCATGGTGGAGGCGCCGGAGGAGGGGGGACGGACCCTGCCGGCGGCGGACGGAGAGGCGGGGCTCACGGGCGAGGACCGGCGGCTGGTCTCGGTGGTGCTGGCGGCGCCACAGGTCCCGCAGGTCCCGCAGATCCCGCAGATCGAAGATACGGAGGACGGCGAGCGGGCGCACGGGTGGCGGAAGGAGTTGCAAGAGCGGCTGCTCGGCCTCGGCGCGGAGGTGGAGATCCTGGCCGGGGGGGCGGTGCTCCTCTGCCTGCCGCACGCGTGGGGGACGGCGACGGACCAGGCCCTGCAGGCGGCGCGCGCGGCCCGGGTACTGCGGCGACACCTCGGGCCAGTGGCTGCGTGGTCGCTGGTGGTGGCGACGGGGCGGGGAGCGGGGGCGGGGGCGGAGCTGGCGGGGGAAGCGGTGCGGCGGGCGAGGGAGCTGCTCGCGGAGATGAGGGAGGCGTCGCCGGAGGAGCCGCGGTCGTCGTCGGCAGCGGCGCAGCCCGACATCTGGCTGGATGAGCTCACGGCGGGGCTCCTCGACACGCGCTTCCACATGCATCGGCGCGGGAGCGGGTACGTGCTCGAGCGGGAGCGGATGGGGGAGGAGGAGGTGCGGCTCCTCCTCGGACGGCGGACGCCCTATGTGGGGCGCGAGCGGGAGCTCGAGCTGCTGCGGCTCCTCCTGCGTACGTGTCGGGAGGATGCGACGGCCCGCGCGGTGATGGTGATCGGGCCGTCGGGGATGGGGAAGTCGCGGCTGCGGCAGGAGTTCCTCCAGCGGGTGGAGGGGGACGGGGAGGTCGAGATCCTGCTCGGGCGAGGGGATCCGTTGCGGGCGGGGGCGGTCTACGGCCTCCTCGGGCAGGCGGTGCTCGAGTGGTGTGGGGAGGAGGCGCTGGGCGGCGAGGCGCAGCGGCGGCAGCTGGCCGAGCGGGTGGCGCGGTACGTGAGCGGGCCGGTGGGGCATCTGCAGCGGGTGGTGGAGTTCCTCGGGGAGATGTGCGGGATCCCATTCCCCGACGGGGAGAGCCCGCAGCTGCGGGCGGCGCGGCAGGAGCCGCGGCTGATGAACGATCAGGTGACGTGGGCGTGGCTCGAGCTCCTGCGGGGGCTCTGCGGGACGCGCACGGTGCTGCTCGTGCTCGATGACCTCCACTGGAGCGATGGGGCGACGATGCGGCTGGTGGAGGTGGCGTTGAAGGAGCTGGCGGACGAGCGGCTCCTGGTGCTCGGGCTGGCGCGTCCGGAGGTGAAGGAGCTGTTCCCTCATCTATGGAGCGAGGGCTGCGTGACGCAGGAGCTGTGGCTCCCGCGCCTCAGTCGCCGGGCGGGTGAGGATCTGGTGCGCGAGATGCTGGGCGAGCGGGCGACGGGCGAGACGGTGGGGCGGCTGGTGGAGCAGGCGGAGGGGAACGCGCTGTTCCTGGAGGAGCTCATCCGGGGGGCGGCGGAGGGGGAGACGGAGGAGCCGCCGCGCACGATGATGGCGATGTTGCAGGCGCGCTTCGTGCGCCTCGAGCCGGGGCTCAGGCGTCTCCTCGAGGTGGCGAGCCTCCTCGGGGAGACGTTCTGGACGGGGGCGGTGGTGGAGCTCCTGCGGGCGGCGGGTCACGAGGCGCGCGAGGTGGACCGCTGGCTGCGGATGCTGGTGGGCGCGGAGACGATCGTGCGGCAGGGGACGAGCCGGCTCACGGGGGAGACGCAGTATGCGTTCCGTCACGTGACGGTGCGCGACGCGGCGTATGGGCTCCTGTCGGAGGCGGACCGGCAGGCGGGGCACGCCTTGGTGGGGCGCTACCTCGAGCGCGAGGGGGAGAAGGACCTGGTGGTGTTGGCGGAGCACTTCCGGCTGGGCGGCGAGGGGGAGCGGGCAGCAGGCTATTTCGCCCGGGCGGCGGCGCAGGCGATGGAGGCCAATGCGCTCGCGGCGACGCTCTCCTGCGTCGAGCGCGGCGTGGCGTGCGGAGCGACGGGGGAGGTGCTGGGGCGGCTGCGGGCGATGGAGGCGTGGGCCGAGCTGTGGAGCTGGAACTTGCCGGGGGCCCATGCGGCGGCGCGGCAGGGGGTCGCGCTCTTGCCGGTGGGGAGCTCGGCGTGGTGCATGGCGACCGGCGTGGGGATCGGGCTGGCGGCGATGTTCGACCCGGAGGAGATGAGTCGGCTCGTGGAGGGCTTCGCCGCGGCGACGCCGGCGCGGGGCGCGGAGGGGGCGTTCGTGGACGCGTCGATGCTGGTGATCCTGCAAACGAGCATGCGCGGGATGCGGGAGGTGTCGGGGCGTCTGCTCGATCGCGCGCAGGTGCTCTGCAAGCGGCTCGGGGCGAACGAGGTGCGCTCGCGGGGATGCGTCGGGGCGGCGCGCACCTGGTACGACCTCATGTTCTCCGGGGATCCCTGGCCCTGCCGGGTGAGCGCGGAGCGGAGCATGGACCGCTTCGCGATGGCGGGCGACTGGCGCTACTTCGGCCTGATGCAGGCGCAGCTCGGCCTCGTGCAGACGCTGCTCGGCGAGGGCGCCGACGCGGCGGCGTCGTGCCGCGCGGCGGTGAACCTGCTCGGGCCGCTCCAGGAGGGGTTCATCCTGGGGGTGGCCCAGGGGCAGCTCGGTTTTGTCCTGGCGGAGCTCGGTGAGGCGCGGTGGGGAGACGAGGCGCTGGCGCTGGCGGAGGCGATGATCCGGCGGCAGACGGCGCCGTTCTGGATCCTGCTCGGGCAGGTCACCCGGGCGAACGTGCTGGCGGCCCGCGGCGAGCTGGCGCAGGCCGAGGCCGAGGCGCGCCTCGGCCTGGCGACGACGACCCTGGCGCCGGCAGGGGTCGCGCTCGGGGCGGCGACGCTCAGCCGGATCCTGTTGGCCGAAGAGCGGGTGGCGGAGGCGCTGGAGGTGGCGGAAGAGGGGTGGCTCCGGCTGGAGGGGCTCGGCGGGGTCAACTTCATGGACGTGCGGCTGCTCCTGGCGGTGGCGGAGGCGCGGCGGGCGGCGGCGAGCACCGAGGCGGCGGCCGCGGCCCTGCGGGAGGCGGAGCGGCGGATCGAACGGCGGGCGGCGCAGATCCCGGAGGGGGTGGGGCGCGAGCGATATCGCCTGGAGGTACGGGACCACGCGCGGGTGCGGGAGCTGCTCGATGCGGCGCTCTAGAGGCTCCTCTCTCGCTTCTGTGTCGAGGTCTTGGTGATGCCTGCGTCGCTTGCCATCCCTGGGTATCGACTCCACACGTGCTTGTATGAGAGCCGCCGCTCGTTCGTCTGGCGTGGCGTCCGGCTCGCCGACGAGCGTCCGGCCATCCTGAAGATCCACCGTCAGGAGTCTCCCTCCCCGGAGGAGGTGGCGCTCTATCAGCGCGAGTTCGAGATCCTGCGCACGCTCGACGAGCCTTCGGTGGCCCGTGTCTACGAGCTCATCAAGCTGCATCACCGCCTGATCCTGGTGCTCGAGGACATCGGCGGGCAGCCCCTCGGGCAGAGGCTGCAGCGCGGGGGGCTCGACGTCGCCCGCTTCCTGGAGGTGGCCCTGCGGCTCTGCGCGAGCGTCGGCGTCCTCCACCAGAACCGCATCATCCACAACGACCTCAACCCGGCCAACATCCTCCTCACGCCGGGCGGCGATCGGCTGCAGCTCATCGACTTCGGCAGCGCCACCACGCTGTCGGCCGCGCTGACGACGTTCCAGAACCTGGAGACGCTCGAGGGCACGCTCGCGTACATGTCCCCCGAGCAGACGGGGCGCACGGGGCGCTCGCTGGACCAGCGGAGCGACCTCTACTCGCTGGGCGCGGTCTTTCATCACATGCTCACCGGGCATCCCCCCTTCAGCGCGCCGGACGCGGCGGCGCTGGTGTTCGCGCACCTCACCAAGGAGCCCGAGCCCGTGGAGGCGCTCGTGCCGGGGATCCCGCCGGTGCTGGCGCGGCTCGTGCGGAAACTCCTCAGCAAGAACCCCGAGGATCGCTATCAGGGGGTGTGGGGCCTCCAGGCCGACCTCGCGAGGTGCCAGGCCGAGTTGCAGCACCCGGGCCAGGACGCGCTGGGGGACTTCCCGCTGGGGACGGAGGACCTCCCGGACACCCTGCACTTTCCGTCGAGGCTCTATGGCCGCGAGCGGGAGACCGCGAGGATGCTCGAGATCCTCGAGAGCGTGCGGCACGGCGGCACCGAGCTCCTGGCGATGGCCGGCTACTCGGGGATCGGAAAGACGGCCCTCGTCCAGGAGCTCTATCGCCCGCTCACCGGGTACCGGGGGCTCTTCGCGAGCGGCAAGTTCGACCAGCTCCGCAAGAACGTCCCCTTCGATGCGGTGCGGAGCGCGCTGAAGGAGCTGGTGCGCCAGACGCTGACGACGGACGAGGGCAGGCTCGCGGCGCTGCGCCAAAGGCTCGGCCAGGCCCTGGCCGGGCGCGGCCAGGTGCTGCTCGAGGTGATCCCGGAGCTCGAGCTCCTGCTCGGACCGCAGGAGCCGGTGCCGGTGCTCGGTCCGTCGGACTCCCAGGCCCGCTTCAACCAGGTCTTCCAGGCGTTCCTCCGCGTCTTTTGCTCGGCCGAGCAGCCGCTCGTCATCTTCCTCGACGATCTCCAGTGGGCGGATCGCGCGTCGCTCCTCTTGCTCGAGCTGATGCTCACGGACCCGGAGCTGCATCACCTGCTCGTCATCGTCGCGTATCGCGACAACGAGGTGAGCGACACGCACCCGCTCCTGCTGCTCCTGCGCCGCCTCGAGAAGGAGAGCCTGCCCGTGCACCGCATGGTGCTCACTCCGCTCGGGCGGGAGGCGCTCACGGCGCTCCTGGCCGACACGCTCAAGTGCGAGCCCGGGACCGTGCGGCCCCTGGCGGAGCTCCTGCAGCGCAAGACCGAGGGCAACCCGTTCTTCGTCCATCACTTCCTGCAGCTCATCCACCACGAGAAGCTGCTCACGTTCGACTACGCGGCGCATCGCTGGAGCTGGCAGCTCTCCAGCATCGAGGCGCAATCCATCACCGAGAACGTGGTGGCGCTGATGGTGCGGCGGCTGCAGCAGCTGCCGGCCACCGCGCAGGACGTCCTTCGTCTCGCGGCCTGTCTCGGCAACCGCTTCGAGCTCGACGCGCTGGCCATCGTCTACGAGCGCTCCCCGGCGGAGACGTTCCGCGATCTCCGTCCGCCGCTCGACGCGGGCTTCGTCCTGCCGGCCTCTTCGCTCGAAGTGCTCGCCAGCCGTTCCCACGCATCCATGGGACCCGATGCGGACGAAGCCCGCGGTGAGCGAAGGCCGGTAGGCCTGAGCGGATCAACGCGTGGGAGCGGCGCTCTGGATGGTGGCGGCGACACGCAGGCGCTGCTCGTGCGCCGGTTCCGGTTCGTGCACGACCGGGTGCAGCAGGCGGCGCACGCGCTCATCCCGGCCTCCGAGCGGGCGGCGCTGCACCTGCGCATCGGGCGGCTGCTCCTCGACAACCTCTCGCCGGCCCAGCAGGCCGAGCGCCTGTTCGAGGTGGCCGACCACCTGAACCAGGGCAGCGCGCTCATCGTCGAGCCCGCCGAGCGGCTCGGGCTCGTGCGCCTGAACCTCGAGGCCGGAAAGCGCGCCGAGGCGGCCACCGCGTACGCCGCGGCCTCGGGGTACGTCGAGGCGGCGGCGGCGCACGTCGATGAGGCGCTGTGGCGCGAGCAGTACGAGCTCGCGCTCGAGCTGAACCAGCTGCGCGCCCGGGTGGCGTACCTGTGCGGCGACTTCGAGAAGGCCGAGGAGATCATCCACACGGCGGGAGAGCACGCCCAGAGCGCCCCCGACAAGGCCGAGCTCTACGCCATCCTGCTCGTCCAGTACACCCTGCGCACGCGGTATGCCGAGGCCATCCGCGTCGGCCGCCACGCGCTCGGCTTGCTCGGCGTGGCCCTGCCCGAGGACACGGAGGACCTCGAGGCCGCCCGGGACGCGGCCATGGCCGAGGTGGATCGCGCGCTCGCGGGCAGGCCCATCGCCTGCCTGGCCGAGCTGCCCCTCGTGACGGCGCGGGAGCAGCGCATCGCCATGCGGCTCCTGAGCGCGCTCGGGCCGCCCTGTTATCGCTCGCACCCGCGGCTGTGGGGCGTGGTGGTGGCCACGGCCGCCCGTCTGTCGCTCGAGTTCGGCAACGCGCCGCAGGTCTCTTATACGTATCCGGGGTACGGTGGGCTCCTGGCGTTCGTCCGCCATGACTACGCGTCCACCCGTGAGTTCGGCGAGGTGGCCCTGCGCCTCAGCGAGAAGTTCGGCGAGCCCCAGGAGCGCTGCGTCTTCTTGCTGATGGCGGGCAGCTCCGTGACCCACTGGTCCGCGCCGCTCAAGGCGGCCACCGCCAGCTATCTCGCCGGCTACGAGGTCGGGATCGGCTCGGGCAACCTGCAGTACGCGGCCTATTGTCTCGGCCACAACCTGTACTGCCGCTTCTTCCAGGGCGCCGCCGCCGCCGACTGGCGAGAGGAGATCGCGACCGCGCGGGCCTTCGCCAAAGAGAAGCAGAACCAGTGGGCCATCGACCTGGCCGACGGCTGCTGGCTGCTGGCGCAGCGGATGACGGGCCAGAGCGCCGCGGGCGCCGGTGCGGCCCGCGGCGATGAGGGCCCGCCGGAGGTCGACGAGCGGGAGTACATCGCGCGCCTCGAGCAGCGGAACCTGCAGCCGCTCTGCATCTACTACATCATGAAGGCGCGGCTCCTGCTGCTCCTCGGCGACGCGGCCGCCGCGGCGGCGCTGTGCGAGGAGGTGGAGCCGCTGCTCCTGCGCGTGGCCACGCAGGGCCTCTTGCCGTGGCCCGAGCACCGCTTCACGCAGTGCCTGGTGTACGCGGAGCTGCTCGGACCGCAGGACGTGGGCGAGCGGGCCCGGATGCAGGAGCGGCTCGCGGCGTATCACGAGCTCCTCCAGAAGTGGGCGGCCCACTGCCCGGCCAACTTCCAGCACAAGGAGCTCCTCGTGCAGGCGGAGGTGGCGCGGCTCCGCGGGGAGGGGGGCGCGGCGCTCGCGTGCTACGTGCGCGCGGTCGAGGCGGCGAGGTGCGAGGGCTTCATCCAGCACGCGGCGCTGGCCAGCGAGCTGGCCGCGCGCCTCCTTCAGCAGCAGGGGCGGGAGCGACTCGCGGTCGGGTACCTCTACGAGGCCCAGCACGCCTATGCGCGCTGGGGCGCGATCCCCAAGCTCGAGCAGATCGAGCGGCAGCTGTCCCAGCTGGAGACCCTCGGGCCGTCCCTCACGACCGGGGGAGAGGGGCACCAGATGGGCGGGACCACGGTCACGCAGCTGGAGGCGCTGGCCGTGATCAAGGCGTCCCAGGTGCTCTCGGGCCAGATGGTGATGGGTCGCCTCCTGGAGTCGCTCATGTCCTTCGTGATCGAGCACACGGGGGCGGAGCGGGGCGCCCTGCTCCTCGCCGATCGGCAGGGGCTCACGATCGCCGCCGAGGCCACCCTGGAGCGGCAGGGCATCCGGGTGCGCATGCAATCGGGCGAGTGGCGTCCCGAGGGATACCTGCCCGTGTCCGTGCTGAACTACGTCCGCCGCAGCTGGGAGCGGGTGATCCTGGCGGACGCCGTGGAGGCGGGGCCGTTCGCGGCGGACGAGTACCTGTGCCGGGTGCGGCCGAAGTCGGTGCTGTGCCTGCCCATCATCCGGCAGACGGAGCTCGTCGGCCTGCTCTACCTCGAGAACCACCTCGTCGCCCGCGCGTTCACGCCCGACCGGCTGGCGGTCCTGGAGGTGCTCGCCGCGCAGTCGGCGATCTCGATCGAGAACGCGCGGCTCTATGCCGAGGTGCAGCGCGCCGAGGCGGCCCTGCGCCTGGCCAACGACGAGCTCGAGCGGCGGGTCGAGGAGCGCACGCGCGAGCTCAAGGAGGCCCAGGCGCGGCTCGTCGACACGGCGCGCGCCGCGGGCATGACCGAGATCGCGTCCAACGTGCTGCACAGCGTCGGCAACGCGCTCAACAGCACGGTCATCGCCCTCGACCAGATGCGCGACTCCGAGAAGGCCTCTCGCCTCGGGCGGATCGGCGAGGTCGCCACCATGCTCGAGCAGCACCGGGGCGCGCTCGCGGACTTCCTCACCCAGGACCCGCGCGGCCGGCGCCTGCCGGACTACATCGCCGCGCTCTCCAAGGAGCTGCTACGCGAGCGGGCGCAGCTGCGCGAGAACCTGGAGACGATGGCCTGGCACATCGAGCACATCCGCGCCGTGGTGGAGGTGCAGCAGAACTACGCCAAGACCACGCTCTTCGTCGACGAGTGCGATCTCTCGAAGCTCGTCGAGGACGTCCTGCGCATCCAGACGCCCGCGCTCCGGCGCCACGGCATCGCGGTGCGGAGCGAGGCCACCGGCGTGTGCAAGGGGCGCGTGGATCGGCACAAGGTGCTGCAGATCCTCCTCAACCTCATCAGCAACGCCAAGTACGCCCTGACCGCGGTGCCGCAGGAGCAGCGCCACCTGCTCGTGCGGCTGAGCGCGGATGGGGTGCGGGCGCAGATCCAGGTGGTGGACACGGGGACGGGGATCGCGCCGGAGGACCAGGCGCGGCTCTTCTCGCATGGCTTCACCACGCGCCAGGACGGCCACGGGTTCGGCCTGCACTCGAGCGCGCTCGCGGCCCAGCTCCTCGGGGGGACGCTCACCCTGCAGAGCGACGGGGTCGGCAAGGGCACGACGGCCACGCTGGAGCTCCCGCTCCATGCGCCCCCGCAGACGAACACAATCGCCCAAGGCTAAGAGGAGCCCAGTACAGCTCTTCACAACCGAGAGACCCCCGCGAGGTCTCTCATGCAGTGTCCTTCGCGCTCCGGTCCTCGGCCCACGCTGCTGGCCTTGGGCTGCGCCGAAACACCACAGTTGTGGGGTTCATGCCCCACATGCTGGCTCTACGTGAGCACGGCGCCACGATCCATGCAGTTGCTCTCGATGCCGAGCGTGGCTCCGGCCTCACTCCCCGATGGGGGTGAAGTAAGCGCCGATCAGGCCGTTTTCTTCGACCAGCGCCTTGAACTCGGCGGAGACCAGGTTGTGAAGGTCAAACTGCTTGCACTTGAAGAGATGATGTCCCTCGGTGCTGCCGGGTTTGAAGACGTACTTCTGGACGCTCGCGATGGTTCCATTGGAGTACCGCCGGTCGATGATAGAGCGGTCTTCGTCGAGGCAATCGACGATGTCGAGCATGTTGACCACCTGAAAGTGCCCCGGCCCGTCGTAGGCGAGCGGCAGGAGTTCGATCGCGTCGCCGACCAGGGGCGTCAAGACCTCCACGGCGCGGCCCGAGAAGGTGAGACCGAGACCCATCAGCTGGATGATATCCACCGGCTTGCCGCGACTTCGCCGCTCGCTCGCATACGATCGCTCCATCGGGACCGGTTGCCACCAGTCCGCGCACCGCACGCCCTCAGAGAGCTCGCCGAAGACTCGATGCCAGGCAACGCCTGGTAGTGAGATGGGTAGCAGATCGTCGTGGCGATCCGGGTTGGTCTCCAGGGTAAATATCTGCGGTGATGACGCCTTGGCATGGGTCATGGGGGGAAGGCTCCATTCTGGATTTGTCGTGCGAGCTGCTGTAGCTCATCGATGACCCCGGCGCGTCCTCCATTCTTCGAGGCTCGCTCGAGTCGGATGAAGACCTTCTGGATCGCTTCCTTACCGTGTAGCCCATGTCCTTGATGCTGGCTCCGCGTGAGCACGACACCATTATCCGCACTGTTGATATCGATACCGCATTCATCGAGAAGTACGCGGGCTTGCTCCGCCTGGCGGTGCGTGCTCGGCACGATATGGTGCACTGCCTCGCCGGAGGTCAACTTCCGCCCGAGTCTCTTCTCCAGCGCCGCACGCAATCGGTCGGCATTGGCGGATGAGTTCCACTGCTGCGTCGACACGAACCCCGGCGGCCGGCTACCGCCCCCGCTGACCGAGTTGGTACCGCGCAGTCCCTGAGCCCGTGCCGTCTGCGCTGGCGTGAGTTCGCGCAGCGCGACGTGAAGCATCGCCGTCGCCTGACCGGCGTTGAGCCGGCGCCAGGACTGCGCTCGCACAAGAGGACCGAGAGGTTGAAGGAGGCGAGGTCGCGGCCGTAGGCGATGGCCCGCCGCAGCGCGGCGTCGGCCTCCGGTCCGGCGTCGGGCACGTCGCCGAGCAAGGAGGCCAGGTACTCGAGATGCTGGTCCAGGGCGTCGTAGTGAGATCTCCAGGGAACGGTGAAGTAGGGCGCGGCTTCCTGGAGCACGAGCGTCATGCCGAGGAGATCCCGTCCGAGGGCTTCAAAGGACGGCGGGATGCT
>DATAGU010000303.1:0-12621 GCA_036263495.1 Polyangia bacterium | reverse complement strand
CAGTTCGTCTACAGCCGGCGCTGGATGGCGGGCACGCCCGAGGATGCGGCGCGCTTCGAGGCCGAGGGGCGCAAGGGCGTGGTGCGGCTCAAGATGCCGCGCGAGGGCACGCTCGTCATCCCGGACCTCATCCGCGGCGACGTGGAGTTCCAGTGGGCGCAGGAGCAGGACCACGTGATCCAGCGCTCCGACGGGTCGTTCATCTACCACCTGGCCAACGTCGTGGACGACTACGACTTCGGCATCAGCCACGTCGTCCGCGCCGAGGAGCACCTGTCGAACACGCCGCGGCAGATCTTCATGGTCCAGGCGCTCGGCTACCCGATGCCCGCCTACGCGCACCTGCCGTACGTGGCCGAGCCGGGGAGCAAGAAGAAGCTCTCCAAGCGCAAGCTCGACACGTATCTGAAGAACGCCGACTTCGCCAAGGTGCACACCCACGGGCAGGCGATCGCGCAGGCGATGAAGCTCGAGACCACGGCCGAGACGTTCAACCCGGTGACCGTGGACTTCTACGAGCAGGTGGGCTACCTGCCCGAGGCGATCGTCAACTACCTCCTCCTCCTCGGCTGGTCGCTCGACGACAAGACCGAGATCTTCTCGCGCGAGCAGATGATCGCGCACTTCTCGCTCGAGCGCGTGAACAAGGGCCCGGCGAGCTTCGACCCGGCCAAGCTGGTGGCGTTCCAGATGCAGTACATGCGCGACGTGCCGCTCGCGGAGAAGGTGAGCCGCATGTTGCCGTACCTCGAACGGGCCGGGCTCGTGCGGGCGCCGGTGTCCGAGGAGACGCGGGCCAAGATCGCGCGCATCGTCGAGGTGCTCGGCGACCGGCTCAAGGTGTTTGGCGACATCCTCCTCCAGGGGGCCTTCTTCTTCGGCGAGGAGGTGACCTACGAAGACAAGGCGTTCGCCAAGCGGGTGCGCGCCCCGGGCGCGCCGGAGCGGCTCGCGGAGTACCGGCAGTGGCTCGCCGGCCGCGAGGCCTTCGACGCGGCCACGCTCGAGCGGGACACGCAGGCGTATCTGGCGGAGAAGGGGCTCGGGCTCGGCGACATCGTGCACGCGGTGCGCGTGGCCGTGACTGGCACGAGCGCCGGACCGGGGCTGTTCGATTGCGTGTCGCTCATCGGCAAGGAGACCTGCCTCGCCCGCATCGACCGCGCGCTCGCCCTGGCGCGCGCCGCGTAACCGACGCCTCGCACATCCTCATACCGGCCCTGCCCGGGCCCACGGCCAGACAGCAGACACCAACTCCTCCCCGCGCGCCCCTCAGTAATGTACTGACTTTTCGCTAACTTGCTTTCACAGTGGGCTTCCGCGATACTCCCGACACGGTTTTTATGATGTGTTGTGGTGTGCGAATTGTCGCCGTGGCCCGCAGTCGTCCCCCGGCAGGCTCGAACGCTGTGCCGGGGTCTCTGCCCTGAGCAGAGGCTGTCCGGGGAGGAGATGAGAGCATGATCAAGGACAAGGCGAGGGCCGCAGGGGCCGAACACGAGGCGGGCGGGGCGCGTAACTTGGTCACCGATGAGCATCCCGGACCGGCGGCGATCATCCCCGCCGGGGCCGCCTCCGACGCCACGGTGATCCAGCCCGAGGGGTGGGACGGGCAGGCCGCCGGGGGCGTCGCAGTGGTCCAGGTCAAGCCGGCCGCGCCGCCCCCTCCGATGATGAGTCAGGGAAGGCCGGCGCCGGCCGCCCCGCCTCCGCCTCCAGCCTTGGCCAACTATGCCACGCAGCCGGTCCAGGGCAGGCCCCCTGCCGGCGACCGGATGGCCCAAGCCGTGGCGGCGACCCAGGCCAGCGCCCCCCCCTCGCCCGTGGCACCCACCGGGGTCTCCGCGTCGTCTCGTCCTGCGGCCACCGCGGCCACCGCGAATCCCGCCCGCGCCTCCGTACCGGCCACCGTCCCCGCGGCCTCCGCGCCCTCCTCGCGGTCTTCGTCGTCGTTCCGGAGTTCCCCGTCGGGCGGGTCCTATGGCGATCCCAACGCCCCCATCGCGCCCGGCACCCGCATCCAGCACTACGAGCTCATCCGCGAGCTCGGCAGCGGCGGCATGGGCACCGTCTACCTCGCGCGCGACCTGCGGCTCGGCCGGCGTGTGGCCATCAAGTTCCTCCAGACCTCGCACCCCGAGCACACGCAGCGCTTCGTCATCGAGGCCCGCGCGACCGCCCGCTGCAGCCACGAGAACATCGTCATCATCTACGAGGTCGGCGAGCACCAGGGCAGCCCCTTCATGGTGCTCGAGTTCCTGCAGGGCCAGCCCCTCACCAAGTTGATGAGCAGCAAGCGCATGCCGCCCGCACGCGCCGTCGAGCTCATGGTCCCGGTCCTGCGCGCGCTCGCGTGCGCGCACGAGCAGGGCATCGTCCATCGCGACCTCAAGCCGGACAACATCTTCGTCACCGAATCGGGGACCATCAAGGTGCTCGACTTCGGCATCGCCAAGGTCCTGCAGGAGGGCGAGCCCGCCGCCGGCGGACAGCCCCAGTCCGCGGCCGTCGCCGCGGCGGAACGCATCGGCCCCGAAGGCGCCCACCTCACCCGGCACGGCGCCATCATGGGCACCCTCGCCTTCATGTCGCCCGAGCAGTGGGGCATCGGCGTCGAAATCGACAACCGCACCGACATCTGGGCCGTGGGCATCATGCTCTTCTGGATGATCGCCGGCCGGCACCCGCTCGAGCCGCTCCAGGGCATGCAGCTCGTCGCCACCGCCATGCTCGACGATCCCATGCCGAGCCTGCGCGAGATCATCCCCGACATCGACCCCGGGCTCGCCGCGGTCGTCGACCGCTGCCTGCGCAAGCACAAGGACGAGCGTTTCCCCGACGCCAATGCGCTCCTCCAGGCGCTCGAGCCCTTCCTCCCGGGCCGCTACGCGCAACAGATCAACTCGGCCGAGAGCCCCTACGCCGGCCTCGCCTCCTTCCAGGAGTCCGACGCCGGCCGCTTCTTCGGCCGCTCGCGCGAGATCGCGGCCATGGTCACGCGCATCCGCGACCGGCCGCTCATGGGCGTCGTCGGCCCGTCCGGCGTCGGCAAGTCGTCCTTCGTGCGCGCCGGCGTCGTGCCCACCTTGAAGAACTCCGGCGAGGCGTGGGAGGTGATCGTCGTCCGCCCCGGCCGAAACCCCATCGCCGCGCTCGCTCAGCTGCTCGCGCCGCTCGTCGGCACATCGACCACGCTCAACGAAGACCTCGAGCAGCAGCAGAAGCTCGCCCAGCGGCTCCGCGCCGAGCCCGGCTACCTCGGCGTCATCCTGCGCAGCCGCGCCCGTCGCAACGGACGCAACGTCCTCCTCTTCGTCGACCAGTTCGAGGAGCTCTACACCCTCAACCCGGACCTCGCCGAGCGCACCGCCTTCACCGTCTGCCTCTCCGGCGTGGCCGACGACTCCACCGCGCCGGTGCGCGTGGTGCTCTCCATCCGCTCCGACTTCCTCGACCGCGTCTCCGAGGACCAGCAGTTCATGACCGAGCTCAGCCAGGGGCTGTTCTTCCTCGGTCCCCCCCCGCGCGACGGGCTGCGCGACGCCCTGGTCCAGCCGGCCGAGATGGCCGGCTACCACTTCGAGACCCCCGAGATGGTCGAGGAGATGCTGAGCCACCTCGAGGCCACGCAGGGCGCGCTGCCGCTCCTCCAGTTCACCGTCACCAAGCTGTGGGAGGCGCGCAACGCCGCGCGGCGCCTGCTCACCGCCGAGAGCTACCGCGCCATCGGCGGCATCGCCGGCGCGCTCGCCAGCCACGCCGACAGCGTCATCGAGAAGCTCCCGCCGCAGACGCGCGCGCTCGTGCGCTCGCTCTTCCTCCGCCTCGTCACCCCGGAGCGCACGCGCGCCATCGTCTCGCTCGACGAGCTGAGCGAGCTCTCGCGGGATCCGAGCGAGCTGCAGCAGCTCATCGATCAGCTCGCCCAGGCGCGCCTGCTCGTGGTCCAGACCGGCGGCGAGTCGACGGGGGCGACGGTGGAGCTCATCCACGAGTCGCTCATCCACAGCTGGCCGGCGCTGCGCCGCTGGCTCGACGAGAGCCTCGAGGACACGGTGTTCCTCGAGCAGCTGCGCTCCGCCGCGCGGCAGTGGCAGGCCAAGGGTCATGACAGCGGCCTCCTCTGGCGCGGCGACACGGTCGAGGAGGCGCGGCGCTTCATGCGGCGCTACCACGGCCAGCTGCCCGAGCTGCAGCGTACCTTCCTCGACGCGGTGTTCGCGCTCGATGCGGGCTCGGTGCGGCGCAAGCGGTTCCTCGTGGCCGGCTCGGTCGTCTTCCTGATCGGCCTCCTCGCCGCGGCCAGCGTGGCGCTGGTGGTCATTCGCGGGGCCAAGATCGAGGCCGATCGTCAGGCGGAGGTGGCGCGCAAGGCCGAGCTCGAGGCGCGACAGAACCTCATCGAGGTGCAGAACAAGGAGCGCGAGCGCCAGCGCGCCGAGGCCGCCAAGCGAGAGGCCGAGAAGGAGGTCCGGGTGGCCAACACGCAGGTCGAGCGCACCAACGAGGAGCTCGAGAAGAAGAACGCGGAGCTCGTCGGCGCGCTCGATTCGGCCGAGAAGGAGCGCCGGCGGGCGCGCGATGCGCAGAAGCGGGCCGAGGCTGGCGAAGAGGCCGCGCGTCGGGCCAAGCAGCAGACCGAGGCGCTCCTGCTCCGCGAGCAGGAGCGCGCCCGGCGGCTGGAGAAGCAATTCGGCAGCTCGGTGATCAAGGTGTTGAAGCCATGAGCATGGCACGAGCCAGGATCGTCTTACTTGGACTCGCAGCCGCGCTGTTCGCCGTCCCCCGCGGCGCCGCAGCCAGTGGCTCGCATCATAGTCATCAAAACCAACCATCGACAAAGTCGTCTCATCACCATCATCATCGCACCCCGAAGACCACGACGCCGACGGATCGCAGCGCGCCGCCCGATGACAATGCGACGCCGCCGGACAGCGACGCGCCGCCTCCCCCCAGCACCGAGGCACCACCCCCGAGCCGCGCGACGTCTCCTGAGAGTGCCGCATCGTCTCCCTCCAATGCGCTTGAGTCGAGCGAGGAGACCCCTTGGAGCAAGGGCGTCCCGGCCGCGGAGCGCAATGCCGCCCAGACGCTGGTCTCCGAAGGCAACCGCCTCGTCGAAGATTCGCTCTTCATCCAGGCCCTCGAGAAGTACCGCGCCGCGCTCAAGCACTGGGACCATCCCGCCATCCACTTCAACATGGCGCTCGCGCTCATCAACCTCGACCGCCCCATCGACGTCTCCCAGGAGCTCGAGCAGGCGATGCAGTATGGCGACGCCCCCCTCGGTGCCGACAAGTTCGAGAACGCGAAGAGCTACAAGTCGCTCGTCGAAGGGCAGCTCGCCCGCGTGGTCATCGAGTGCGAGGTGAGCGGCGCCCAGGTGGCGATGGACGGCAAGCTGCTCTTCGTCGCCCCCGGGCGCCACGAGACCCTGGTGCGGGCCGGCGGCCACACCGTCGTCGCCAGCCGGGAAGGTTATGTCCCGACCCAGCGGACCGAGACCTTGCCGGCCGGGAAGAAGACGCTGCTCAAGCTCACGCTCTATACCAACGACGAGCTCACGCGCTATCGCCGCAAGTTCCCGGTGTGGAAGCCCTGGATGGCGGTGGTCGCCGGGGTGGTGGTGGGCGGTGCCGGCGGGATCCTCCATTGGCAGGCAGGCCGGGATTTTGCTGCCTACGACCGAGGTATCGCTGACTGCAGCCAGAGGAATAACGGGCAGGGCTGCATCTCCGTGCCACCTGACGTTGCCGCGTTGCAGACCCGGGCTCAGGCGTTACGGACGGCCGCGTTCGCCGCCTATGGCGTGGGCGGCGCCGGCGTCGTCACCGGCATCGTGCTGGTCGGCGTCAATCGGCGAGTCGCGTATCGCATCAAGCCGGCTGACGACCAGCCGCCCGTGTCCCTGTCGCTCCATCTCGCGCCGGTTCTCGGCCCTGGTCAGGCGGGCATGGTGGCGACGCTTCGCTTTTGAGCCGAGGCCAGTGGGGAGGGAGCGGATGCTGACCGGGCTTGACGAATCGACGGCAATGGCGTCGAGATATCGGACATGTCGCAACGTCTGCGATTTCGCCATGGTTCCCGGGACGTGATCGCTTTCCGAGAACGTTCCCGGAACGAGAGCCGTCGCGACGGGAGCGATACGAAGTACATGCTGACACCGAGGTAGGACATGAAGACGTTCAGCCTTCGCCGCGCTGGCCTCAACCGATGCGCCCTCATCATTGCCGCGCTGGCCTCGGCCACCTGCGTAGATTCCAAGAGCGTGGTGTGCCCGTCGGGGGTCGTATGCGAGCCGGGCACTCACTGCGCAGCGCGACAGAATATCTGCATCCGCGACGAATGCGGCGATGGGATCATCGAGAATCCCGAGGTGTGCGACGACGGCAACGTCCTCGACGGGGACGGCTGCAGCGCAGACTGCAAGTCCAACGAGACCTGCGGCAACAAGACGACAGACCGCTCCAAGGGCGAGGTGTGTGACGATGGCAACACCGTCGATCGGGACGGCTGCAGCGCCGACTGCAAGTCGGACGAACGATGCGGCAACCTAGTCACCGATATTAAGCTCGGCGAGCAATGTGACGATGGCAACACCGTGGGTGGCGACGGCTGCAGCGCAGACTGCAAGTCCAACGAGACGTGCGGTAACGGTGTCATCGACCGGAACAAAGGGGAGGTCTGCGACGACGGCAACACGCGGGACGGCGACGGTTGCTCAGCGGACTGCCGCTCGGGCGAGGGCTGCGGCAACAACATCCTCGACCCAGGCGAGGAGTGTGACGACGGCAACCAGGACAACACCGACAGCTGCGTTCAGATCATCGTCGCGAACAGCACGGACGGAGGCGTGACCGACCCGGACGCAGGCGTGGGCGCGGACGGAGGCACGACCGGGACGATCCTCTGCAAGATCGCCGTCTGCGGGGATGGCTATATCCGGGCAGGCGCCGAACAGTGCGACGATCGCGGCGAGTCCGCGACCTGCAACGCCAACTGCACGACGGCGCGCTGCGGTGACCGCGTCATCAACACGACGGCCGGCGAGCAGTGCGATACCGGCGGCACGGAGACGACGACGTGCGACAGCGACTGCACGATCGCATTCTGTGGCGACAATCACACGAACGTTACCCGTGGAGAGACTTGCGATACCGGCGGCAACTCACTGACCTGCGACGCCGACTGCACGCCTGCGACCTGCGGCGACCGTTTCATCAACCCGGTGCGGGGCGAGCAATGCGACGACGGGGGGAACTCCAACTTCTGTGACTCGGACTGCACGCCTGCCCTCTGCGGCGATGGCTTCACGAACCCGGTGCGAGGCGAGCAGTGCGACGACGGCAACACCAACAACAATGACGACTGCTTGGCGACGTGCACGCCGAACAGGTGTGGCGACGGATTCGTCGACCAGCAGGGCCCGGTCACCGAGACGTGCGACGACGGCAACACTACGACCGAGACCGCCTGCTCCTACGGTACACCGACGTGCACCGCCTGCAATGCCACCTGTACCACCGTCCTCAACCTGCGGGGGCCCTATTGTGGCGACGGCATAAAGAACGGCTCCGAAGCATGCGACGATGGCAACACCGTCACCGAGATCGCCTGCCCCTATGGCACACCGACCTGCGTGCAGTGTGACGCCAGTTGCTCGGTCGTCCTCAACCTGAGAGGTCCCTACTGCGGCGATGGAATCGTCAGCAACGGCGAGGTGTGCGACGATAGCAATACCACCACCGAGAGTTCCTGCCCCTACGGCCAGGCGACCTGCAGTGCCTGCAATGCCACCTGTACCGCCGTCCTTAACCTCACCGGTCCCTACTGCGGCGATAGGGTCGTCAGCAATGGCGAGGCCTGCGACGATGGCAACACCACCACCGAGACCGCCTGTGCTTATGGCACGAGGACCTGTAGTGCCTGCAACGCCAACTGCACGATGGCCCTCAGCCTCACCGGCCCCTACTGCGGCGATGGAAACGTCAGCAACGGCGAGGTGTGCGACGATCGCAATAACGTCGATGAGACCACCTGCCCCTACGGTACGCCAACCTGTATGGGCTGCAACGCTGGCTGCTCGGCCGTCATCACCAACCTGATCGGCGCCTATTGCGGCGATGGCGTCAAGAACGGCCCCGAGGCATGTGACGACGGCAACAATCTCGCCTGCGGCACCTGCAACGCAGCGTGCACAATGATCCAGAATGCCGCCGCCACCGGCAGCATTACCGCCGTCGATCGTTCGCAACTCAGCGATGGACAGACATTTACCCTCAACGACGGTGTCAATCCACCTACAACGTTTGAGTTCGATTCCAATAATGTCCTTGGAATGGGTCGTATAAGGGTTGCCATCTCCAACGGAGATAGTGCCAGTACCGTTGCCAACAATATTACTATGGCCATCAACAGCGTCAGAGCGACGCTCAACATCGACGCTACTGTGTCCAGTGCCGTCGTAACACTCACCAATACACAGCCTGGCAGCGCCGGCAATCAACCGATCACCGTTACAGGGATGAACATTCGCTTCATGGTCACCGGCATGTCCGGCGGTGGAGGCTATGACTGCCCGGCCGGAACTGGCTGCACCATGAACGCCGACTGCAGAAACGGCCTAAGCTGCCAGGGTACCCCCATTACTTGTCAGTAGTGTCCCACTGCATCGTCACACATGCCATGGACCAAGAGGAGAGCATGTCCGCACGCCATCCGCTTTCGATCGTCATGATGTGCCATGCCCGTACCATGATCGCGTTCATGCTGGTCATTGGGTCCGCCGCCTGCCCGCCCCCGGCGAAGAGCAACGATCCGAGCCTCCAGACGCTGATCATCTCGGATGCCACGCTGAGCCCCGCGTTCACTCCCGAGACGATGGTCTACACAGCCGCGGTGGGCCTATGCCTCCAGACGGTCACCATCAGTGCTACAGCGGCCGATCCGAAGGCACAGATCCGGGTGAACGGCACCGCTGTGACCTCGGGTATGCCCTCACCGCTCCCCCGGCTTACGCCTGGCATGAACACGGTCACCGTCGAGGTGACCGCCTCTTCGGGAGCCCGGCGCATCTATACCATCATGGTCCTCGCCGGGGGGAGTACCTACGTCAAGGCTTCCAACACCGGCGCAGACGACTTCTTCGGAGGGGTCGGACGGGTGGCCATCTCCGGGGACACGCTCGCCGTCGGTGCACCGGGAGAGTCGAGCAGCGCCATTGGTATCGATGGCAATCAGGCTGACAACAGCAAGCCCGGGAGTGGAGCGGTCTATATCTTCATCCGCTCGGGTAACGGCTGGGCGCAGCAGGCCTACATCAAGGCCTCCAACCCCGATGCAGGTGATGGGTTTGGCGTGAGCGTGGCACTCTCGGGTGACACACTAATCGTCGGCGCCCCGGGGGAGAGCAGCGGAAGTTCCGGCGTAGGAGGCGACCAGACAAGCAATGTCGCTTCAAGCAGCGGTGCCGCCTATGTCTTCGTTCGCACTGGCACCACATGGACGCAGCAGGCCTATATCAAGTCCCCCGATCCCGACACTGATGATCAGTTTGGCACAAGCGTCGCGGTTGACGGCAACACGCTCGCTGTTGGTGCGCGCTGGGAGAGCAGCAGTGCCACGGGTATCAACGGCGATATCTTCAATAACAGCCTCCAGCAGAGCGGCGCCGCTTATGTCTATGTTCGTTCTGGCACGACGTGGAGCCTACAGGCCTATGTCAAGGCTTCCAACACGGGCGCGGGCGACGAGTTTGGCGACAGCATCGCGCTCTCAGGCGACACGCTGGCGGTCGGTGCCCCCGTGGAGAGCAGCGCCGCCACAGGCATCGGGGGCAGCCAGACGGACGACACTGCTCCAGGGAGCGGCGCGGTCTACATCTTCACTCGCTCTGGCACGACGTGGAGTCAGCAAGCCTACATCAAGGCATCCAACACCGGCCAGTATGACCACTTCGGTGCCAGTATAGCGCTCTCCAGAGACACGCTGGCCGTTGGGGCCGGCGATGAGTCGAGCAACGCCAGGGGCATTGGCGGCAACGGGAATGATGACTCCGCACCGAGCAGTGGTGCGGTCTACATCTTTACCCGTTCGGGGAGTGTATGGTCCCAGCAGGCCTACATCAAAGCCTCCAACGCTGAACAAGGCGACTCGTTCGGCTCCAGCGTGGCGCTCGATGGCGATAGGCTGCTAGTGGGAGCGCCCAGTGAGGACAGCACCGCCACCGGTGAGGGCGGCAACCAGGCTGACAACGGTGCCAGGAACAGCGGCGCTGCCTACCTCTTCACACGCTCGGCTACGACCTGGTCCCAGCGAGGCTATCTCAAGGCCAGCAACACCGGCGCCAATGACGGTTTTGGCGCTAGCGTCGCACTCTCGGGCACCACGCTCGCCATTGGCTCACCCCAGGAGGCGAGCAGCGCCACTGGCATCGGCGGCAATCAGGCGGACAACAGCGCCGCCAACAGCGGCGCGGTCTACGTGTGCCCTTAAGACAAGGCGAAGGGCGGACTGCTCCTGAAAACTCCAGTTGGACACCTGCCGCGGTGTGACCGGCAATGGTGTCTGACGGGAACAGAGGGCATCCCTGCCTTGTTGCTACAACTATCGGCGGCGCGAGAGGGGGTAGGGTCGAGAGCTGGCGCGGTGGAGTCTTAGATCATGCGAGCCCTAGCTGTTTCTCCCCTTTCAGGTGAGTGTCCCGCTCGAGCCGGCCGTCCTCTCCGTTTCCAGCTCCCGCCCGTCGCACGTAGCGTGCGGATTTCCCCCACTACGCGCTCCTGTTCACTTCATCTCAAGGGTTATGTGACCCGCTCCACCTCCTGCCCCACCGCCACCATCGCCGCCGTCACCTCCTGCCACGCCTGAGTAAGTTCAGGCACCGTCGGCCGTCCATGCCTCAGGATGAGCCTCGCCAGCGCTCCTACGGCGAGCCGCGCCATCGCGGCCGTCCGTGCATCAAAACGGCCGCTTGCGCGACCGCAGGCGCCGCTCGGTCCGGGCGAGGATGTTCAGGTAATAGGCCCAGGCCTTGTCCCCCGTGCGGGCATACTCATTCTCCACCTCCCGCTTGAGCGGCAGAAGGTACCGGAGCCCCTCTTTCGTCCACATCCGATCGGCGAAGTAGCTGCATATAATGCTGATCTTCAGAGTTTTCTGCAGGAGATTCTCCCAGCCGAGCGCCTCGATGTTGTTCACAAGGGGCTCGAAGGCACTCGCCGGGCGCTTGGCTTCCACGGCCTCATCGATGAGCCACTCAGCGACCAGGCGACGCAGCCTCGGCACATCCTCGGGGCGACCCTGAGCTTCGGCCTGCGGGATGTACTTGGCCAACCAGGCTTCGTAAGCACGCTTCTGTTGGTTGAAGGAACGTTTGCCCATCTGCAATGTGATGGCGGTGATGGCATAGAATGCCTCGTCGTCCTGCTCGCCATCCGTGCGGGTCATGGGACGCTCCTGTTCGGTTTGCCCGTCGGAGGCAGCGTGCCGATCCATTCCCACCACTGACAGGGTTGGTTATCGCCCACGGCCTCGGGCCAATACTTCTGATTCCTGCAAATATTCCAGCAGTTCTGGCACAGGGTCCGGTTCCAGCCACCGCTGCGGGGCTGACCAAGATACGACTCCAGGCACCGCTCGTAGTGCTTCTTGCAGTCGGAGCGCGCGGGCATCACGCGCGGCCGGGCCGCCTCCTTCTTGACCCGCTCCGCCTCCTGCCCCACGGCCATCATCGCCGCCGTCACCTCCTGCCACGCCTGGCTGAGCTCGGGCGCCGTCGGCGATCCATGCGTCAGGATGAACGTCGCCAGTGCACCGACGGTTATGATCGGCAAGAGCGCGTCGTCGATGGTACCGATGAGTGTCGTATCGTCCGCCACGATGGCGGCGCCGGCGACGAAGAGCACGCCCTGCGCCTTCTTGCGAGGCGCGCCACGCTGGGCCAGGCGCTCGTAGCGGGATAGGGCCTCCGTGGCTCGCTGGATGCGCCGGTCGAGTTCCTGCCGGCTCTGCTCAGGGACCTGGAGAGCGGCGAGCTTGCCGAGCGCGCTTCGCGCCGCGGCGATCTGCTGGCGGATTATCGCCAGGTCGTCGGCCGTGGGTTCCTTGGCGAGGACAGCAGGAGGCGGCGACGCGATCGCGACGACCGGAGCCAGGACGAGCATGACCGCAAGCGAGGCCATTGAGACGAGAACGCACACCGATCGGCGGTTCATCACCGTGTCCTATAGGACAACCGCCCAACGTACAAGGAGGGGGCGGGCCGGCCTTTTATCGAGAAAAAATGGCTCGGCGGCCGGCGAGCCTACGGGGCGCATGGTTTGAGGAGGGGCCGTGCGAACCGTAGCGTCGTTCCCGACGGCCGCTAAACGTAGCGAAGGTGTCGCCGCCGACCAGAAGCGGCATCATGGCCGTCCGTGCATCAAAACGGCCGCTTGCGCGATCGCAAGCGCCGCTCGAGGCGGGCGATACCGGCCAGGGTAAAGAGGAGACGCTACAGCGCTCTCGCCGACGGCAGAGTGACAAGCGCTGGAAGGGCCGCTATCGGGCAACGCGCCCGAAGGTGGAACGCAAGTTCGGTCAATTGATGCAGCGACGGCATGGCGGCCGACGATCGCGTGT
>DATAGU010000302.1:0-3291 GCA_036263495.1 Polyangia bacterium | reverse complement strand
CCAGGGCGAGAGTTACCGCCTCAAGCACAAGAAGCGCGCCGGCCTGATCGGCGCCTCGCAGCGGGGTTAATTCACCAGGGAGCGAGGAGGGGTCAAAATTACTGTCGCTGGAGGGGTCAAAAATAGTGTCGCTTGACACCGAGGAGGAGATCGTCCTCGCCGGCCTGCCGTAGCTCGTCGAGGTAGCGCTCCTGGGCCTGACCCTTGAGAAAGTCATAGTTGGCGATGAGCTGCGCATACGTCTGGGCCAGCGGCGCCCGGCGCTCGAACGAGCGCGAAGCGATCTTCTGCACATAGCGCTGGAGCACATCGCCGCCGTCATGCTCATCCAGCGCCTTGGCGACCGGCAGGAGCGCCCCCACACGCGCTGCATCGGGCGCGGCCCGCACCGCGTCATAGACGTACAGGCGCGCGTAGCCCGCTGCCTTGTCCACCAGGTCCACATGGACCGGTCCCCCTTGGGCCATCTCGCGGCCGGCCTTCAACACCTCCAGCCAGCGCTGGCGCCGCTCCTCGATCGGCCCCCGCAAGTAGGCGGCGCGCTGCCCCGCTTCAACGCTCCACCCCGGCTCCCCGAACGCCTTGACCCGGTCGAACACCGCCGCCCCCGCCAGCCCGAGACCGAGCCGCCCGAGCACGAGCGCGCGGTTCCACAGGGCCGGCCGATGCTCGCGCCGCGCGCGCAGCACCACATCGGTGAGCCGCAGCGCCTCCTCGAGGTGGCCGCGGTTCATCTCGATGAGGGAGCGGTCGCTGTCGATGTCGGGATGGAGCGAGGCCGCCCCCGCCTCGCCATACTCCAAACGAGGCGCGGCGAGATCCAGATACGCCTCGGCCTGGCCGAGCTCTCCGGCGAGGAGATACGCCGTGGCGATGCCATGGAAATCCCCTTCGTCCTCCATCTGGCTGAGCGCCTCCAGGTCCGGGGTGGGCGCCTTGCGGTCTGGCGCAGGCTGCTCACCCAGCGGATAGGGGACGTACTCAGACCCTGCGGGATGGCTCGCCCGTCCATCGAGCTGGCGCAGCGTGAGCGGCGGCTGAAACAGCTGGTGCCATTTCCGATGCTGGAGCGCGGACCCTACGCGAACTCCGATCAGCACCGCCACGGCCGCCGCCATGAGCAGCACGGCCTGCTGCGCCCTCCGCTGCCACCAGGGCTTGGCCAACGGCTCTTTCACCGCCTGAGAGGGCTTGCCCGGCTCCATCAAAGGGGGCTGCGAAGCCGGCGGGGGCTCGGGTGTCGTGCCCTCCGGCGCCGCTTCCTGCTCTGCGCTTGCAGGCTCGGTCGGCGCGGCCTCTTGGGAGGTCTCGAGCTCTTCGTCCTCGCTCTGCTCTTCGTCCTCGCTCTCCTTTTCGCCCTCGCCCTCTTCGTCCTCGCTCTCTTCGCCCTCGCCCTCTTCGCCCTCGCTCTCTTCGCCCTCGCCCTCTTCGCCCTCGCCCTCTTCGCCCTCGCCCTCTTCGTCCTCGTCCTCTTCGTCCTCGTCGTCCTCGCCCTCTTCGTCCTCGTCCTCTTCGTCCTCCTCCAGGGAAGGCAGGGCCCGCCCCGAGCGCACCGCGTCGGCCACCTCGTGGATGTTGTCTTGCAACGACACGATCGGCCTCCCGTTGAACTTCTCGAGATTCCGGAGGAAGGCATCGTGCCGAGGGTCCGTCGGTCCCCAGGCGAGCGCGCGCCGGCGCGTCTCCTCCAGCTCGTCGCGCCACCCGAGGGACATCAGGGTGATCGAGTTCATCACCAGCCTCTTCACGACGCGCGGGCCGAGCTCGGCCAAGACCTTCGCCGGGTCGGCCACGAGCCGCCGCATCTCGACCTCGGCGTCCTCGAAGTCATCCTCTCTCAGGCCCCGCGAGAGCAGCTCGCGGACCTGGGCGAGGCTCGGCCGGTCCACGGGACGAAAGCGGAGACACCACGCCACCGCCTCTTCCAGGTACGGCGGCACCCGCGGATCGATGCGCGACAGGGGCTCATACCGCTCGCTCGCCATGTCCCGAAGGAGCTCATGGAGAGTCCCGCCGCTAAAAGGCCGGCGCCCCTTGGCGAGGAGCGTATAGAGGAGGACCCCGAGGCCGTACACATCGGCCCGCGCGTCGATGGTGCCGGGGGGCTTGCCGAGCGTCCGGTCGAGCTGCTCGGGCGCGGCGAAGCCGGGCGTCCCGACGGCATACCCGCTCGGCGTGAGCGGCTCGAGATCGGTGAGGAGCGCCGCGCCATAATCGATGAGCACCAGGCGACCCTGATTCGGGCCCGGCGACAGATCGATCATGACGTTGGCCGGCTTGAGGTCGCGATGGATGATGTGGGCGGCGTGCACGCGGGTGAGCGCGCGGGTCAGGAGCAGGCCCACCCAGGCCATCACCTCCGGAGCGAGGTCTCCGAGATGCTGGATGAAGTCCTGGAGGTGGACGCCGGGGATGAACTCGCACGCGAGATAGGGCCTCTGGCTCTTTTCGTCGTGGCCCACGGCATGGAGCCGGGGCGCGTTCGGTGGCTGGATCCGCTCGAGCGCGATCGCCTCGCGCTCGAGACGTTCCTGCTCGAGGGGCTCGAGCGCGAGCTCGAGGCGCAGCCGCTTGACGGCCACGCGATGGCCCTGCTCATCGACGGCCAGATAGACCTCGGCGATACCGCCCGCGCCGAGCCGTCTCTGGACACGATAGTGATCGATCTGGGGGGGCAGGATGAGGTGGGTCTCTTCGGACAGGAGATCGACCTCTGAGAAAGACTCGGGGAGGAGGCGGGTTCCGGACGGGGACGGCTGGTTCGGCCCAGAGGAAGGCGGGGACTTGGGCATGGTTCATCCTCGCCTACCCCGTCCTGCATTGCAAGGGTGCGGGAATCGTCATGGGAGAACGCCTGTCCCCGGTCGCCGGTCCTTCTACAGCGCCCCGAAACATGCCCCAGGGTGTGCGAGGGACCTTCTGTGCAGGGCCCGGAGCGCGCTTCCGCAGGCATGGGCAGTAGGGCCAGCCCTGGGCCCTCAGGGTGGGCCGAGGACCCCGAGCGCGGAGCGGCCCTGCACAGAAGGTCCCTCGCGGTGGTCACCCAGTTGCGGGGCGCTGTGCTTATGTAAGTTCGTAACCCAGATACAGGCCCAAGAGGCGTGGCCCACCGCCCAGGAGCTTGAGGATTCATACGCCCCACAGCAGATATGGGAATTGAGTGACGCGTACCCCCTGGTTGAGTGGCGCGTACCCCCTGGTTGAGTGCCGGTACGGGGGGGTTGAGTGCCGGTACGGGGGGGTTGAGTGCCGGTACGGGGGGGTTGAGTGACGCGTACCCCCTGGTTGAGT
>DATAGU010000301.1:0-18066 GCA_036263495.1 Polyangia bacterium | reverse complement strand
GCCGGAATGAAGGTCCAACAGAACAGGAGGTAGACGATCCCCATGCCCGTCTGGCCGAGGTAGAAGCGGTGGACGCCAATCCCGCCCAGGGTGAACGCCAGGATCGCAGCCGTGTTCTTGTCCTTCATGAACGATTGCTCCTTTCCAGTTTCGCCAGGCGGGCGTCGAGATCGCGCGGCCCCTCCTCCCCCGGCGGCACGAGTACATAGAACCACTCTCCGGTATCGAGGCCAAGCTCTTCCTTGACCTCGCCGCGATCCCGCAGCCGCACGAGCGCGCGCACCACCGTCGCTTCAGGGAGGCCGAGCCGGGCGGCCACCTTCTCTATCGTGGGCTCGCGCTCGGGCGGCGCCTCGAGGAGGCCGCGGATGCGCTGCATCGGCTCGCCGAGCTCGGCGTCGTCGCGCGCTTGCGCCTCGGCCTGCAAGGTCCGGTGCCCGACCCGCTTGAGGTAGCCCATGTAGGCCAGGCCGAGGCCCATGGGGATGAGGATGCCGCCGTGGAAGAAGTAACTCACGATGTCGAAGCTGCCCCCGAGGACAAAGGCGCACAGGCCGAGGACCGCGAGGGCCAGGCCGCCCCCCATCCACAAGCCGTCCGACCCCGGCAGGCGAGCCAGGGTCTGGGGCGTCTCTGGTTTTGGGGCGAGCGAGGTGCTCTGACGGGACGCGAGCGCGGTCCCGGAGGAGCGCACGAGCGCGGTCGAACCTGGGTGGACGGGCGCCTTGTCCGCCGGCTGGGCGGGGGTCATCTCGCGTCCTCCGATGCGGACCTGGTTGCCGTCGATCTCGATGTCGCCGACGCGCAGGCGGGCCACGGGTACCTCCGAAAGTGGTGGGGTTTCGGACGGCTACGATATCGGATGCCATCCGCCCTGTAAACCGCCCACCCTCGAACGAAGCCTTTCCCCGCCCGTCTCGGGGCCCGGCCCGGATCAGGGCGCGCGCAGGAGCACGATCTGGCTCCCGGCGTGGTACGCGAGCCCATCCGGCCCCCATCGCACCAGGCTCCCCGTCGGCCCGGGGATGGCCGACAGGTTCTGTGTCTTGATCCGCGCCAGCGTGATGAGGTCGTAGGTGTCGATCCAGACGAAGCCCCCGAGCTCCTGCAGGTAGTAGACGCGCCCCTGGGGCACGTCGGGGACCACCTTGTTCGTGTCGCTCGGGGTGATGTCGAAGGTGCCTTGCCGCGTGAGCGCCACCGGATCCAGGATCGGGCCGGTGCTGGTGAACATGAGCCCGCCGGCAAAGACAATGTCGGTGTCGAAGCTGTCGATGAGATCGGCCGCGCTGCCCGTGACCGACACGCCCGAGGCGTTGACCGTCATGGACAGAAACGCCGGCCCCCGGCTGCTGGTGGTCGTCAGGTTGTCCACGCCGTAGAGGAGCGACGCCGAGTCCGCGAAGGCGATCCGGTCGCTATCGAGGCTGCCGCCGAGCGTGTTCACCGGGCGGGCGGTGCCGTCGTCGTAGATCACCACGCCGCCGTGCTGCCCGGTGGGATCCCCGGCCGGCCGGGTGCTGCGCGCCACGGCGATCGAGTGGGGCGCCCCGGGCAGGACCTCGAGATCCCCGGCGTAGAGGCTCTCCCCGCGCGGGCCCGTGCCGAGGGCGATCTCACGGTCCACGGCCCGCGCGGCCACGTCGATGCGGCGCACGGCGGGGAGGCCCCGCAGCCCCACGTAGAGGAACTGACCATTGTCCGACAGGGCGAGGAGGCCGGGGTCATTGCCGACCGGCACGGAGTAGAGGACGCTCCCGGTCACGGGATCGAGCGCCGCCACGGTGTTGGCCAGGCTCGGCGCGCTGGCGGGCACGGCGGCATAGAGCCGACCGCTGCCCGTGTCGGAGGCGAGGTCGGTGGCGGTGAGGTTCACCGGGACATAGGTGGTGAACGTGACGGTGCTGGCGCCGCCGCCCGGGGGCGGGTTGATCACGGTGACGGTGGCGTCGCCAGGCTGCACGAGGTCACTCGCCGGGACGGTGAACTGGAGCTGGGTCGGACTGAGGAACGTGGTCGGCCGCTCGGCGCCGTTCCAGAGCACGATGGAGCCCGACGACGCGGGGACGCCGGGCAGGCCGGGCACGAAGTCCCTGCCGCGGAGGCCCACCGTGAGGCCCCCCTGGCCCGCGGCGGCGCTGGCGGGCATGAGGACCACGGCGAGGGGGGTGGGGTTCTCGACCTGCAGGGGCAGCGACTCCGAGGTGCCACCGCCCGGCGGCGGGGTGTAGACGCTGATGGCGACGTAGCCGCCACCGGCGATGTCGGCCGCTGGAATGGCGGCCTCGAGCTCGGTCTCGCTGCGGAAGGTGGTGGGCCGGGGCGCCCCGTTCCAGAGCACGGTCGAGATGGCGTTGAAACCGCTGCCGATCACGCCGAGGGTGAAGTCGGGCCCGGCCGCGCGCAGGGCGATGGGGGCGAGATCGAAGATGGCGGGCACGCCCGCGGGCAGGAGGACATGGAAGGCGGCGGGGCTCGACACGCCGCCCCCCGGCGCGGGGGCGAAGACCGTCACGGGGATGTCCGCGGGCGCCGCCAGGTCGGCCGCGCTGATATCGACGGTGAGCTCGCCCTCGTTGACGAAGGTGGTGGGCCGGTCGGCGCCGCTCCAGCGCGCCACCGAGCCGGAGACCAGGCCGCTCCCTCGCACCGTCAGGGTCAAGGCGGCGCTGCCGACCGCCGCGCTCGACGGCGAGAGGGACGTGATGGTGGGCAGCGGGTGGGGTTTGGGGGCGGGGCAAGCGGCGAGCACCAGGACGAGCGGCAGGAGCGCGAGAGGCCGGTTGCAGGAGAGGCGAGCGAGGCGTGTGCAGCCGTCGAAGCGCTCGGTGGATGATCGTCGCGCCCGGGGACCGACGCCGGCAGGCCGCGCTCCGTGCAGTGTCATGGGATTCCTCCGTCGCCGCACGAACCAGCGGCCAGGGGATGTTACTGCCATTCGTGACCCGACCAGCAGAGGTTCTCTCCGGGTCGCACAATGTGAACGCGGCATTCCCTCCTGTCGCCTTCCTTCTCCCGCAGCTCCTCGCGCCTTGGTGTCTCGGGGCGCTCGAGTAGCGCGCTGTCCGACGAGCCTGGACCGCTCCGGTCCTCCCTGGCCCCGCGGAGACCGACTCCCACGCATTGGGCGCGGCTGCTGCATGAAGCCTTCACGTGTCGTAGGGGGGTCGGCCCACCGCCGACCGCTTCCTGGCCCTGTGACCTGAGGGCCAGCCTGGCCGGGTCGAAAAAGGAGTTCCGCAGGCCAGGGTCGAGGAGGATGGCTACAGCGGCGGGCTGCTCAAAGAGTAGGCCCTCCTCTGTGGTGCGTGCTGGCGCCGCCTCGCTCCGACGCCACGCTCTGCCCTACCTCCGACCGGCAGAAGTCCACGCTCCTGGCACTCCGAAGGGAACCCGGTTCTCATCCCGTGACCCTCCGCGGGAGGCGGTCACCTCCTCCCGGGAGGCGGATCCCTCTCCAAGGAAGGGCCAACGCGTCGGATCTCCGCGCCACCGCTCGTCTTTGGACCCGGCCTGTCGCCCCTCGCATCTTCGCGGCGCGGGCGCTGCATGGAGTCTCGCATGGGAGCTGTCGGTCGTTGGATCGGGCGGCTCTCGAGAGGAGCGTGAGCCTCTGGATGCTCGCGCTCGTGGCCATCCATCTTCAACAGGCTTGCAACAGGAAGGAACTCTGCATGAAAAACATCTCGAATCTTCCCTGCCATCGTTCCCGCTTCTTCCGCGCCATCTTCGCGGCCCTGCCGCTCGTGGCGGGCTCGCTCGTCGTGTCGGGCGGACCGGTAGAAGCCGATGAGGGGAAACAGATCACGGGCAAGTTCCACATGGGGCTCGTGATCGGCGCGGATTGCCCGGCGGCGAGCCAGGTGTGCGCCACCGGCAGCGTGACCGGCGATCTGGCAGGTCAGATCTTCATCACGATCGATGACTTGACGGAGACGCACGATCAGCGCGGCGAGGTGGTCTCCCTTCTGTCCGGAGACGTCCTCATCAACACGGCTGAGGGCGACATCCACGGCAAGTTGCGCGGCATCTATGATCAGGCGACGGGTCAGATGCGCAGCACCATCACCCTGATCGGCGGCGACCGTCGCTACCACAAGATGAACGGGAAGCTCCATGTGTCGGGGGCGGTCGACCTGCGGAACAACGTCGAGGAGGACGATTACCGAGGCGAACTCGGACGATAACCCGTCCCTGCTCACTTGATCGCTCCCCTCGCGCGCATAAAACCTCGCTGCCGTAGGGTCCGCCAGCCGTGCTCGTCTTCATGCGCACGGCCTCCTTCGGGAGGCGGCAGCGGCACGGACGAGGATTCCAGCCCTGGAGGATGACATGCAGTGGGAGACGCCTTGGTTCATCGATCTGCCGATGAATTCCGAGATCGGCGCCTATCAGGATGACTTTGGCGATGACGATCGAGCGCCGCGGGGGCGGCCGGCGGCGGCGGTGCGTGAGGAGATCCCCGAGGACGCAGGCTAGGAGATGCTGGCGCGCGTGCTGGGGGCGGCGGCGGGCGGCGGCTTTCCGCAGTGGAATTGCGGCTGCTCGAACTGTCGCGGGGTGCGCGAAGGCACGCTCCGCGCCCGCCCCCGCACGCAAGCGGCCCTCGCGGTAAGCGCCGATCTGAGGAACTGGTTCCTCTTCGGCGCATCGCCGGATGTGAGGGCGCAGATCGAGGGCTTCTCCGCGCTCCATCCACGCGGCGCGCGACATTCGCCCATCGCCGGCATCGTGCTCGCGCATGGCGACCTCGACCAGTGCCTCGGCCTGCTCGACCTGCGCGAGGGGCAGCCGCTCACGGTGTATGCCACGGACGCGGTGCGGCGCAGCTTCTGCGAGGGCAACGCGCTCTATCAGACGCTCGAACGGTTCCCCGGGCAGGTGACGTGGCGTGAGCTCGTGCCCGGTCGCGCGATGGCGCTCACCGATGCGGCCGGCCGGGAGAGCGGCCTCGTGATCGAGGCGGTGCCGGTGCCGGGCAAGCCGCCGCTCCATCGCCGCGAGGCGTCGCGGGAGCCGGGGAACACGGTCGGGCTCTTCGTACGCGAGACCGCCCGCGACCGGACGCTCGCCTACCTCCCCTCGGTGGCGGGGCCGGTGCCGGCGCTCGAGCCGCTCCTCGCCGGGGTCGACGTCCTCTTCTTCGACGGCACGTTCTGGTCCGAGGATGAGCTCGTGCGGCTCGATCCGGGCGGGCCGGCGAGGCCGCCCCCGCCGGGTTTACGGCCGGCGGCGGCGATGGCGCACTGGCCGCTCGGCGGTGAGGGCGGGAGCCTCGAGCTCCTCGGCCGGCTGCCGGTGCATCGGCGTATCCTCATCCACATCAACAACACCAATCCCATCCTGCGCGAGGACTCCCCCGAACACGGCCTGGTCCAGGCCGCGGGGGTAGAGGTGGCCTGGGACGGGATGGAGGTACTGCTGTGAGCGTAAACATGAGCGCGGGCCTGGACCCGGGCAGGGACTTGAATCTGGCCAAACGCGAGGCGCGCCCGCCGCTCGGGTCAGAGGAGTTCATCGAGTGGCTGCGCAGCGAGGGCGGGCGGCGATACCACGATGCCCACCCCTTCCACGTGATGATGCACGAGGGCAAGCTCACCCCCGAGCAGCTGCAGGACTGGGTGCGCAACCGCTACTACTATCAGACGCGGATCCCCATCAAGGACGCGATCATCCTGTCCAAGTCGGAGGACCCGGCGTTCCGCCGGCGCTGGATCCGGCGCATCCACGAGCATGACGGCGAGGCGGAAGGCGACGGGGGGCTCGAGCTGTGGGAGCGCCTTGGCGAGGCGGTGGGGATCCCGCGGCCGGAGCTGGTGCGCCACGAGCGCGTCTTGCCCGGGGTGCGCATGGCCTGCGACGACTATGTGCACCTCGTGCGCGAGGTCTCCCTGATCGAGGCGGTGGCCTCGTCCTTGACGGAGTTCTTCTCGCCGGACCTGATGACGCGGCGGCTCGAGGCGTGGGAGCGGCATTATCCCTGGGTGGGGAGCGAGGCGCTCGATTACTTCCGCACCCGCGTCATGCGGGCGCGGCGCGACTCGCTCGAGGCGATCGACTTCGTGGTGGCGCATGCCAAGGACTACGCGACGCAGGCCCGCTGCGTGCGGGCGCTCGTACGCAAGACCGAGATCCTCTGGCAGCTGTGCGACGCCCTCTACCTGCACTCGGTCCTCAAGCCAGAGCCTTGCTGCCCATGATGCGGCGTACGAGTCGGCCCAGACTGGTCCCCAAGGCGCGGCTGCGCCTCGACACGCTCACAGGGCGCTATCTCCTCGTCTATCCCGAGCATGGGCTCGAGCTCGGTGACACGGCCGCCGCGATCCTGAACGCCTGCCATGGGTCCAAGGACGTGAGCGCCATCGTGCGTGAGCTCCTGGAGCTCTATCCGAGCACGGATCCCCGCACGCTCGAGCACGAGGTGCTGGACTTCCTCGAAACGATGGCCGCCCGGGGCCTGGTGTGCGACGACGCACCGCCACCGCCCTGGAATTGAACCGGGAGGTCTCCCCTGGGCGCTCCTAGGCCCTACACGCTCATCGCCGAGCTCACCTATCGTTGCCCGCTCGCCTGTGGCTATTGCTCGAACCCGATCGATCTCGGCGCGTACGCCCGCACGATCGATGCCGCGCTGTGGGTCCGCACGCTCCGAGAGGCGGCGGCGCTCGGCGTGGTGCAGCTCCACCTGACCGGCGGGGAGCCGCTCCTCTATCCCGAGCTCGAACGGCTGGTGGCGGCGGCGCGGGAGGTCGGCCTCTACACGCAGCTCGTGACCAGCGGGGTGCCGCTCGAACGGGCGCGGCTCGCGGCGCTGCACGCGGCCGGGCTCGACGCCGTGCAGCTATCCTTGCAGGCGGCCGACGCGGAGACCAATGACCTCGTGGCCGGGCGCGCGGTGTTCGCGCACAAGCTCACGGTGGCGCGCTGGCTCAAGGAACTCGGCTTTCCGCTCACGATCAACGTGGTGCTCCATCGCCACAACCTCGACCAGGTGGCGGAGCTCGTGGCGCTCGCCGAGACGCTCGGGGCCGACCGGCTGGAGCTCGCCAACACGCAGTACCTCGGCTGGGCGCTCCACCACCGGGAGTCCCTCTTGCCCACGGCCGCGCAGCTCGAGCGGGCGCGCGAGGTGGCGCGGGCCGCGCGGGCGCGGCTCCGAGGGCAGATGGAGATCCTGTTCGTCACCCCGGACTACTATGCGGACGCACCGCGGGCCTGCATGGAGGGGTGGGCCCGGCGGTATCTGGTGATCAGCCCCGACGGGCGGGTGCTGCCCTGCCAGGCGGCGCACGAACTGCCGGGGCTCGTGTTCGAGCGGGTGGGCGACCGGCCGCTCGGCGAGATCTGGGAGCACTCCGAGGCGCTCCGTCGCTTTCGTGGAGAGGACGGGCTGCCCGAGGCGTGCAAGGGCTGCGAGCGCCGCCACATCGACTTCGGCGGCTGCCGCTGCCAGGCGTTCTATCTGACGGGGGACCTGAAGGCGGTGGATCCGGCGTGCCGGCTGTCGCCCTCGCACGGGATCATCGAGGCGGCGCGTTCACGTGCCGAAGAGGGGGACGGCGCGCGAGCCGATGGGGGGAAGGCACAAGACGGGCTCCTCATCCCCTACCGCCGGCTCGCGCGCCGCTGATGGATCCGTCAATGGGCCCCGGGGGACGCCCCGAGCAGGCCATAGACCGCCAGTTCGTCTGAGAAGGTGGCCATGTAGACCTTGCCGTTCACGACGGTCGGCGGGGTGAACTTGGCGAAGTTGCCGATGCGGTCGCGGGTGGGGTTGCTCTCGCTGCTCCAGAGCTCGCGCGTGATGTCCTCGGCGTCGTAGGCGCGCAGCACGCCGGGCACGGTCGCGTGATTGGCGTTGCCGATGGGGTGCGAGGCCCACACGATCCCGGTGCCGACCCGGTTGCCGTCGGAGCTGACGGCGAGGATGCCTCCCGGCATGCCGGGCGGCAGGTCGGTGCTGCCCACCGCGACCGGCGTGGGTTCGACATAGCCCTTCTCCAGGCGGAAGGCCTTGAGGCTATCGTCCTCTCCCCAGAGGTAGACGAAGCCACCGCTCGGACCCTGCCAGGGCACCGGCGAGCCATGGAGGTGCTCCTGGCTCGACTTGAAGGACTGGAGGATCTGGCTGTTGGAATCGGGCTGGTAGTGACCCAGGCGCTGGCGGTCGAGGACATAGAGGATGCCCTCCTTGCTCCCCCCCAGCATCAGGCGGGTGCCCGGGACCAGGACCACGCCGGTCGGGCCGAGCCCCACGTCCATCGCGTTGAGGGGCTCATAGTTGTAGGGCGTGAACCAGTCGAGCACGGTGAGGCGGGGCGAGAGCTTGAGGATGCTCATCGACCGCTCCCCGTTGGCGAGGTCGGTCGTGCCGTTGGCGCTGATGACGTAGACGTTGCCCTGCTCGTCCACCGAGGGCGCCTGGCCCGATTGCCAGATGGAGCCCTGCTGGCCGTTGGGGGTCGTGTTGAACGCGTTCGTCTGGTGCAGCGTGGCGGCGTCGTAGGCGAGGAGCCAGCCGTGATAGGGGCCCTTGTCGCAGTGCGAGCCGAAGGCGATGTAGAGCTGGCCGCCGGACAGGACGAGGCCGGGGCGGTTGAGCTGGTAGCGCGGCCGGAAGGCGATGTCGGTCCCATCGGTCCCGAGGCCGAGGCCCGGCACCTTGGCGGTGATCTCGACCGGGCCGCCGAGCTTCTCTTCGCCGGTCACGAGGTCGAGGGCGTGCAGGTGCTGGGCATAGACATCGCCCGTCAGGGTCTTGGCGACGACGTAGATCGTGCGGGTGGGAAGATCGATGACCGGGGTGCTGGTGATGCCCACCTCGGGGATGAGATCGGTGCAGGCCAGCCCATCGGTGGGCATGGGCGTGCCGAGGTCCACCTGCCAGAGCGGGTCCGCGGCCGCAGGATCGTCCGCGTCGAAGGCATAGACACGGTTATGCTCGGTGGCGACATAGACCACGTTGCGGGTCCGCCCCCCGACGGTGAGGCCGGAGACGTAGAGCGGCTGCGCATAGACCTGGCCCACCACGTGGCGGACAAACAGCTTGCCGAAGGACTCGGTGCGCACGTTGGTCGTGTTGAGGAGCTTCTCCTCGAGGTTGGCGCCGGTGCGGGACAGGTTGTTGCGCTGGGTGAGCAGGTGCACGCCCGTGTTCTGGGCGCCGGTCCCGGCGTCGCCGGACCCGGCATCGAATCCAGCCCCGGCGTCGGGTCCGGGCCCGGTGCCGCGGCAGCCAGCCCCCACCAGGGCCGAGAGCACGATGAGGAACGCGGAAAGACGATGGGTCCACGTGCTGTGCAACATGCGTCGCCCTCTTTCAAGCTGCGGGCCGACCGGGCGGCGACGTGCTCGGGAGGGGACGAGTCGGCGTTGTTCCATCTGTGATGAAGTTTTTTTCTTCAGCTGGGCCTCATATTGTCCATAGAGGGCGAGGATGGGCATTGAAGGTTCGATGGGACGGTGCGGCAGGCTCGCCGATTGACATCTGAGAACGGGACCCAAGCTCCTCCACAGGAGGTCCCGATGACCCTCGACATACTCAAAGAAAAAGGAACGCCCCTCGACCGGCAACGGTTCACCTGGCGGGAGCTGGCCGGACCGCCCTATAGCAAGCTCAACGACGATGCCTTCACGCGCATCCGCGTGATCCTGATGAACGGGATCGAATCGGAGTCGGTGCGCTTCAGTCACTCCTGCGCCCGCATGAGCCGCGAGCTGCGGTTACCGCTCGCCCAGATCCGGCGCGTCGAGCAGCACCAGCAGACCCTGGTCAACTGGCTCAACCCCCCCGACCAGTCGGTGCTCGAGACCACGATCGGCTTCGAGCAGGTGGCCATCGAGGTGACCGCGGTGGTGGCGCAGCAGGAGCCGGATCCGTACCTGGCCCAGATCTATCGCTTCGGCATGCTCGAGGACTTCGATCATCTATATCGGTACTCGGCGCTGATGGATCGCGTGGAGGGCAAGGACGCGAACAACATCCTGCAGAACTACACCGACATCCGTCCGGGGCGGCCCACCATCGTAGAGCACCGCGCCCCCGAGGACGACCTCCGCAACCCCTATGACCGCCGCCTGGCGCATCCCATCACCAAGCTGAACGCGCTCACCATCGTGTCGGCCGAGCACCAGGTGCACGACTACTACATGAACGTCGGGCCGACCTTCGCCGACCCGGTGGCGCGCATGCTCTACGCCGAGATCGCCTCGATCGAGGAGCAGCACGTCACGCAGTACGAGTCGCTCGTCGACCCCGACGAGACCTGGCTCGAGAAGTGGCTCATCCACGAGGCCTGCGAGGTCTACAACTACTGGAGCTGCGTGCGCTACGAGCCGAACACGCGCATCAAGGCGCTGTGGGAGCGCTTCCTGTCGTACGAGCTCGGCCACCTGCACTTCGTCATGGATCTGATGAAGAAGATCGAGCGGCGCGACCCGGCGGAGCTCCTGCCGGCGACCCTGCCCGAGCCCATCCGCTACGAGAGCCAGCGTGACTTCGTGCGCCAGACACTGGCGGCCGAGGTGGATCTGCGGGCCCGCGGCACGCGGATCGTGCCCAAGACCGAGGAGAAGGCGGATTCGCCGTCGGTGACCTATCGCCAGCAGCTGAACGCCGCGGGGTCGCCGTCGGAGCTGGTGGCGACCGGGTATCGCTGGACGCCGGGCACGGAGCTGGTCGAACGGACGCAGGCGCCGGGCGTTGCCCACTAGGCAGCACAGTCGAGTCGAGGGAAACCCATGAAAAAGCCAACCGATATCGGATTCAATCGCACCGGCATCTCGTTATCGCCGATCGATTCCAAGCTGGTGATCGAAGGGGCGGTGGCGGGGACGCCGAACCCCGTGACCATGCCCAACGAGCTCACCGAGTTCCGCGCCACGTTCTCGCGCGAGAGCGAGCCGGTCGGCACCATGCCGCCGCCGGCCTCGCTCAAGGGGATCGCGACCGCGATGGTGGACAAGCTCAAGGGCGAGACGCCGACCGTCCTGCTGGATCTCCTCGGCGAGCGGCTCGCGTTCGAGCGGACCGGGACGCGCCTGTACGAGGCGCTGCTCATCAAGTTCGACGCGGCCAGCGCGCAGCACACGCTGCGCGGCGGGCCCACGGTGGAGGAGCTCGAGCGATTCCGCGACGACGAGCTGCGGCACTTCGCGCTCCTCAAGCGGGCGCTCACCGAGCTCGGCGCGGATCCGACGACGGTGACGCCGTCGGCCGACATCATGGCCGTGGCGAGCAAGGGCCTGGTGCAGGTGCTGACCGACCCGCGCACGACGCTCACCCAGGCGCTACACGCCCTGCTCACCGCTGAGCTCGTGGACAACGACGGCTGGCTGGTGCTGGCCGACCTCGCCGATCGGCTCGGGCACGACAACCTGGCGGCGGATTTCCGGACCGCGCTGGTGGAGGAAGAGGAGCACCTGGCACGGGTGCGCGCCTGGCTCGCGGCGGCGCTCTACGGGCAGGCGGGCATAGAGCAGGTGGGCACGTTGCCGACGGAGCCCACGCCGGCATGAGGTGACACGCGCCGCTCCGGCGAGGAGTAAGACATCGAAGGGTCGAGATCGCTGCCGCGCAGCGGGCGGTGACGCCGCGGCAGCGATCGACATTTTCATCCGGCGCCCGTCTTCATCTTGAGCCCCCGACGTGTACGATGGAGGGGGAGATGACGACATGCCCTGGATCGCCCTGGTAGGCCCCGAGTTCGAAGAGAACCTGAGTCTCCGCTACCTCGCATCCTCGCTGGCCGCGGCCGGCTTCCAATCCGAGATCCTGGCCTTCAATCGACCGGGCGATCTCCCGGGCGTGGTGGCGGCGATCGTCGACCGGGACGATGCGCAGGAGCCCCCGCTCCTGGTCGGCCTCTCCCTGGCGTTCCAGTGGCGCGCCAAGGACTTCCTCGCGCTCGCCATGGCCCTGCGCGCGGCCGGCTACAGCGGCCACATCACCGCGGGCGGCCACTTCGCCACCTTCGCCTGCCGCGAGCTCCTGCGGGACTTCCCGGAGCTCGACTCCATCTGCCGCCAGGAGTCGGAGGAGACGCTGGTCGAGGTGGCGCGAGCCCTGGTCGCCGGGAGCCCCCTCACGAGCATCGCCGGGCTGGCGCTGCGGGGCGAGCAGGGCGAGCCCGTGCTCACCGGCGACCCGGCGCTCCCCGACCTCGAGCGGCTCCCCTGGCCCGATCGGCGCGGGCGCCCGGCCTCCTGCTTTGGCCACGGCATCGCGCCGCTCGTGGGCAGCCGGGGCTGCTACGCCAACTGCTCCTTTTGCTGCATCGCCGCCTGGCACGAGCAGTCGCTGCCGGGCAAGCGCTACCGGCTGCGCGACGTAGAGGACATCGCCGACGAGATGGTGGCGCTCGAGCGCGAGCGCGGCGTCGAAGTGTTCGTCTTCCATGACGACAACTTCTTCCTCCCCGGCCACCGCCGGAACGTGGAGCGGCTCTCGGCGCTGGCCGACGCGCTCGAGGCGCGCGGCATCGGGCGCTTCGCCACCGTGGTCAAGGCGCGCCCCACCGACGTCGACCCGGAGGTCTTCCGCATCCTGCGCCACCGCCTGCACTGCATCCGGACCTACGTGGGCGTCGAGACCGACGCCGACCAGGGCCTGATGACGCTCAATCGCTGGGCGCACTCCAAGCAGAACCACCGGGCCATCGAGGTGGTGCGCGAGCTCGGCCTCTACACCTGCTTCAACCTCCTGCTCTTCGATCCCGACACCACCCTCGCCGACCTCGAGCGCAACCTGACCTTCATCCGGGCGGCGGCGGAGTTCCCCTTCAACTTCGGGCGCGTCGAGCTCTATGCCGGGACGCCGCTCCTCGGGCGCATGCAGCTCGAGGAGCGCTGCTGGGGCGATTACCTGCAGTGGGACTACGAGCTCGCGAGCCCCGAGGTGGCGCGCGTCTACCGGCTGACCATGACCTGCTTCCACGCGCGCAACTTCGGCGATGGGGCGCTCGCGAACAACCTGATGGGGACCCGGTTCGACGTGGAGGTGGCCCGTCACTTCCACCCCGACGTGTTCCGGCCCGAGTGGCTCGCGCGCGGCCAGGCCCTGAGCCAGGCGCTGTCGCACGACACCGCCGACGGGCTCGCGGCGATCGTCGGCCGCGTGAAGGGGGGCGCCCCCGCCGCGGACGACGACGCGTTCTGCGTGGAGCTGTCGGCGCGGCTGCGAGCGCGGGAGGAGACGCTAAGCCGGGAGGCGCGCGCCCTGGCCCAGGACATGGCCGCCACGCTCGGGCGAGGGCGGCCGCTCACCGAGATCGGCGACCTCGTCGCCACACCGCTCCAGGACGCCCGCACGGAGGTGATGCCATGACCCGCGACGCTCGACCCGATGACGATGAGGCCGAGGAAGGCCGAAAGACGTTACTGACCGAGGTCCTGCCCGAGCCGGAGGCGCCTGCGGGCCGCGTGGGCGGGAGCCCGCGCCAGCGCACGACCGAGCACCTCAAGCGGATCCTGGCCGCGGCCGGCCTCGCGCTCCAGCTCCCCCAGGCCGCGGCGGCCGACATCTCGGTGCCGCCCATCAAGGGCGGTAAGACCGACGGCAAGCAGGCGAGCGGTGGCCAGCTCAGAGAGGGGAAGCCGGTGCACAAGCCGGGCGGCCTCAAGCCCAAGCCGCAGCCGCCCCCGGATCCCGGCTACTACGTCGTCGACATGCTGCCCGAGCCGGCGGACCTGCCCAAGCCCGAGGAGCTGAGCAAGGAGAAGAAACCCGCGACCGCGACCGGGTACCTCACCCTGTCGTCGACCGTGCCCGCGAGCATCCGGGTGGACGGCAAGGACACCGGCCTCAAGACGCCGCAGACGAAGATGAAGCTCGATCCCGGCGCGCACACCATCGCGCTCATCGATGGGCAGGGCCGGCCGCTCGAGACGTTCGTCGTGAACGTCGCCGCCGGCGCGGTGATCGAAGAGGCACGCGATCCGCGGCCGAAGCCGCCGCAGCCCGCCAAGACCGACGGCAAGAGCCCGTAGCGAGCCGGCGCCGGAGCCTCATCCGTGGAGGTTCTCTTGTATACTCCGAGGCTCTCACTGCATGTCTTCCACCGGCCCTACGCCCACGATCACCCTCCGGGACGTCACTGACGCCGATACCCCCGTCAAAGAAACAGCGCTCCCCTACCTGTTCCTGGTCCTCGCCGCTCATCAACCCCTGCTCGAACCCTCGCGGCACTGCCTGGCGGACGTCGACCGCATCATCATCGGCCGTGGCAAGCCGGACGCCCCTCGCATCCTCGCCGAGAGCGAGCGGATCCTTCGCGTCCAGGTGCCGGATTCGCGTATCTCGTCGACCCACGCGCACGTCATCCGGAAGATGGAGCGATGGTTCGTCGAGGACCTCGGCTCTACCAACGGCACCATCCTCAACGGCCGCCGCATCTCGCGCGAATACCCCCTCGCGGACGACACGCTCATCGAGTGCGGCCATACGTTCTTCCTCTTCCGCGCTGCCCTCGCCACCCCCATCGGCAAAGAGGAGCCCACACCCGAACTGGCATCGGCCCATCCGGTGCTGCGAACGCTGCTCCCCACCCTCGCCCGCGACTTCTCGCGGCTCATCCGGATCGCTCCCTCGGATACCTCGGTGGTCATCCTGGGAGAGACCGGCACGGGAAAAGAGCTGATCGCGCGCGCGGTCCACGACCTTTCGGGCCGTCCCCAGGATAAATTCGTGGGCGTCAACTGCGGCGCGCTGCCCCCGACCCTGCTCGAGGGCGAGCTCTTTGGCTATGAGAAGGGGGCCTTCTCCGGCGCCGACAAGGCTCACAAGGGCTACCTCCGCTCGGCCGACGCGGGGACCTTACTCCTCGACGAGATTGGCGAGCTGCCGCTCAACTCGCAAACAGCGTTCCTACGCGCCCTCGAGGAGCGCCAAGTGATGCCCCTGGGCGGAAAGAAGTCGGTCCCCATCGACGTGCGGCTATGTTCCGCCACCCACCGCCCGCTCGACACCCTGGTGACCGAGAACAGGTTCCGCGCCGACCTCCTGGCCCGCATCTCGGGGTTCACCGTCCACCTGCCGCCGCTCCGGGAGCGGCGCATGGATATCGGCCTCATCCTGGCCAGCCTGCTACGCCGTGTCGCCAAGGAGCGCGCCGACCAATTCAGTCTGACCCGCGAGGCGGCGCGGGCGCTCCTCTGTTACCGCTGGCCACTCAACATTCGTGAGTTCCTCAAGTGCCTGGAGCCCGCCGTGAACCTGGCCGAGGAGAGCCGCATCCACCTCGATGATCTTCCTGAGGTGTTGCACGCGATCCTCGAAGAGAATCCGGTGCCCATCGGCAGTGGTGGGAGCGTGAACCCACCCTTCGAGTTCGACAAGGACCGGTGTGCGCAGCTGCGGGAACTCCTGAAAGAATACGAGGGCAAGATCGCCCCCATCGCCCGCAAGACGGGGCGAGACCGGGCCTTGATCCGCCGCTGGATCAGGCAATGCGGTCTGCATGCCGAAGATTTTCGTAAGAAATAAATTTCTATACGTCCCGATCCGTCATTTGTGACTCCCTCTCGGGCGACCACAGGCCCTAAACTGAAGGGCGGGGGCGGGTCCAAGTCAACCCAGGGGCATCGAAGCAGCACCCGCCGGCTGCAGGGACGGGTCGTCATGGATGAATTCGATCAGAATCCACCGTCTGAGACGGGGGACCGCACTTCGAAGACCGAGGAGACGGGGACCGTCCCCGGCACCGAACCACCTCTCCCAGCGAGCGACGAAGCGCACGCTGCTTCTCTTCGGCCCCTGCTCGCCACGACCCTCCCGATCGTCCAGCGGGAGCATTACGCCATCGAGGGCGAGCGCGACCGCGGGGGGCTCGGCCGGATCCTTCAGGGGCGGGATCGCCGGCTGGATCGCCCCGTCGCCATCAAGCAACTCTTGACGCACGACTCCCAGGCGCGGGCGCGCTTCGTCCGCGAGGCGCTGGTGAGCGCCCGCCTGCAACATCCGGCCATCGTCCCCGTGTACGAGGCCGGTCGCTGGCCTGACGGCGAGCCGTTCTATGCCATGAAATTGATCTCCGGGCGCTCGCTCAAGGAGATCGTCGACGAGGCTCTGAGCCTCGACCAACGGCTGGCCCTCATGCCGCACATCCTCGCCGTCGCCGATGCCATGGCCTATGCCCACGAGCAGCGCGTGATCCACAGGGATCTCAAGCCCTCCAACGTGCTCGTCGGCCGCTTTGGCGAGACCGTGGTGATCGACTGGGGCCTGGCCAAGGACCTCGGCAGAGCGGAAGCCTCCGAGGAGGAATCATGGGACAACCCCTATGACATCGCGACGCATGACCTCACGGTCGACGGCAGTGTCATGGGAACACCGCATTACATGCCGCCCGAACAGGGCCGCGGCGAACCGGTAGACGAGAGGGCCGATGTCTACGCCATCGGCGCAATGCTCTATCACCTGCTCGCGGGAACACCGCCCTATACCGGGGACAAGAGCACGGAGGTGGTCGAAAGACTCCTTGCCGGACCGCCGCTACCTCTCGAAGAGCGTCAGCCCGGCGTGCCCATGGATCTGGCGGCCATCGTGCGCAAGGCCATGGCCCGCGCAAAGGAGGAGCGCTATCCTTCGGCGCGGGAGCTGGCCGAGGACCTGCACCGGTTCCATACCGGTCAGCTCGTCGCGGCCCACGAGTATTCACGGTGGACCCTGGCCGGCCGCTGGCTCAAGCGACACCGCCTGCCGGTCGCCGTCGCCGGGCTCGCCTTGATCGTTCTCTGCCTTGAGGGTTGGCTGGCCGTGCGGCGCATCGTGCATGAACGCAACCGCGCCGAGCAGCAGCGCACCGACGCCGAGCAGCAGCGGCGTCACGCGGAGGCGCAGCGGAATCGGGTCATCCTCGAGCAGGCGCGCGGCCTGCTGGAACGCGATCCCACCGCGACGCTGGCCGTGCTCAAGACCTACCCCAGAGACGCCGCCGACAGGCGCACCGTCCGCGAGCTCATCCTCATGGCCCAATCCACGGGGGTGGCCCGCCACGTGTTCCGCGGGGATCTCGGCAATCTCTGCGACGGTGACTTCTCCCCCGACGGCAAGCTGTACGCCAGCTCGGGGTATGGAAGGGTCCTCTCCATCTGGGACGTGGACACGGGCCGGGTGGTTCAGCAATGGCCCGTGCAGCAGCCGGTCTATGGCATTCGTTTTTCACCCGATGGCGAGAGGCTCGCCTATATCGGGCCGCGAACGCACCATCTCTTCCTGCGGAGCCTGCGGACCGGGGTGGAGCGCACCCTCGCCGTTGAAGGCCAGGGGCTGGTCAACGACTTCGCCTTCTCCCCCCGAGGCGATTGGATCCTCATCCTCACGGATGCCCAATCGCTCTACGTCCGTCCGATGGCCGAGGGCAAGCCGCGCGTCCTGGACCATCACGAGTCGACCAGCACCGCCTCTGCCTTCTCCCCCGATGGACAATGGATCGCCTATGCCGGTGACGACCGGAGCATCCGGCTCTACGAACTGGCGAGTGGCCGGGTGCGCAGCCTGCGAGGGCACGGCGCTGCCGTCACCGCGCTCGCGTTCACCCGCGAGGGGCGCCTCGCTTCGGCCAGCCGAGACGGCACTGCGCGGATCTGGGATCCCGCGAGCGGTGCGAGCCTACGGATCCTCCGCGGCCACCGAGCATCCGTCCGCAACCTCGCCTTCTCACCGGATGGCAGGCGCCTGGCCACGGGTGGCGAAGACGAGACCGTACGGATCTGGGACGTGGCCACCGGCGCCGAGGAAGGTCTCGAACGGCATGAGGGGCGGGTCAACACACTCGCCTTCTCCCCCGATGGGCGCTACCTCACCTGGGCAGGGGCAGGCTCGATCGTCCATCTGCGGGATCTGGTGACGCAGGAGAGCCGCACCCTCCTCGGCCACCGCGCCGAGATCGGTCGGGTGCACTTCTCCTCCGACGGTCGCTATCTGGCTTCCAATAGCAATGACAAGACCGCGCGTCTGTGGGCGCTGCCCCCGAGCCGGAGCCGGATCCTGCTCGGCCACCAGGGCAACATCCAGAGCGCCAAGTTCTCTCCCGACGGGAAGGTCCTCGCCACCGCGAGCCGGGATCA
>DATAGU010000300.1:0-18582 GCA_036263495.1 Polyangia bacterium | reverse complement strand
CGCCGGCCGCCCACCTTGAGCCGCAGGTACTGCATGCGCTGCTGCAGCTCCTCGACCGGCAGCTCGGCGTACTTGGTCGGCAGCATGCGGCGGTTCGAGGCCTCGAACACCGCCAGGAGCTCCATGTACTCGATCATCTCCACGTCGCGCGATGGGAGGTAGTCGTGCACCGCCCGCCCGAGGTCCGCGGGCTCGAGCGGCACCTCGCCGCTTCGCTCGGCGGCATAGTCGGCGGCGAGCAGCACGATGGCCTCGATGTCGGCGTTCGAGTAGCCCACCAGCCCCTCGGCCTGCGCTTCGAACTCCTCTATCGGCCGCTCCACCTTGAGCCGCTGCTTGCGCAGCTGCGCCGCCAGCACCGGCAGCACCTCGGCCACGGTCTGCGGGTAGAGGAACGGGATCTTGCGGTCGAGCCGGCCCGCGCGCTTGATGTCGATGTCGAGCTTGTCGGGCCGGTTGGTCATGAGCACGAACAGCACCCGGCCGCGGTTGTCCGTGTCGGACATGAACTCCTTGAGCCGCGCGATCACCCGCGACGAGGTGCCGCCGTCGCCCTCGCCGTCGCCCTGGTTGCCGAAGGCGCGATCGCCCTCGTCGATGATCACCACAATCTGGCCGATGGCCTGGATGACCGACAGGATGCGCTCGAGGTTGGACTCGGTCGCGCCCACCCACTTCGATCGGAAGTTCTTGAGCTTGATGGCCGTGAGCCCGCACTCCTTGGCGAAGGCCTCGCACACGAAGGTCTTGCCCGTGCCCATGGGCCCGGTGAAGAGGAGCCCCATGGGCACGCGCTGGCGCCGCCCCTCGCGGATGTTCCTGGCGATGGCGAGGAGGTCGCGCTTGACCTCCTCCATGCCGCCGACCACGTCGAAGCCGTGCTGCGGCTCGACGAACTCGATGAGGCCGAAGCACTCGCGCTCGATGATCTCGCGCTTGCGCGCCGCCACCAGGCGATCGATCTCGGAGGGCTCGGAGGGCCCGGAGGGCTCGGCGCGGTCTGGCGCCGGCGCGGTCTGGCCGGCGGGCGCACCGGCGGGCGCGATGAGGCGCCGGACCTCCTCGCGCGGCATGTCCCGGGTGATGGCCGCGAGCTTCTCGGCGCGCTCGCGCAGCGCCGCCGCCCCGGGGCTCCCCGCCGGCCCGCCGCCGCCGAGCAGGGACTCGATGTACCGCACGCGCTCGCCGAGATCCTCGGCGCTCGCCGTGGTCGGGGTGAGGATGGCCTTGATCTGGATTGCCTTGAGCCCGGCCGTCACCTCGGCGAGCCGCGCTACGTCGGCGTCTCCGAGCGAGGGATCGACGTGGCGGATCACGGCGGCCCGCTCCGCCAGGCTCGGCATGGGCACGCGCACCGCCTGGACCCGCGGGTTGCCGACGATCTTGCCGTGCAGCTCGGCGAGGTTCTCGGTGGTGAGGAGGATGATGGAGTCGGCCTTCTCGAGCTGCCGCAGGAGCGACCAGCGGTGCAGCGTGACCACCGCGGCGCGGTCGTCGGTGGTCGAGAAGCTGACGTCGGCCATGGGGACGATGGTCTCGGCGTACTCGAGGATGACGCCCATGCGGTCCTCTGTGGTGAGGGCGCGCTCGAGGAGGGGCAGCACCTTGCCCGGCTCCTTGGACAGGACCAGGTCCTCGTAGCCGTCGATGTTGAGCTTGCGCTTGGTGAAGCGCACGCCGGTCGACAGGTTGTAGAGCAGCACCGTGTCCTTGGTCGGCCCGAGGAGCACGTTGGCCAGGAACTCCGAGACCCCAACGAGCTGCCCCTCGTGGAGGAGCACGTCGTGCACGTTGCCGTGGAGCACGAACTCCCACGCCTCGCCGCGCAGGTAGCGCCGACGCACTTCGTCGGCCCAGGCGGGCAACGTACGATCCGAATTGGTGGCCTTGGCGATGGTTCCCATGACCGCGTTATAGCATCGGCCCACGTCCGCCCGAGACTGTCCCGGAGCTATCTGGAGACGCCGATGGCTCCTGGCGAGTCCATGCCCCGTCCGGGGGAGAGCGGATGGATGTATACATAGAGGATGGGTTCGAACACGCCTCCCGAGCGCTGGTCCGATGACTTCCTCGACACGATGCGTGGCATCGGTGACCCGGTCGCCGACGGCGCCGTCCGCAAGGTCTATGAGGGGGGCCTGCTCGGTCCCGCCAACCAGCTCCTGCAACTGCTCGTGCGCAATGACCAGCTGCCCATGAGCGAGCTTCCGCCCGGTCTGCGCGACTACCTCCATGCGACCGGCACGCTCCCGCCCTGGGCCGACCGCGCCAAGATCCGCCGCGGCGAGGAGATCTTCGGCCAGTATGCAGCCCAGGTGGTGACCGCCCTGCTCTGCGCCAGCTTGCCCTTGGCCTATGCCGCGCGGCGGGGCGTCCAGGTGCTGCACCGCGCCGCGCGCCTCGAGACCAATCCCCGCCGTCGCATCGTCGAGACCGCGCAGCTCGTGGTCGACGTGATGGCCCGAGGCGGGCTCGAACCGAATGGCGCCGGGGTACGTGACGTTCAGAAGGTGCGCCTCCTGCACGCGGCGGTGCGCTACCTCATCGGTCACAGCGGCCCGTGGGATCAAGCCGGGCTCGGCCTGCCCATCAATCAGGAGGACATGGCCGGCACGGTGTTCACCTTCTCTCACGTGGTGTTGGAGTCGCTCGGCAAGCTCGGCGTGTCGCTCTCGGCGGCGGACGAGGAGGCCTATCTCCACGTGTGGAACGTGATCGGCCACCTGCTCGGCGTGGACGAGCGCCTGCTGGCGCACGACATGAGCCAGGCGCGTGAGCTGCGAGCACGCATCGAGCGTCGGCAGTTCGCCGCCTCCCCCGAGGGCCGCGACCTGACCAAGGCCCTCATCGACTACATGGAGTACATGCTCCCCGGCACGGCCTTCGACGGCATGCCGGCCATGCTGGTGCGCTATCTGGCGGGGAACCAGGTGGCGGACCTCCTCGGCGTCGCAGCCGGCACGGACTGGACGCGGCACCTGCGCGGCCCGCTGGGCTGGCTGGTCGGCGAAGCCAGCCTGGCCGAGGGGGAGTCGCGGGCCTTCGCCCGGCTCTGCGAGCTGTTCAGCCGCAAGCTCGTGGAGGGGCTCTTGTTCGTCGAGCGGGGGCCCGAGCGCGTGCCCTTCCGGCTCCCGGCCGAGCTGCGCCAGGGCTGAGCTTCATCAACTCATCCCCTACGCCTCAAAGCCTTGCCGAAGTTGCCGTGGAGCCGGCGCCGGAGTGATATACGATGGCTCATGCTGACCCTCCGGCGGGCGGCCGTCTTGCTCCTCCTGCTGTCGACCCTGTGGGCGCGGCGGGCGCAGGCGGAATGGCAGGGGGGCGCGGGGCTCTACTTCGGCTTCAACAGCCAGGTCGTCAACCCGAGGCTCACCGATCCGACGCAGGCACTGGGCCGGCGCGCAGTGACCGGGGCGTTCACGCCGTTCGTCGTGTGGAACGGCGAGTATGGAAGGCTCACCGCCTACGTCCGCCTGCAGGGCGAGGTGGACGGGTTCCTGTTCGTGCCCTTCGGCGTGCTGGGCGCCTATCGCGGCACCCTCGTCACCCGCCTCGATGCCAAGCTCACCGAGACCAGGACCTGGAGCTTGGCGCTGAGCGGCCGGGGCGGCTCGTTCAACGGGGGGCAGAGCTCGTCCAATCCCGATGGCGTGCCGCTCGAGGGCTTGAACATCCCCGTCACCAACTTCTTGTCGGTGGACGGGCGCTCCTTGTTCAACTTCAAGGAGTCGCCGCGCTTCGAGGTCACCCAGCAGACCGTGTTCCGCACCTTCATCCCCTACGGCCTGTTCACGCCCTCTGCAGGGGGCCCGGTCACCGGCCCGAGCTACACGGTCGATGCGCAGGGCATCGCCTCCTATTACTGGCAGCGCTTTTCCCTCGGCGGTGACCTCCTGGTGGGTTGGTTCCTGCCACCATTCGACTCCAGGGTCCAACGCGACATCGCCGATCGCTCGATCTTCAACCTGCGTTTTGGCTCCCGCGCCAGCGTGGATCTGGCGCCCAACCTGAGCGCCCAGTTCCAGGCCGGCCTGTCGGTGACCCTCGGCCGACGAGAAGATCCGGACGACCCCACTCGCCTTCGTACGTTCGCGGTGGCCAACCCGCAGGGCCAGGTCAGCTTGCAGAAGCTGTTCACGCGGCCCGAGATCGAGACCGCGTTCATCTACTCACACTCATCGGCGGCCGAAGTGTCCGTCGGCCGTTTCTCGGAGAGCGACTCGCTCTCGCTGCGCGCCATCGCCCCGCTCCACCCCGACGTCGGCCTGACCACCGAGGCCGCCTACCGGTACTCGCGGGCCATCATCAACACGGGCCCCTCCTTCCACGTGTTCCAGTTCGACTCCACCGTGCGCTGGAACTTCAACGAGTACCTGCAGCTGTTCGGGCGCTATCAGTTCGTCTACCAGGCGCTCGTGGGCAATGTGGCGGTGAACACATCGCCCGTGCTCGACTTCAACCGCCACGTGGTGCTCGTCGGCGTGACGTTCACGTATCCCCGACGTTGACCGACCGTGGTCTCTTCAGCGCTTGCGTTGTGCCTCCGGCAGCCCGTCGTGCGGGCCCAGTGGATGGCGTGGGGCGTCGGTCCAGCGGCGTTCGTTGGGTAGCGATGCTTCCCGGGCAGGGTGCAGGGGGTAGGTGATGCGATCGTCGGCGCGCCGCTGCTCGCCCACGACCAGGAGCCGTACGGGCTGTTCGCTGTCGTTGATCACGGTGTGCGCCTGCCCCGTGCCCGGAGGAAAGGCGACCACGTCGCCGGGCCCCAGGGGATGGAGGACGCCATCCAGCCAGACGTGGGGCGTGCCCTCGAGGACGTAGACCAGCTCTTCCTCGGTGGCATGGGCGTGCGGCCAGGACGTGCGGTGTCCGGGAGGGACGATCTCGTGGCGCACGCCGAGGCGCTTGAGGCCGAGGGGACGGGCGAGCAGCGTCGAGATGGAGAGGAGCTCGCTCGAGCCGGGGTAATTGCGCACCGGGTCCTCGGGGAGGGCGGTGTAGTGGCGGATGCAGGCAGGTCGGGCGCTGCCTGGAACCACGGCCGGCGCTGGTCCTGCCGCCTCGGCGATGAGGGGCGATGCAGTGGCCGGATCGGCGGTGGCCGTCGCTGCCGGTGAGGACACGGTGGGCTCGGGGGAGCCCGTCGGCCCTGCGGAGGACAGGCCGAGCTCCTCTTCGATCTGCGCCTCCCCCTCGACATAGCTGGGGTAGAGCAGGGCGAGGCCGAGCTCACGCTTGAGCTTGTCATTGCGCACCCGGCGTCCCCGCAGCATGGTGCGTGCGACCCCCGGGGCCAGCGCCGGCACCGAGGGCGGCGATGGCAGGCCGAGATGCCGGCAGAGCCACTCGGCGTACTCCCGCTGCGGGCACGGATGGTCGTCGGCCACGAGGTAGATGGCGCCGCGCGGCGCGCGCTCGGCGGCGGCGCGGATGACACGCACGATGTCGTCCACGTGGATGCGCGAGAAGTAGTGTCGTCCCTCGTCGATGAGCTGGTACTGCCCCGAGGCCAGGCGCTGGCGCACGCCGCGGCCCGGGCCATAGATGGCGGCGAGGCGCAGGATGATGGTGTGCAGGCCGGCGGACGAGGCCGCCTGCACCGCCCCCTCGTCTTGCAGCCGCGGGGCCATGGCTGGATCGGACGAGGCCACGGCCGTGCTCTCATCGACCCAGTCGGCGTCGGGCAGGCTGCCATAGAGGCCGGTCGAGCCGAGATAAATGAAGTTGCGCGCGCCGGCGTTGAGCGCGGCGTGGGCGGCGCGGCGCACGGCCTCGCCGCCCGGCATGTTGGGCGGTGGAGGGATGGAATAGACCACGGTGGCCGAGGTGGTGCCGTGCAGTGCGGGGCCGAACTGCTTGGGCTTGGTGGCGTCGATGGCGAAGAGCTCGGCGCCGAGCGCGGCGAGCGGGGCCAGTCGGTCGATGTGGCGGGCACAGGCGCGCACGGGGTGACCTTCGGCGAGGAGGGCGCGGGCCAGGCGGGTGCCGACATAGCCGCAGCCGAGGATGACGGTCATCGGGCGGGTGCGGTCGATGGAAGGGGTGGGCGCGGTGGGGGACATGATGCGCCATCTTACTTCCCCTGCGCGGTTTCCATCGCTGCCAGGATGCGAGTTGCGGCCTCGCGTTTCTTCGCTGCCACTCCTTATGATGGAGGGGAGACCCCATGTCCCGAACGCAGCATCGCGGCCCGCATCCTGACGACGCCCGGCTCTTCAGCCCGGACACCCTGCCGCGGCTGCAGCGTGCCGCCGAGGAGGTCGCGTGGCTGCTCGACCGCGGCTACTCGATGGCCACCGCGCTCACGGCCGTGGGCAATCATCACCAGCTCGAGCTGCGGCAGCGCATCGCCCTGTCGCGCGGCTGCTGCAGCGAGGCGGCGTGGCTCGCCCGGACAGCGCGGGCCCTCGCGCCCGAACAGCTCGTCGGCCGCGAGCTCCACATCGACGGCTTCAACCTCATCATCGCCCTCGAGGTGGCGCTCGGCGGCGGCCCTCTCGTCCAAGGGCGTGACGGCTGCCTGCGGGATCTCGCCGGCCTGCGCGGGAGCTATCACCTGGTCGCCGAGACCGAGACCGCGCTCGCGCACGTGGGCCGGGCCCTGGCGACCCTCGGCGTGGCCGGGGCGCGCTTCTATCTCGACGCCGCGGTGTCCAACTCGGGCCGTTTGCGTGGCGTCATCCTCGAGCAGGCGACGGCGTGGCCGCTCTCTGTCACGGCCGAGCTCCTGCCCAACGTCGATCCGACGCTCGCGACCTTGGCCGGCGTGGTCTCGGCCGACGCCGTCATCCTCGACGCCTGTCAGAGCTGGACCAACCTCGCCGCCTGGATCGTCGCTCGCCACATTCCCGAGGCGCGGCTCCTCCACCTCTTCCCGACCCACTGACCTCTTGACGTCACCGCGGGGCTTGGCGACGCTGCGAGCAAGCCGCTTCACCGAGGAGATCACCCTCATGCACGAGCACACCAACGCCGCCCTCGGCGCCGAGCTGGAGGCCGCTCTGGTCCGCGCCCTGCGACGCGAGTGGGACAGCATCAACTTCAACTACTTCCGCAACCGCCTGCGCCCGCCGGTGCTGCTCCTCGGTGACGCCGCCGGACGCCACGGCCAGTGGAGCTCCCTCGACCGCACCCTCGAGATCTCGCGCCGGCTCGTGCTCCAGCACGCCTGGGGCGTGGTGGTCGAGGTGCTCAAGCACGAGGTGGCGCATCAGTATGTCGACGAGGTGCTCGCCGCGCACGACGAGACGGCTCATGGCCCCGCCTTCCGGAAGATCTGCGCCGACCTCGGCATCGACGCCACGGCCTCGGGCCTCCCCTCCGGCGTGACCACGCCGTCCGACGAGGAGGCGCGCATCCGGCAGCGCATCGCCAAGCTGCTCGCCCTGGCCGAGAGCCCCAACCAGCACGAGGCCGAGGCGGCGATGCGGGAGGCGCAGCGCCTCATGCTCAAGTACAACATCGAAGAGGAGGCGGCGGGACGCCAGAAGAGCTACGGCTTCCGTCACCTCGGCCAGCCCACCGGCCGGATCCAGATCCACCATCGGCTCCTGGCCGCCATCCTCGGCAGCCACTTCTTCGTCGAGCCCATCTGGGTCACCGTGTACGAGCCGCTGCTCGGCCGTTCGGGCTCGGTCCTCGAGGTCTGCGGCACCGAGGCGAACCTCGAGATGGCCTCCTACGTCTACGACTTCCTCCTCGCCACCGCCGAGCGCCTGTGGCGCGAGCACCAGCGCGCGACCGGCACCCACGGCAACGCGGATCGCCGCAGCTACCTCGCCGGCGTCATGCGCGGCTTCCACGAGAAGCTCGACGCGCAGGCCCGCCAGCAGCGGCGCGAGGGCCTGGTCTGGGTCAAGGATGGCGGCCTGTCGCACTACTACGATCAGCGCCATCCCAGGCGACAGAACCTGCGCACCGCCGCCCGCGCCCGGTCCTCCGCCTTCGCCGAGGGACAGAAGGCCGGCCACAACATCGTGCTCCATCGCCCAGTCCGCGACGGAGTCTCAGGCGGCGTGCGCCGCCTCCCCGCCCGCCGCAGCTGAGCTGAGCGAGCCCTACGGCAGGAGCAGCGTCCCCACCGCCCCTGGCTCCGCCACGGCGCGGGCCAGGTCACGCCCCACGATGAGCACCGAGCGCACCCCGCTCGCGAGCGCCGCGAACGACTCTTCCAGCTTGGGGATCATCCCGCCCCACACCACGCCCTCGGCGATCGCCCGCCGCCCCTCGGCCATGGTGAGCGACGGGATGCGGCTCGACGGATCCGCCGCGTCACGCCGCACGCCGTCCGTGCCCGTGACCAGCATCACCATGTCCGCTCCCAGCTCGATCGCGACACGGTTGGCCACCACGTCGGCGTTGATATTGTAGACCGCACCCTCGGCCACCCCCAGGCAGGCCAGCACCGGCACCCGCCCGCTCCCCGCCGCCCATTCGAGCACCTCGCGGTCCAGGCCCGCCACATCGCCCACCAGCCCGAGGTCCACCGGCTCCGGCCCCGCGCCCGAGAGCACCCGCGGCGGGCGCTTCACCGCCTGCACCGCCCCGTGCAGACCGAGCGGCTTCACCCCCTGGGCCCGCAGCGCCGCGCACAGATCCACGTTGAGCCGCCCCGCCACCACCATCTTCACCACATCGAGCGTCGCCGCATCCGTGACCCGGCGTCCGGCCACGATGCGCGGCGCCAGCCCGAGGCGCGTCGATACATCCGTCGTCTGCGGCCCGCCCCCATGCACCACCACCACCCGGTGTCCAGCCTCGACGAGCGCCCGCACATCGGCCGCCAGTGTCGGCAGCTCCGGCGAGTCGATCATCTCGCCGCCCAGCTTGATCACGAGGAGCATCGATGCCTCCATCCCCCAGACGAGACGCCTCGGCCTACGGCCATCCCCCCGGATCCTCGAGCGTCAGCCGCTCATCGAGCCCGAGCATCAGGTTCATGGACTGGATCGCCTGCCCGGCCCCACCTTTGATCAGGTTGTCCGAGGCCGAGAAACACACCACCGTGCGCGTGCCGTCCGGCTCGAGCCCGTCCGCCACCGTCACCCCCACCTCCACGTGGTTCGACCCCGACACCGCCGCCACCTCGGGCAGCCGCTTGCGCGGCACCCGAACGAACGGCTCACGCGCGTAGGCCTCGGCATAGATCGAAGCGATCCGCTCCGCGGTCAAGTCTCCGGGGACGTGCACGAACGAGGTCGCGAAGATGCCCCGCGACAGCGGCGCCGACACCGGCACGAAGCGCAGCTGCAGCCCCTTGGCCCCCGCGTCCGCCAGCGTCTCGAGGATCTCGGGAATGTGCTGGTGCTCGAGCGGCTTGTACGTGCGCAGGTTGACCGCGCGGGTCGGATGATGCGTGGTCGCACTCGGCACCACGCCCGAGCCCGACGACCCCGTCATGCCCACGGTCTCGATCACCCCCGAGAGCAGCCCCGCGCGCGCGAGCGGCAAGAGCCCCAGCTCGATGGTGGTGGCAAAGCACCCCGGCGAGGCCACATAGCGCGCTTGGCGGATGCGCTCGCGATGGAGCTCCGGCAGACCATAAACGAAGGTCCCGAGCAGCTCCGTGGCCGGGTGCTTGGCGCCGTAGTAGCGCTCATAGCTCGCCGCCGAGCGCAGCCGGAAATCGCCCGACAGATCGACGATGCGCGTCCCTGTCTTGATGATCGCCGGCACCTTCTGCGCCGACACCTTGTGCGGCAGGCCGAGCAGGACCACGTCCATGCCCGCGGCCGCCTCCTCGGGCGGGATGCCTTCGAAGCGCAGCTCCGTCAACGACTCCAGGTTCGGGTGCGCCGCCGAGACCGGCTCGCCGATGTAATCGATCGACGCCACCCGCACCAGTTCCACCTCGGGATGGAGCAGCAGGCGCCGGAGGAGCTCCCCACCCCCATAACCACTTCCGCCAATGATGGCGGCCTTGAACCGTTTCATGCGTCGTTGTTAAGCCACGGACACTCGCCCGGTCAAGCAGGCGATGCAGGAGAACGCAGGGGGCCCGTCAGGGCCTGGCAGGGGGAATCAGCGCCGCTGGATCTGGCGCTCCAGCGCCTTCAGACGGCGCCGCAGCTCATCCAGCTCATCGGTCTTCCTGTCTGTATCCGGCCGGATCGCCACGTTGGGCCGGTGCAGCCGCACGAGATCCGACACCGCCCGCGCCACCCGGCGTTGATACACCTCGCCCGAGGCCTGCTCGCGATGACGCAGGAGCGCGCGCAGGAGATCGAGCGGGATGATCTGCGTGTGGCGGCGCTCCTCCTCGAACAGGATGGCCTGCGCCAACACCTTCTTGGTCAGGTCCTCACCGCTCACAGCATCCACCACCCGCACCTCGTCATCCCCGGAGAACACCTCCACGAGGTCCTCCAGGGTGACGTACCGGCTGGCGTGCGTGTCGTAGAGGCGACGGTTGCCGTACTTGCGGATCAGGCGAGTCCGCGGGCCGCTCTGCTCACCCGCAGGCGGGGGGGCCAGACGGCGGCGGCGCGGCTTCTCGGACATGCTTTGATGGTACCCCAAGCCTTGTGCGGCGCAACATTCATTTTGTGCGCTGCACAAAATGACAGACATCCCGGGCAGTTGCGCGTGCATTCGTCCCTGCGTTCGAGAGCTGCGAGATCACAGGGAAATTTCTCGTCGAGGTGAGCCCGGCCACCGTCGGGAAGAGGCCCGGTGAGCCGCGACACGCGTCATGAAGGGATCAGGAAGGGGCTCGGAGGGCCTTCAGCGAGGGGGCCCAGGGGCCGCAGAGGCCGCAGAGGTCGCACGATCAAAGGGTCAGCGTCAGACCCTCGCGGGCGGCCGTCAGCCGGATGCCGATGCCCCCCATCTCGTCCAGGTAGTGGCGGCAGCGCTCAGCCAGCGCATCCACCTGATCATCGGTATAGTCCTGGTCATAGTGCGTCATCACGAGGTGACGCACCTTGGCCTGCACCGCGCACAGCGCCGCATCGGCGATGGAGGAGAACCCGCGCACCAGGCGGGCGGCGCGGTCCTCGGGCGTGTAAGTGCAGTCGTGGATGAGGATATCGGCGCCCTTGTAGAGCGCGATCGCCTCCGGCGAAGGCCCGCTCGGCGGGTAGCCCGCGTCCGGGGCATAGACCAGCACCTTGCCCTCTTCCTCGATGCGATAAGCGAGCGCCGTGGTGTTGCCGTGCGGGTTGAGGTGCCCGCGCACGATCAGCCCCGATTCGATGAACTCGGGGTCGATGGCCGTGTCGATGGCCGCGAGCTCGATGGCGGCCCCGAGGTTGCGCATGGTGTGGAGGGGCGAGAAGTTGGGGTTCATCTGCCCTTCGAGGATGCCCTCCAGCATGGCGGAGGAGCGGCCCGGCCCATAGATGGTGAAGCGATTGCCGGGGATGAACACCGGGACGAAGAAGGGGAAGCCCTGGATGTGGTCCCAGTGGGCATGGGTGATGAGGATGGCGGCCCGGCCCTGGCCCTTGCCGAACTCCTGGGCCATCAGCGTCCGGCCGAGCTGCACGATGCCCGTGCCGCCATCGAGGATCACCAGGGCCCCGGACTTGGTCCGCAGGGACACGCACGAGGTGTTGCCGCCATAGCGGTTCGTATCCGGGCCCGGCGCCGGGATGGAGCCGCGGACCCCGTAGAACGTCACTTCCACCGCTTCACCTCTTGCTGACCCGGTGGCGGGGTGGCCTGAAGGCCGTCCTTGCCCAACGTGATCTCGAGGTGTTCGGCCGAGGCGAGCAGCTCCAGCCCGCGCGTACGCGCGCGACAATCCGCCAGGATCTGGTCGATCTGATCATCGGTGCGCGTCGGGTCGTAATGGAAGAGCGCCAGGGCCTTGGCACCGGCCGCCTGGGCGATCTCGATGGCATCGTCGGGGCAGGAGTGGCCCCAGTGGGGCCGGAGCGCGTATTCCTCGGGCGTGAACTGGGTGTCGTAGATGACGAGGTCCGCCCCCTCGCACAGCCGCACCACGCCGGCGCGCATCTCCTCGAGCTTGGCCGCGTCTTCGGGCTTGAGCGGGTCCCCCGGGCGCGGTGGCGTGCGGATGAACTCGTGCTCGATGAGGATGTCGCGGAACGGCGCGGTGTCCGTGACGTAGGTCACGGTGGCCGCGTCGCACTCGAGGCGATAGGCCATCGCGATCCACGGATGGTTGAGGCGGGTGCAGGAGACCTTGACCGGGCCGATCTCGAACTTCGCGCCCTCGAGCAGCTCGCGGAACGAGACGTCCGCCTCCACCCGGTGGAACGGCACCGGGAAGTAGGGGGAATCGGTCTGGGAGGCGAACACCGTGCGGAGGTGCTGGTCGCGTTGGCGGGCGTAGACCTGGAGGCGGTTGCCTTTCTGGTACATGGGGGCGAAGAACGGCAGCCCCTGGATGTGGTCCCAGTGTGTGTGCGAGACGAGCAGGTGGAGGTTGCCCTGGCCGCTGCCACACTCGCCCGACATCAGTTCCTTGCCGAGTTTGCGGAGGCCCGTGCCGGCGTCGATGATGATGGTGGGTCCTCCCTCGGGCCGAACTTCGACGCAGGAGGTATTGCCGCCGTAGCGGTTGGTGGTCGCGCCCGGAACGGGGAATGAACCTCTGACCCCCCAGAAGCGAACCTTCACGGCGAACTCCCGGCCAACCGTTGACTCACCATGGCGTGCGACGGTAACACGGACTACCCTTGGCGTGCAAACGGGCTACGCGGAGGGATCACCCCGACGGTAGCACGGCTCTTTTCATCATGCCCGGGGGGTGCTCAAAGAGCCTAGAATTGCTTGCGTGAGTCGACCAGGAGCGTGACCGGGCCGTCGTTGACGAGCTCGACCTCCATCATCGCGCGGAAGCGACCGGTCTCGACCGGGACGCCGCTCTGACGCGCCCGCTCGACGAAGCTGAGATAGAGCGCCTCGGCCGGCTCGGGCGCGAGGGCCTCGACAAACGAGGGTCGGCGCCCCTTGCGACAATCGCCATACAGGGTGAACTGGCTCACCACGAGGAGCGCGCCCCCGACCTCGGCCAGGCCCCGGTTCATCTGGCCGGCCTCGTCGGCGAAGATGCGCAGGCCGAGCACCTTGTCGGCCAGATAGACGGCGTCGCTCTCGCTGTCGCCCTGGCCGGCGCCGACCAGGACCAGGAGCCCCTGACCGATGCGGCCGACCACCTCGCCGCCGACCCGCACCTCGGCTCGACTCACTCGCTGGACCACCGCGCGCACGGGGCGAGCAAAGCAAACTCGGCAGGGGGTGTCAAAGAAGCGGGCCATCTCGCCCTCGGACGAGTCCTATCGATGCCGCGGCTCGCCGCCGCTCCTGCTCAACCGTGCGTCTTGTAGTACGCCCGCACCTCGGACTCGATGCGGTCGATGGGCTCGACGAGGACCCGGGTCGCCTCCGGCGAGGCGGTGGCGTCGGCCAGGAGCTTCTTCACCTTGTCGCGCTGGCTGGCGATGAAGGGCAGGACGTCATCGATGGGCCGCTTGCCGAGGATGAGGACGCGGCTCCACTTGAGCGTCTCGCTGACCTCGATGCGGACCCTTTCGAGGACCACCGGAGAGAGCTTCTTGGCGCCGCGCGCCCGGCCGAGCGCCTGGTCGTCGATGCGGACCTCCGAGAGCGGCGGCGTGATGGACGGCACCGGCGGGATGCTGTGGTAGGCCGGGAGGCCCTCATCGGGATCGCGCGGGGGCGGGCGAAAGGTGGCGCCACGGAACACGATGCCGGCGGCGAAGGCGCCGCCCGCCAACACCGCCAGCACCACGGGAAACCAGGGGAATTTCTGACGCTTGCGCTGCTCGACCGGCTCGTTCACGGCGAGGACGCAATCTACCACGGACCTCTGCCTATGTCGGTTTCTTCCCGCGCTGCGGACCGCCCCTCGCTCCACCTCGAACCTTCGCTCCCGAGGCAGCCGCCGAAGAGGCCTTCTTGAAGCCGGTCTTCGCCTTCTGGGCGGCCACCGGACCACCGGCCGTCCCCTTGGCGGCCATCCCCTTGGCGGCCGTCCCCTTGGCGGCTTTCCCCTTGGCGGCTTTCCCCTTGGCGGCTTTCCCCTTGGCGGCCATCCCTTTGGCGGCCTTCACCGTCTTGGCGGCCTTCGTGAGGCTCACCTTCCCGGACGTGCCGCCGGCCTTTCGAGCGGCGCCCTCTCGCCGACTCGCGGCCGTCTCCCGGCCATGCCCCTTCTGGGTCCTCGCCGGCGCCGAGGGGACCGCGGGGGCGACGCCTTCGTCCGGACGGCCCGGATCGAGGTCGATGCCAAAGACGCTCGACAGATCCGCCGCCGCCAGCCGCCGGTTCGTCGTGGGCGCCTTCTGACCGAGGCGGGTCGTATCCGTGGCACGGGCGATGAGCTCCGCCTGATCGACCCGGCGTAGCGTGAAGAACAGCTCCGGGCGTTCATCGAGGCGCTTGCCCACTCCATAGAGGACGGCCGCCACGTGTTTGCACATCACCGCCGCGTCCGGGCACGAGCACCGCATGCCGATCTCGCGTGGGCCCGGGAAGAGCCCGCGGTCGCGATCCACCAGGATGCCGAGGACCCCCTTGGAGAGCTTGCCCTGGAGCAGCTCCACCAGCGAACCGATGTGGCCCGCGCATTCGCCCACCAGCGCCTGCCAGCGGTCGGCGGCGAGGGCCTGGATCGTCACCGTCACGTCGTAGAGCGAACTCCCCATCACCAGCGCCTTCACCTGGCCCGGCTCGATCTGGAGGTCGATGACCGAGCCGTTGCGCACATACGTACGCCCCCGCGGCAGGCGGTTGGCATAGTCGCTGTAGGACTCGAGGTGGTCGCACCAGGCCTTGCCCCAGAACGTCGTCGCGATCTTGTTCCCGATGATCTCGACCGGCACGAGCGCCCGCCCCTGCTTCTTGAGCTTGTCGGCGTGACGCAGGGCCTTGGCGCGCCGCTCCGCCACCGACACGTAGCGGCCCCAGCCGCCGAATTCGTCATATCCCATGGCAGTCCATCCCAGGAACGCCGGCTCGCGTCCCAGTGACGCCCGGCGGAACAGGCCCTTAGCCTTCGTCGAGGGCCCGGTGGATGTCAAGCGAACAGAGACGCACGATCTCGTCGTTGTCCATCTCCGTCAGCAGCACCTCCCCCCCGCCTTCGAGCAGCTCGCCCGCGAGGCCCCGCTTGGCCTCGATGAGCGCGTCGATCTTCTCCTCCACCGTGCCGCGGCAGACGAACTTGTGCACGAGCACGTTCTTCTTCTGGCCGATGCGAAAGGCCCGGTCCGTGGCCTGGTTCTCCACCGCCGGGTTCCACCAGCGATCGAAGTGCACCACGTGCGCGGCGGCCGTCAGGTTGAGCCCCGTGCCGCCGGCCTTGACCGAGAGCACGAAGAACGGCACCGCGTCGTCGCTCTGGAAGCGATCGACGAGCCGCTTGCGCTCGGCCACGGGCGTGCCGCCGTGGAGGATCACCCCCGGGCGGCCGAACACCGCTTCCAGGTGCGTCGCGAGCGGCGCGGTCATCTCCTTGAACTGGGTAAAGACCAGCACCTTCTCCTGGCGCGCCGCGATCTCCTCGGCGATCTCCTGCAGGCGCAGGAGCTTGCCGCTGTCGGCCGCGGCGTAGCTGCCATCGCCCAGCCATTGCGACGGATGGTTGCAGATCTGTTTGAAGCGGAGGAGAAACGCCAGCACCGCCCCCCGGCGCTCGATGCCCTCTCCCGGGAGCGCCCGGAGCTGCGCGGCGAGGGCCTCGACCGATTGCTGGTAGAGCGCCGCCTGCCGCGGGCGTAGACCGCAGAAGGCGCGCACCTCCGTCTTGTCCGGAAGGTCGGAGATGATGCGGCGATCGCTCTTGAGCCGCCGCAGGAGATAGGGCCGGATGAGGTTGCGCAAGGGGGCATAAGAAGGGCTCTCCCCCGCGCCGAGTCGCTTGGCCAGGCGCGAGAAGGCCGTGGCCGTGCCGAGGAGCCCTGGGTTGAGGAAGTCGAACAGCGACCACAGATCGCCCAGGCGATTCTCGAGCGGCGTGCCGGTGAGGGCGATGCGAGCCCTGCTCTTGAGCGCCTTGACCGCGCGTGTCTGCTTGGCGCCCGGGTTCTTGATGGCCTGAGCCTCGTCGAGGATCACGAGATCCCAGGTCACCTCGGCGAGCCAACCGAGCCGCAGGAGCTGGCCATAACTCGTGAGCACGAGGTCGAGGCCGGCCACCGCATCGGGCGACCAGGCGCCGAGCGCCGCCGGCTGCGTTGGCGGAGCGGCCGAAGGATGCACCACGGCCGTCCGCAACACCGGTGCGAAGCGCGCGATCTCCGCCTGCCAGTTCCCGAGCAGGGAGGCCGGCGCCACGAGCAGGCTCGGCGCAAGCACCGCCGAGGCCGCGGCCTGCGCCTTGGCCCGGGCCCGCGAGCCCGCCCTGGGGCCCGCCTTCACTTCCATCCGTTCTCGGCGCAGCGCCAGGAGCAGGGCCAGGACCTGGATCGTCTTGCCGAGCCCCATGTCGTCGGCCAGACAGGCACCGAACCCGAGCCGCTGGAGAAAGAACAGCCAATTGACGCCGAGATGCTGGTACGGACGCAGCGTCGCCTGGAGATCGGGCCCCGGGTCGGCCGCGGCCAGCCCCTCCGGGCTCTTGAGCTGGTCGAGGACCTCCCCCAGCCAGTCGCCGGCCGTCACGCGCGCCCACGAAACGGCCTCGGCCTGGGCGGCCCCCTCCTCGGCGCCTGGCCCGGCGCCATCGCTCCCCCTCCCGAGGGAGGCTCCGGCCAGGAGACGCAGCCCCTCGAGGAGCGAGATCCCGTCCGCCCCCGCGGCGCGCTTCACCTTCTTCCAATGTTCGAGCAGCTCGCGCAGCCGGTCCTTGTCGACCTCCACCCAGCGGCCCCGGATCAACGTCAGCCCCGCCGTGGAATCGAGCACGGCGCGCCACTCCTCCGGCGTCAGCGGCGCCTCACCCCCGCCATCCCCGCCACCCCTGCCATCATCGATCGCCAGCCCCACCTGGAAGTCGAGCAGCGAGTCCATCCCGAGGCGCGAGGGCACCTCCTGACCGATGCGGACCTGCACCGTGACCCTGGGAGGCCGGCGTGCCTTCCACCAATCCGGCACCCGCACCACCACCCCCGCCGCCTCGAAGGCCGGGACGTCCTGGAGGAACCGATAGGCCTCGGCAGCCGTCCAGGCGAGCGGATGAAACAGCTCGCCCGAATCGAACAGCTCCTTGAGCAGCGCGCTCCGGGCCGCCGCCCGCTCCACCGGCACGAGGAGCGCCAGGAGCCCCTGCTTGTTCCCCGTGCGCGAGGACTCCTCGAGCGCCTGACCGAGCGGCAGGTGCTGCGCCCGCGCCTGCCCCTGCTGCGCACGCCGCGACAGACGCGCCGTGTACGTGGCGAGGAAGGCGAAGGGCCGATCCGGATCGTTCTTGTTCTCGGCGAGGTGGAAATGGACCCGCCCCACCACGCTCCAGAGCGGGCTCTGGGCTTGAAAGTACTCCTCGACCGCACCGGCAAAGCCCCGGATCTCCTCCTGGAAGGCCGCCTCGACCTCGCCGAGCAGGCGTTCGAGCACGGCCGCGTCCAGGTATTCGGCGCCCTCCATCGGTGGCACCGAGGCGACGAGCTCGGCGAGGGCCTCGGCCGGCACGGCCACCCGCACCCGCTCGCGCTGCTCCTCGACATCGGCCACGCCGCACAGCGCGGTGACGTAGAGGCGGCCGAGCTCGCGAAAGAACGCCAGGCTCGGTTCGAGCGGCGTATCGACCTCAGCGGCGCCGAGGTGGAGCAGCCCACGCCCCTGGCCGGCGGCGAAGGCCGCGCGGATGCGCTCCGCGACCGCGGCATCGAGCGCGCCGTGGGCCTCGGCGGCCTCGGCGGCCTCGGCGGCCTCGGCCGGTCCCGTCTGAAGATGCAGCCGTCCCGCGGGTGAGAGCGACAGGCGGAGGGACGGGGATACGGACGCGGGGGCTGACAGGGACGGGGGCATGGAGGCGGATTCTACGGAAAGACCGCGCCTCTGCCAGCCCGATGTTCTGCCATGCATTCGCCCGCGCCGCGAGCCCGCGGGCGCTCCATGCGCCGCGACCTGAGGGGATGGCCTGGGCGGCTAGAAGACGCGGACAGAAGGGGCCGTAGGGGGAGGGGGGACCGTCAGGGCTTGGTCACGGGCGGGATGGGCGGCGTGGTTTCTTCCGTATCGTCCTCCTCTTTGCCGCTCCCCGTCCCGCCATACAGAAGATCGAGCTCGAAGGCCTTGGCCAGCGCCGGCTGCCCCATCTGGCGCGCGGCCGAGCGCGCCGCCTTGCGGGCGCGGCGCACGAGATCGACGATGATGCCGTCGATCTGATCGAGCCGCTCGGTCTCCGCCACGGTCCCGCGACGCTTGGAGTTGTTGCGCGTCGCCCCCCGCAGCATCGCCGCCGCGGCCGTGAGATCGGCCATGGCCTGCACCCCGCCGCGTCCCTCGGCCTCCTGGCGGATCAGGCCATGCCCGAGCACACCCTGGAGCACGTCGAGTTGCGCCGCCAGCGGCTGTCAGGCGACAGTGTAATTGACCCCCAAACGACACTAATTTTGACCCCCCTGGCCCCGCAGAGAAAGGGGTCCGCAGATGGAGCGAGATCGTGATTGGGTGGCGCCTCTAGACACCGAGGTGCCGATGGTCGATTCC
>DATAGU010000299.1:0-5170 GCA_036263495.1 Polyangia bacterium | reverse complement strand
GGACAATGATTTCGGCTTCGAGTGGCTGCCCAAGCTCACCGGCGACCACTCGCACATGAACACCGTGGCCGAGATGGCCGACGGCAAGCTCCGGGGGTACTTCGTGATGGGCGAGAACCCGGCCGTGGGCTCTCCCCACGGCGCGCTGCAGCGCAAGGGGCTGCGCCGGCTCGAGTGGCTCGTGGTGCGCGACCTCGTGCTCACCGAGACCGCGGAGTTCTGGCGCAGCGCGCCCGAGATCGCCGCGGGCCCCAACATCACAACCGATCAAGTGCGGCCCGAGGACATCCAGACCGAGGTGTTCTTTTTCCCGGCCGCGGCGCACACCGAGAAGGACGGCTCCTTCACCAACACGCAGCGCCTGCTCCAGTGGCACCACAAGGCCGTCGAGCCGCCGGGGGACGCGCGCAGCGAGCTCTCGTTCGTCTATCACCTCGGGCGGCGACTGAAGGAGCGCTACGCCGGTTCGAGCGAGCGGCGCGACCGCGGCATCCGGGCTCTGGCCTGGGACTACCCCACCACGGGCGAACCCGGGGAGGACGGCGACCCGTCGGCCGAGGCCGTGCTCCAGGAGATCAGTGGCTACGGGATCGACGACGGGCGGCCCATGTCGGGCTTCACCGAGCTGCGCGACGATGGCTCCACGGCCTGCGGCTGCTGGCTCTACTCGGGCTGCTACGCCGAGGGCAAAAACCAGCCGGCGCGGCGCAAGCCGGCGTCCGAGCAGAGCTGGGTCGCGCCCGAATGGGGCTGGGCCTGGCCCATGAACCGGCGCCTGCTCTACAACCGCGCCTCCGCCGACCCCGACGGAAACCCCTGGTCCGAGCGCAAGCGCTACGTGTGGTGGGACGAGACGCAGGGCCAGTGGACGGGCTTCGACACACCGGACTTCATCGCCGACCGCCGGCCCGAGTATCGCCCCTCGAAGCAGGCGCACGGCCTCGACGCCTTGGGCGGCGACGACCCCTTCATCATGCAGCCCGACGGCAAGGCCTGGCTCTTCGCGCCGAGCGGCATCATCGACGGGCCGCTGCCCACGCACTACGAGCCCGAGGAGTCGGTGGTGGCCAACCCCCTCTACGGCCAGCAGTGCAACCCCGCGCGCCACGAGTGGCGGCGCAAGGACAACCGCTATCACCGCGCCTACGACGACCCGCGCTTTCCGTTCGTGCTCACCACCTTCCGCCTCACCGAGCACCACACCGCCGGGGGCATGTCGCGCTGGCTGTCCTGGCTGGCCGAGCTGCAGCCCGAGATGTTCTGCGAGGTCTCGCCCGAGCTCGCGCGGCTGCGCGGGCTCGAGAACGGCGGCTGGGCCACGGTGACCACGGCGCGCGGCGCCATCGAGTGCCGCGTGCTCGTCACCGAGCGGCTCCGGCCGCTGCGGCTCAACGGCCACGTGGTGCACCAGATCGGCCTGCCCTATCACTGGGGCACGCAGGGGCTCGTGCGGGGCGACTCGGCCAATGACCTGCAGGGCCTCGTGGCCGACCCCAACGTCCAGATCATGGAGTCCAAGGCCTTCACGGGCGACATCCAGCCCGGTCGCAGGGCGCGCGGGGCCCGTACCGCGGCCGGGCGCCCCCCGGTGCCGCTCGACACGGCCCCTGCGTCGTACATCCCTCGCGACCGCCCGGGCGCGGGCCAGCCCCCGCCACAGCCGATCATCAACCCGCAGCGGCCCTCCAAGGAGTAGCGCGATGGCGCTTGGCTTCTTCACCGACACCACCCTGTGCATCGGCTGCAAGGCCTGCGAGGTGGCGTGCAAGCAGTGGAACCAGCTGCCCGACGACGGCTTCGCCTTCACCGGCATGTCCTACGACAACACCGTCCACCTCGGGGCCGCGACCTGGCGGCACGTGGCCTTCGTCGAGCGGACGGTGACCGCCTCGGGGCCGCCCTCGGGGCAGATGAGCGGGGTGGGCGACTTCTCGTGGCTCTTCCTGTCGGACGTGTGCAAGCACTGCGAGCGCGCCGGGTGCCTGGAGGCGTGCCCCACGGGCTCGCTCGTCCGCACCGAGTTCGGCACGGTGTACGTGCAGCCCGACATCTGCAATGGCTGCGGCTACTGCGTGCCCGCCTGTCCCTTTGGCGTGATCGCGCGCCGCGAGGACGACGGGCGGGCGTGGAAGTGCACCCTCTGCTACGACCGGCTCAAGGGCGACCTCGAGCCGGCCTGCGCCAAGGCCTGCCCCACCGACTCGATCCAGTTCGGCGAGCTCGCGACGCTGCGCCACAAGGCGCAGGCGCGGGTCGAGGCGCTGCACGACCGCGGCATGACCGAGGCGTACCTCTATGGCGCCGACGCCGCCGCGCAGCCCGGCACCGAAGGGCTCCACTGTTTCTTCCTGCTCACGGATCGCCCGGAGGTCTACAACCTGCCGCCCGACCCGGTCGTGCCCACTCGCCACACAAAAGAGAGCTGGCGCGCGATGGCCGCGTCGAGCCTCGGGCTCCTCGCGGCGGCCACGGTGGTCGTGCTGGGGGCGCGTCTCGCAGAGCGAAGGGGAAGACGATGATGCATCCGCACGGACCCGGCCACACCGCTCCACGACCCGACGGCCGCAACATCGACCCTGCGCTCGGCCTCCTCGAAGGGGAGGGAGCGCTCGCGAAGGTGCGGGATCTGGCAGGCGCGTTCCCCGGCCGGGCGGGCCGCCTCATGGAGGCGAAGACGCCCGCGGACGCCCTGGCCCGCGCCACGGCGACGGGGCTCCCCACCTATTACGATCAGCCGCTCCTCCAGGAGCCGGTGTGGAAGTGGTACATCCCGGCCTATTTCTACCTCGGCGGTCTGAGCGGCGCCGCGAGCGTGCTCGGCGCGGTCGCCGAGATGGGCGGCGGGCGAGCGTTCCGGCGTCTCGCGCAGGGTTGCCACCTCGTGAGCGTGGCCGGCGAGATCCTCGGCACCGGCCTGCTCATCGCCGATCTCGGCCGGCCGGCGCGCTTCCTCCACATGATGCGGGTGTTCCGTCCCTCGTCGCCGATGAGCGTCGGGACGTGGGTGCTGCTCGGCTCGGGGGCATTCAGCACCGGGGCGCTGCTCCTGTCCCGCCGTTCCGGAGCGCTCGGCGGCCTCGGCCACGTCGCCAGCGCAGGCGCCGGCCTCCTCGGCCTGGCCCTGAGCGGCTACACCGGCGTGCTCCTCGCCAACACCGCGGTGCCGCTCTGGCAAGAGGCGCGAAAGAGCCTGCCGTCCTTGTTCCTCGCCGCATCGGCGGCGAGCGCGGGGGAGCTGCTCGAGTTTCTTCCGCTCCGTCGGATCGAGCGGAAGATGGCGCGGCACTTCGCCGCCATGGGGCAGGCGGCGACGCTGGTCTCGATGATCGCGCTGGAACGCGAGGCCGGCCGGGTGCCACGGGTCACCCGGCCGCTCCGCCGCGGCCTTCCCGGGGCGTTATGGCAAGGCGCGCGGCTCCTCACCGCCGCCGGCCTCGGGCTCGGCCTCTTGTCGCGGCGTCACAGGCTGGGGGCGCTCCTCGGCACGGCCGGAGCCATCGCGCTGCGCTTCGCCGTGCACCACGCCGGCAAGCACTCGGCCCGCGACCCCCGCGCGAGCTTCGCGGTCCAGCGCGCCAAGCCCAGGCCCTGAGCGGACTTGAGCCGGCCCGCTCACCCCATGTTCTGAATGGTCGCTCTCAGGCGCCGGTAGTTCTCCATGAACTGCGGCAGCTCGATGGGCTGCTCGGTCTGGGCCCAGGCCACGAGGAGATAGGCCACCGCCTTCAACACCGGATCCTCGCTCGCGAGCAGGCGGTTGCGCACCGACTGGATCGCCTTGCCCATCGCGGTCTCGTGCCAGAACCACCGAGACACCCGCTGCGCGCTCGCCGCCATGTCCGTCCGTGTGCTCGCCGCCACGTTGTAGAACGCCACCAGATCCTCGACCGCCAGCTTGAGCACGCTCGGCAGCGGCAGATCCGGCCGAGGATTCTCGGCCGGCACGGGATCGAGGAACGACAGCACGAACTCCGCCACGGCCTCGGTGGGGAGCCCCAGCAGCCCCACCGGCAGCCCCCCGGCCCGCGCCGCCACCTCCTCGTAGAGCGGGCGCAGGCCCGCCATCTCCCGCCGTGCCGTCTCCTTGAGGTCGCGGATCTCGGTCCGCGACGGCAGCGTGCAGGACAACTCGGCGAGCGAGTCCTCTTCCTGCGCCTCGGCAACCGCCTGGTCGTCCACAGAGTCCACCAGCACCGGAACGTCCGTCCGCTCGAGCAGGCCGAGCGCCTCCCGCATCACCCGCCGCTGCGCCGCCGGATTCCCCGGTGCCCCCAGGGGACGGCCGAAGTCGTACGGCACCCACAGCGCGCGCGGCGGCCGGATCGCCTCCAGGTGGAGCCGCACCAGGCCGATCAACGTCGTCGCGATCCCCTCGTCTTCGAAGTAATGAGCCAGCCCGCACACGGCGCGCGTGCAGAAGGGTCACATCGGGACCAGCAGCACCGCATCCACGCCCTCGGCGCGCATCTTGCGCGCCGCCGCCCGCGCGTGCGGCTCCATCCGCTCCGGCTCGGTCGCCCCCATGAACGAGTAGTGCGTCTCGGCCACGTCGCCGACCTCGCCCGCCTGCGCCAGCTCGCGCAGCCTGTCGAGAGGAAACGCCACGTTCCAGTCCACGTGGAAGCCGCTGCGGTCGAAGTTCGGCGAGCTATGGCTCATCACGATGTCGCTCGGCCGCGCCGTCGCCGGCAGCTCGCGGCACTCGGCCGACAGCCCGAGGAAGGGCCGGTCGGTGCGCAGGTGCAGCCCTGCCGTCGAGACCAGGCAGACCTTGCGCTTGTGGAGCGGCCCACCCGAGACACACGGGGTAGCCGGAAAGCTCACGCACGGCATCGTGGCGAGCAGGGTCTTGAGCGGCTCCGGGATCCGTTCGAAGAGGGGCATGAGCCCACGATACTTCAGAAAGGCTTCGGCCTCCCTGGGGAGCGAGACGATCGCCCCTACTAGACGCGGAGCCCGGCGCGTCCCCGCAGGGCACGACGCAATGCCATGAGTTCTTCACGAGCGGGCGGGGAGTCTGTGCGCTTGCGCATGAGCTCGGCGAGTTGCTTGGCTAGATCCTCATCCCGCAGGGGCGAGGATGCTGGTCCACCCTTGTTCCTGTCGAGACCCGGAAGGTGCGAGCGCAGATGGCGCAGAATCTCCTTGCCAGAGAAGCACTCCTGCCAGG
>DATAGU010000298.1:0-18009 GCA_036263495.1 Polyangia bacterium | reverse complement strand
GTGAAGCGGCAGGAGTGGGCCGACCGCCGCGAGGCCCTCGACCGGATCGAGAAGACCGAGGACGGGAAGGAGATCGAGTGGCGGGCCTTCGAGCGCTACGTCGATCGGAGCTTGGCCCGCTTCGAGTGGAACTTCGAGACCGACACGGCCATGCTCCAGGTGTCGGAATGCGGCAAGCGGGGAAGCAAGGGGGCGCTGACGGAGGCGGTGAGCAGCTTCAAGGCGCTGGTCGAGCCGTGGATGCCCATCGACACGCTGTTCTCCCCGATCGATCTCCCCCGCGCCATCGCCCGGCTGCATGAAGGCGAGGAGACGGGGCGGCGGGAGATTCGCTATGTGGCCATCGACTATACGGTGGCGGGGCGACGGGTGACGGGGCGGAGCAGCTCGCGGCTGGATCCTCTCCTCGGCGAGAAGGCCGTGGACCTGGCGCTTCATGATATGCGGAGAGCGGGCACGGCCCAGGGAGGGAACTTCTATTGGTTGCCCCGTCCCGGGACGCCGTTCGACGGGGAGATCCACACCCATATCGCCGGAGAGGAGGGCTGGGTCTACTTTCCGGCGGACCACCAGACGGAGGATTGTGTCCGCTACATCATCGGTCGGCTGCGCGCCCTGGCGGAGTAGGCGCGCGCACCGGGGCTCCCGCGTCCAGGCCTGATCAGGTTGCCGCTCGAGTACCGCGCCCTCCCGAAGAGGATCGAGTCTTGGGGCCTCCCTCTAATTAGCTCAAGGTCGCCTGGGACACCAGCATCGCCGGGTCTGTGCCGTGCATCGGGTCCTCGCGCGCCGTCTCCCGCCGGGCCAGGTAGGTAAACATCGTCGGCACGAGGAACAGCGACAGCACCGTGGATGAGGCCAACCCGCCCACCACCGAGAGCGCGAGCGGGCGATTGGCCGCCGCCGAAGGATCGAGCCCGAGCGCCGTGGGCAGGAGACCGATGATGGTCGCGAGGCTCGTCATCAGGATCGGCACAAAGCGCGCCCGCGCCGCCGCGAGCGCCGCCCGCGTCTTGTCCATGCCGCTCTGGAAGGCGTGGTTGGCATGGTCGACGAGCGGTATGCCGTTCGACACGGCGATGCCGATCACCATCAACACCCCCATCAGGGAGATGATCGACAGCCCCTCGCCCGCCGCCATGAGCGCAAGCACGATCCCCACCGGCGTGACCGGGATCGTGAAGAGCATGGCGAACGGCAGCCGCAGCGACTTGAACTGCGTGGCCATGACCATGAACACCACCATCACCGCCAGCCCCACCGCCACGCCCAGGCCCGAGAACGTGGTGCGCATGAGATCGATCTGCCCCACGTAGGAACACTCGAGACCCTTCGTGCGCGGGTCCTTGAGCGTGCGCGCCCTGTCCCTCATCCGCTCCGCCGCCTCGTCGAACGAGGTGCCGGGGGCGAGGCGCATGTACACGCACTACATGGCCTCGTCGAGATCGGGGAAGAAAGTCGTGGGCAGGCGCGAGGCGGCATACACGCTGAGGCCGATCAGGGCCACGGCCGCCAAGGGGCGCTTGCGCCGAGTGAAGCGAGCTTGCCCTTGGCTGAGGCGAGGACCCCGGCCCCCCCACCGCCGCCTCGCCCTCGGGTTCCTCGGCTCCTGCGGTTCCCCGACCGGTTGCATTCGCATCGGCCGCTTCATCCCATCTGAGCGCGGAGCGGCCCTGCAGCAACGACTCGCGGGCCATACAGCTCCGTCGCACCCTCGCCGTACCCACCGACCGCAGCGCAGCTCAGAAGATCTCCTCCAGCCACGAGCGCATCCTCTTCTTGACCCGCGCATAGACGCTCCCCTCGTCCCCGCGCACGCGGAAGTGGTTGAGCCCCGAGTTGCGCGTGCCGTACTGCACGAGCCCCACGCCCGTCGCATAGATCGGCGACGACACCACCTCCGACAGCCCACCGATCCCCTGCGGCGCCCCCCGCCGCACCGGCAGACCCAGCACGTTCGTCGCCAGCTCCGGCATCCCCTCCATGATCGTGGTCCCGCCTGTGATGACCACCCCGGCCCCGAGGAGCTCGGCATAGCCCGTCTTCTCGATCTCGTGCCGCACGAGCGCGAAGATCTCCTCCACCCGCGGCTCGATGATCTCGGTGAGGAGCCGCCGCTCCATCACCCGCGGCGGACGCCCACCCACAGACGGCACCTCCATCATCTCGCCCTCCCCGACCAGCGTGGAGAGTGCGCAGCCATAGCGGTGTTTGATACGCTCGGCCTCGAGCATCGGCGTCCGCAGCCCGATGGCGATGTCGTTCGTGAGCTGGTGCCCGCCCACCGCCAGCACCGACGTGTGCACCACCGACCCGTCGCGGAACAGCGCCAGATCCGTCGTGCCGCCGCCGATGTCGATGAGCGCCACCCCGAGCTCCTTCTCGTTCTCGTCGAGCACCGCATACGCCGACGCGAGCGGCTCGAGCACGATGTCGGCCACGTTGAGACCGCAGCGGTTGCAGCACTTGACGATGTTCTGGGCCGACGTCACCGCGGCCGTCACGATGTGCACCTTGGCCTCGAGCCGCACCCCCGACATGCCGAGCGGCTCGCGCACCCCGTCCTGCTGGTCGATGATGTACTCCTGCGGCAAGACGTGCAGGATCTCGCGGTCGAGCGGGATCGCCACCGCCTTGGCGTTGTCGATGACTCGCGCCACGTCGACCTCGCGCACCTCGCGATCCTTGATCGGCGCCATGCCGTGCGAGTTGAAGCCCTTGATGTGGCCGCCCGCGATCCCGGCGTACACGGTGGAGATCTCGACGCCGGCCATGTGCTCGGCTTCCTCGATGGCGCGTTTGATGGACGCCACCGTGGACTCGATGTTCACCACCACGCCCTTCTTGAGCCCCTTCGAGGGGTGCGTCCCGATGCCGATGATATCGATCTGATCGCCCACCACCTCCCCGACGATGGCGGCGATCTTGGTCGTGCCAATGTCCAGGCCGACGATGAGTTCCTCACGCTTGGCCATGAATCCTTCGCTCCTCGGCCGCCGGCGCTCCGCCCGGCGTTTCGCCCCCGCCAGATTGCGCCGGTTCGAAATGGAGCGCCAATTTTTCATCGCTGGGCGGGCCCCCGGAGCAACGATGGATTCGTCGATGCCCGCGCCGGGCGCGGGTCTTGGCGTCTCAGCGGGACGCCAGCTTGACCGTCACCCGGTCCGGGTGCGTGCGCTGATCCACCAGGATCATGCGCGGCTGCTGGCCCGCCTTCTCGAGCGCCGCCCACACCGCGTCCGAGCGGCGGAAGCGCTCGCGCAACACGGGCGGCTCGCCGCGCCCCACGCGCACCCCCACGCCCCCCTGGGCCGTGTAGAGCGTCGCCCCCAGCGCAGAGTCGATGTGCACCTCGCCGACCGACGGGCGCTTCTTGTCCTCGCGCCACACGGACAGCGTCGCCAGCGCCTCGCGGATGAGCGCCTGCGAGGCCTCGCGGTCGTCGATGTAGCCGTCGCGCGGGACCCCGGTCACCACCGGCATCCCGGCCGCCTCGTCGAGGCTGGCGCGCTTGAAGACCTCACCCGCGGCATCGGCCAGATAGAGCGGCCCGAGCGCCACCACGCACGCCGGCTCCCGCTCCTCGACCTCGATGGCCAGCACCCCCGGTAGCTCGCGGTGCGCCTTGGCCCGCCGCACCCAGGGATCCGCCGCCACGTCGCGTTCCACCTGGCCGAGGTTCACCATGAACAGGTTGTCACCGCGGTCGACCCCCGCCCTCGCGCGTAGGGCCTCGGCGCTGATGTGGTGGGTGGAGGAGATGCGGATCTCGCGCACCGCGAAGTGCGGGCTGTGGAGGAGCCAGCGGCGCCCCGCCCAGGACCCACCGACCACCAGGACGATCGTGAGGAGCAGGGTGAGGATCCGCACGAAGGCCTGCCAATCGCGCTGCCGCTCCGCGATGCGTGATGGACCGGTGGCGGCGCTCGGCGACAGGCCAAGGGGCGCCGTCACCCGGCCCGAGCCGCTCGGCACCCGGCGATTGCGACGGTTCTTTCTTCCCCACGGGCCACTCCACGGGGCCCAGCTGCGCCAGCCGCCTTGTCGCGACGCCAGCGAGCCGTTGCGGATCATGCTCCCGCTTGTACGACACCGGCCCGGGCTGCGCCAGTTTTGCGATGGGCTTCGGGAACGAGAGCGGCCGGAGCGGCCGACGCCTAGAGCGCGCAGAGGACGAGGGTCGTGTTGTGGAAGCGGACCTGATTGAGGTTCGGGTCGGTCGAGTCGATGGGTGCGATCTCGCCATAAACGTACAGGCCACAGATCGGGATGTCCTTGGGCAGCGCGCCCCGCAGCGTCTGCACCTCCTGCGGGGTCTTGAGGCCGAGCACGAGCTTGCGCCCCCCGCAGCTGAAGAACATGAGGCAGCTGATGTCCCGGTCGCCGAGGTGGCTCATGAGCCGCTCCGCCACATCGGCCGCGCCATGGATGACATCCTCGCGCGAGCCCTTGGCCAGACGGACCGGGGCGCCGTTCGGTATCTCCCCCGCGTAGATGATGCTGCCAGTCTCCTTGTCGTACTGGAACGGCGACCGCATGACGGCGTAGTCCTTGTACTTCTCGCTGATCGCGCGGAGCCGGTCGTCGTACACCGCGAGCGGCCAGGTGCCCATGACCTCGGGATCGCCGAGCCGCTGGCTCGGGATGTACTTCCCGATGTACTCGATGGCCGGCTGGTGATCGATCTCGCGCAAGACGTTGCGCTCGGCCTTGGTGGCGATGGCGGGCGTGCCGGTCGGGATCCAACCGCTGCCGATCATGACCACCGGGCGGATGTCGCCGCCGAGGAGGATGACGGGGATCGCGTCCGTGTACACCTGGTCGCCGAGGAACTGGTGCGTCTGCTTGAACTTGCCGCTATCGCCGGGCAGGCCACCCGCGATCGGGACGCCCGGGAAGCGGCGCTGGAGCGCGGCCAGGACCGCCTCGGCCGAGACCGTGGGGGTCAGGGCGACGTCGGGGAAGGTGAGGATGAGGCGCGGCTCCCCCTGGAGACCGCGGCGCGCGGTCTCGCACGCATGGCTGACGGCCGCTTCCATGTCGCGCGAGAGACCTTGGCCAAGGCCGATGCCGACCTCGAGATCGTCCGAGGTCAGGACCAGCAGGCTGGCCGCTTCCTCGCAGTAGCCGTCCTCGGTGGCCTGCGAGTAGGTAGTGCAGCCGACGATGGGGACGTCGATGTGCTCCTGCACGCCCCGGAGCAGCTCATTGAGGTCGAACTCCATCGTGCAGTAAAGGAGCCCGATCTTGCCCTTGCGCAGCTCGATCTTGTCCAGGATCGTCTCGGCCAGCTCCTGGCCCGCCTCGTACGAGTCCTCGAAATTTTCGCTGTTCGCCGTGGCTGCCTGAATGCTCATGGTGCCTCGCAAGAAACCTTCGAGTGAAGGGTCGAGCCCGAGAGCCCGGGTCCCGGTCTGAAGCCTGATCCCATGATAGGCGACCCGGTAGGGACCGCAACCGCGGCGGCCGTATCGACGTGCGGGGGGAGGCTGGCGTCTCGCCTGTGTCCCCGCGGGGAGGCCAGACCGCCAGAGAGCGCGAACTCGGACTAGAAGCGGGCCTGCAGCGTGAGGTTGAAGCCGAGCTGGTTGGGGTGGTTGAAGTCGCGGATCTGATTGCCCTGGGAGTCCTTGGTCAGGCGCGTCTGATTGGCGTCGTAGGAGTAATAGACGTCGAGGATGGCGGCGAAGTACTCGAGGAAGTCCTCGCGCAGCGTGAACTTGGAGGCGAACGAGGGCACGGCGTCGACGCGGCGGCCCTGGCTGTCGCGCTCGGGGAGGATGGAGTAGTCGCCTTCGCCGCGCACCACGATGGTCGCCGAGGTGCAGGTCGAGCCGCCGGTGCGCGGGCAGTAGCCCTGGCCGTTGACGATGGTGGGCGGGGTGAAGGTGGCGGGGGAGTCGATGCCCACGATGGCGCCGATGGTCAGGCCCTTGCGCTGGAAGAAGTAGTCGAAGCCGATGTCGGCGAAGAAGTCGCCCCGCACGACCGAGCCCGTCGGGAACGCCTGGTAGGGCACGAGCGAGGGCTGGTTGAGCAGGATGAACTCGAGCGAGCGGTACGAGGCGTCGGCCTTGAGCCGCAGGTGGCCCACCTGCCCGCGCAGGTTCACGTCGCCCGCGATGGCCCGCTGCAGGATGGACGAGCTCACCTTATCGGGATTCTGCAGGCCGGTCGCGAGCACCGTGAACTCAGCCTGCGCCAGCCAGTTGAACCCGGGCTTGTAGATCGGCTTGGCGAAGAACCGGAGCGACGAGGTGGGATCGTTCTTGTAGAGCGCGTAGTCGAGCGAGCCGGTGGGCGAGATGCCGTTGAAGAGCGAGAGCTGGAACGACGCGCCGGTGGTGAAGACGGGGAAGTCCTTGTAGGGCTTGCCGCCGGACACGTCCTGCGTCGAGTAGAAGAGCGGGTTCGTGCCGCGATCGAAGTAGCCGCCGTTGGCCTCGAAGCGCAGGTGGTCCTTGACGATGTCGACGAGCACGCCGCCGAGGACCCCGTAGATGGCCACGAGCTCGTTGACCTGCGGGTTGCGATTGAGGAGGGTCGAAGTCTTGAAGCCGCCCCAGATGCCAAAGCGGTCCGTGGCGTACTGCAGCCGCGCGCCGGGCGCGGGGGCGCTGTTGACCGGCACCTGGGCCGTGGTGGGCAGGTCGGGGTTGTACTTGAAGAAGATGGGCGAGCCGCCCCACGACAGGCGGTAGCTATAGCCAAGACGCAGACGATCGGCCGACAGCGGGAACGCCGTGAGCGAGATGTTGTCGTTCTTGGTGCGCGACTTGTCCGTGTAGTAGGTCAGCTTGATATAGGTGCCGTCGTCGATCGACGAGAGGGTGACGTCGGAGAACTCGAGGAAGCGGAACACCAGCGACGCTTCGGCTTCGAAGCGCTTGCGGGTGATGCGCTTGTAGAGCACGAGGTGCGTCAGGTTCTCGTAACCGCTGAAGCGGGTGTCGTAGTTCTCGAAGAACAGGATGCCGAAGCGGTTCGGGCGATCGATGCGCACGCCGGGGACCGAAGGGTTGGTCTCCCCGGGCTTGACCAACACGTTTTCGTCGGTGAGGGTGAAGTTGAGGCGGGTGTCGACGAAGTCGTGGGCCAGCGCCACTCCGGGGATCGCGAGCAGCGACAGCAGGACCAGGGTTCTGCCCATCAGATTGACTCCTTGGGGGGGGGCCGGGGGTGTGAATCGACCCATCGCTCGTTGGGGGATGGCGGGAGGGGTTTCGACCAACGCGGCTCAATTGACGACGACGTCGCTCGGGTCACGCGGGAGGATGTTCCAGAAGTTGAATGCGCCCTTCCTGCACAGGCCCTCGACGCAGTCGGTGCTGCTCGGGAAGCCGGCCGCGGCACAATCACTCTTGGCGGTGCAGGTGGTCAGGGGATCCGCCGGGTTCTGACCCGAGAAGTTGCGCAGCGCGCCGATGACCGTGATGCTCTTGGTCTGGTAGGCGAGCGGGTCGAACGTGCCGAGCACCTTGGACGGCAGCCCCACCTGGAAGGTGTTGAAGGCGTTGCAGATGCCGTCGCTGTAATAGAGGGCGAACTGGTTGAACTGCTTCCAGTTGTCCGAGTTGACGTCGATCGGACAGATGCGCGCGGTGGTCTTCACGGTGGAGGCCGACAGGCGCAGGAGCATGAGGTTCTTGCCGCGGTCGGAGGCGAAGAGCTCGAAGGGCGGCGGCACCTGCACGAGGTCATTGACGCTCGCAGGGTCCTGGTAGGGGAAGTTGAGCTCGGTGAAGCCGACGAACTTGCTGATATTGCCGCCGACCCGCCCGAGCACACGGCCTGGCTCGATGAAGAAGGGCGGGCTGCCGAAGGTGAAGACGTACATGCTGTTGTAGCCGCCCAGGCCGGTCGCGCGATCGTAGAGAGCCCCGGTGTCGGTGACGATATAGGCGTTGGGGAAGACCGAGGTGACGACCAGCTGCCCCGTGCCCGTGCCGTTGACGACGGTGATCTGTTTGCCGTTGAAGGGCGTGCAGTAGGTGGCGGTCGGCGCGCTCTCGTCGAGCGGCTTCTGGATGTCCGGGATCGTGGGGCTGCGGAAGGTCATCTCGGGCGAGGCGCCAAAGGCGCGCACATTCTCGCCCTCTCGCGCCTGCTCCTCGACCCACAGGGCCACCTTGCCGTAGTACCGCGCGATCGGGACACGCAAGTCGGTGGCCACGCCGCCCGGCAGCTGGATATGCGCCAGGGGGGTCTTGTCCTCGTCGGTGCCGCACGGGGTGAGCCGACCGATGCGATTGCCCGAGAAGGCGAGGAAGATGTCGGCCTCGAGGTCCTGGACGTAGGGCTGCCCATTGGAGTCGATGGCGCGCACGTCGAAGATGATCTCGGTGGGGGAGATGGGGTTGTCGGAGGTGCCGAGGTTGTCGGGGCTTGGGGACTTGAGGACCACGGCGAGCGACTGCAGGCTCTGGACGGTCTTCCCGAGGGACTGCTCACACCCTAGGGCGAGCAATCCGACAGCGGCGAGGAGCCCCACCCTGCAGGCCGTCGCGAGCGGCACCGGGGGGGCGCTCCACGTTCCAGGGGGTCCAGGGGGTCCATGGAGGATGTGCCTTCTCATGGCGAGACCATCCGTATGCGATCGTCATGACCGGCCACTCCCTCGGGGAGGAGGCAGGGCAGCGTGGAGTAATCGTAGGCGGGAGCGCAAGTCTTGCTGTCCGTGCCCACGCATTGACGGCTCGCGCAATCCTCGTTGCGGGTGCAGGGTTGGCCCGCCAGGGGATCGACCAGCGTGGTGAAATCGGCCGAGCTGCAGCGATCCGGCAAGGTCCGGATGTAATCGATGAGGGCGTCGCGCAGCGAGATGCCGGTGTTGAACTTGGTGGTGTTACGCTTGAGCACCGCGAAGCCCGAGCCACCATTGGCGATGTAGTCGTTGACGGCCACCCGGTAGGAGGCGAAGGGCAGGACGGGCGTGCAGTTCTCGGGGTGGTTGCGGCAGTCGTCTCCGATGAGCGGCGGGCCGTCGAGGCGGTTGGGATCGGTCGGGTTGAGCTGCCGATCCGAGGGGTGGCACTCCGTGGCCAGGTTGCCCTGGGCGTCGAAGGGGCCGCAGGAGACCTTGTGGGTGCAGTCGCTCACGAACCAGAGACCGGAGACCTGCGCCTGGGTGCGGCAACCACGTTCGCTCGCTCGCGCCGCCAGAAAGTCGAGCGTCTCCTGAATCTCGAGGCCCGAGAGGAAGATGGTGGTGATGGTGTTGTCGAAGGGGAAGACATTGAACATCTGCTCGAGGTCGAGCGGCCCGGACTCGAAGTCCGTGCGGATGCCGAGCGAGTTGGTGAGGGCGAAGTCGGCCTCGACGCGGCGGCGGAGCCGCATGGCGCCGGTGACGAGGTTGCCGAGCTGGGAGTCGCCACCGGTGGGATCGTTGCGGAGCACCTTGGGGCAGCTGGTGTTGCCGTTCGGACAGGGGACGACGGCGTATTTCTCGCCGAGGTTGAGCCGCAGGCTGAGCTGGATCCGGTAGGGCTCGAGCATGTCGTTCATGTCCGGATCCTCGGGGATCTGATCGTCGATGGGGATGAGGTTGTAGGTGAACGTCTGCACGCGGCTGCGCCGCTCCTGGGCATCGGCGGGCTTGCACGCGCCGGCCCCCCCGCCGCAGTCGGCGTCGCTCGTGCACACGCGGCGGTCGTCGCAGCGGGAGCGGGCATCGCCCACGTGGACGACGAGGTCGAGCTGGCCGACGAACTTCGCGAAGGCGCCGGAGTGGGCCACGATGGTGTAGCCGCCATCGACGAGCTTGCCGTCCACCATGCGCGGGGCGTGCTCGATGCGGTTCGGGGGATTGAGGACGATGTGCAGGTGCCCGCCGAGGACGACGTCGACGCCGTCGAGGGCCGCGATCTGGTCGTTGCTGCCATCGACCTTATCGGGGTTGGCCTGCGCCAGATCCTCGTCCTCGTCGAGCCCGAGGTGGGAGACGAGGACGACGAGGTCCACCTGCTCGCGCAAGAGGCGCACCGTGTCCTGGACCACCTGGACCGTCTCGAGGGGGCGGATGCCGAGCGAGTTGCCACCTTCGTAAATTCCCTGCAGCGAGGACAGGTTGCCCATACCGATGACCGCCACCTTCAGGCCGGAGACATTGAAGATGGTGTAGGGGGCGATGACCCGGCCGAGCTTGGGCTGGGTGGGATCGTTGGGATCGGAAAACAGGTAGTTGGCGGCGAGGATGGGGAACCCGGCGTACTGCTGCTTGAGGAGCACGAGGTTGGTCACGCCTCGGTCGAACTCGTGGTTGCCAAGGGCCATGGCATCGAGCCCGAGCTGGGTCATGGCCCGGACCTCGACCTCGCCGCTGAACACGTTGAACACCGGCGCGCCCTCGAAGATGTCGCCGGTGTCGAGGTGGAGCACACGGTCCCGGTTGTTGCGGATGTTCTTGACGACCGTAGCGATGCGAGAGATGCCGCCGACCACGGCGATGTCTCCGCTCTTCGGCACCAGGCCGAGGTTCTTGTCGATCTGCCCCGGCGCAAACTCGTAGGGGAAGAACCGGGAGTGGAGATCCGCCGTGTGGATGAGGGTGAGGTGAACGTCCTGGCCGGCGAGGTCAGGCTGCTCGGCCACCTGGATACACCCTGTGGTGGGCAGGGCCACCCCCAAGGCCGTACCCAGGGCCAGCCCCAGGCGTAGTCGAGATAAGGCGCGGTGTGACATCGTTACTCCTTGCGTACTCTCGTATACTACGGGGGAGGGCCTAAATGTTACATCAAGCCTTGCGCTCGATTCCATCACCGTGAGACGAACCAAGATCATTTGTACCCTCGGCCCCGCCACCCACGCCGCGGAGCGCATCGGTCTGCTCATCGATGAGGGAATGAACGTGGCGCGGTTCAACCTCTCGCATGGCGACCACGCCTATCACGAGGCCCTGCATGCCCGGGTACGGGACGAGGCACGGCGGCGCGGGAAGGCCGTGGCCACACTGTTCGACCTGCAGGGGCCGAAGATCCGCGTCGGCCGGTTCGCCGGCGGCGCCGCGGAGCTCGAGACCGGGAACGACTTCCTCATCACCACCGATCCCGTGCTGGGCGATGCCTCGCGCGCCTCGACCACGTACGAGGCCCTGCCCCAGGACGTGCGCCCGGGCGACACCATCCTGCTCGATGACGGCATGCTGCAGCTCGAGGTGGACCACGTCGCCGGGCCCGAGGTGCACACGCGCGTGGTGGTCGGCGGCCGGCTGGGCGACAACAAGGGGCTCAACTTGCCGGGCGTCCGGGTGTCGGCTCCTGCCCTCACGGACAAGGACAAGCGGGACCTCGAGCTGGCGGTCCGGCTGGGCGCGGACTTCATCGCCCTGTCCTTCGTGCGTTCGCCCGAGGACGTCTTCGAGGCGCGGCGGCTGGCCACGCCGCGCGATCGGCCGCGCATCCCGATCATCGCCAAGATCGAGCGGCCGGAGGCGGTCGAGTCGCTCGCCGAGATCATAGATGCCGCGGACGGCATCATGGTGGCGCGCGGCGATCTCGGCGTGGAGCTCGGGCCCGAGAAGGTCCCCCTCGTACAGAAGCGGGCCATCGAGATCGCCAATGACCGCGGGCGCCTCGTCATCGTGGCCACGCAGATGCTCGAGACCATGATCCAGAGCCCGCGGCCCACCCGCGCCGAGGCCTCGGACGTGGCCAACGCCGTGCTCGATCAGGCCGACGCGCTCATGTTGTCGGGTGAGACGGCCGCGGGACGCTATCCGCTCCTCGCGGTTCGCACCATGTCCCGCATCATCGAGGAGATCGAATCGAGCCCGCTCTACCGCAACCTAGTCAAGGGCCCCACGCGCGACCAGCGGCAGTCGTCGGCCGCGGTGGCGCGGGCCGCCGTGGTGGCGGCGCAGCAGATGCGGGCCGAGGTCATCGCCGCCGTCTCCTCCTCGGGTGGCGCGGCGTGGCTCATCTCCGAACACCGCCCCGAGGCGCCGATCGTCGCATTGACCGACCGGGAAGACAGCTTCCGCCGCCTCGCCATGTGCTGGGGCGTGCACCCCGAGATGGCGCCACCGGCCGCCACCACCGAGGAGATGCTCGCTGGCGTGGAGCAGCTGCTCGTGCAGCGAGGCTACGCCCAGCCCGGCGACATCGCCGTGATCACCCTGGCGGTGCCGATCGCGTCGGGGGAGAGCACCAACATGCTCAGGATCCATCGCATCGCTCCAGCTCCGTGAGGCCCCTGAAAAAGAAACCAGGGGCCATCGGCGCTGGTCCTTGACATGGATCCGCAGTCCGTCTATAGAGAGCGGGCCAACGCGAGGATGGCGAAACTGGTAGACGCACTAGCTTGAGGGGCTAGCGGGAGCAATCCCATGGGGGTTCGAGTCCCCCTCCTCGCACAAGCGTCTTGTCGAGCAAATGCCCGGGCCTGGTCCCGGGCATTGCCGTTTCTGGGGGCCCATTCACAGGGGGGATCGCAAGTACCGCAGGCGATCACCGTGGTACGCGAGCGTGCACACGTCTCCCAAAACCGGAACACAACGCGTGGCCGCCGTCGCTGGCGGCCGCTGTAGGTGGAGAACGGTGGTGTTCGGCTGAGACGCAATGCCTCAGCCGGGGATCTGGATCTGTCAGTGAATGCGCGAGAGGAGGGAGGGGAGCCTATTCCTTCTTGGCCTTCTTGCGGTTTGGCTTCTTCTTCGCCTTCGCCGCCTTGGCGCGCCGCGCCGAGTGTGCCGCGGCGGGAGTGACCGTCTTGTCGGCCTGCTGCGCCTCACGAAAACGATTCTTTTCGGCTTCGCTCAGAGAGGCGGCGTGGTCGGCGCAGAAGTTCCGCTTGGCGCGAATGCCGGTGTTCTTGCAACCGGGGGCCGGACAGGTCACCGGTACGGGAGGCTTGCCGATGCGTCGATCGACACTCTCCCCACGCATCACGCTCAGCTGCCCACCGCGTGAAATCCCTTCCAGGATCTTGCTGACCTGAGAGCTGACTTCATTGGCGATCCCGCCGCGCACCAGACCGGCCACCTCGGAGGCGAACCGGAGTGCGATCGAACGGATCGCGTCTTCGCTATAGGTCGCAGAACGTCGCTTGGGCATCGCAATCTTCCTCCGGTCCGACAGGTTCGGCGATTCTATGCACGGAGTCGCAGAGCCGCAATGATTTCTTCTCGCAGAGTCCTGCATAGGAGCAGAACAGGAGTGACGTTGTGACTGGTGACGACCGTCGCTATACTGCCCAGGTGCGGCTGTCGCCGACGCGCTCCTCTCGCCTGTCCCGTTCGAGCAGCATCCTGCTCGTCTATGGGATTCTGACCCTCGCCAGCGTGCTCTGGGGTGCGCTGCGCGGTCATCCTCAAATCTATCGGCTCGGTCCGCTCGTGGCCGAGCGCACGCTGTTCAATCTCTGTGCAGGGATCGCGCTCGGCCTCGCGATCGTGTTCCTATCGCGCTATTCGGTGCACAGGTGGCAATGGGCGCGCAAGCTGCACCATGAATTCCGTCACCTCCTCGGGCCGCTGACGGACCTCGAGATCGTGGTCCTGGCCATCGCCTCCTCTGTTGGCGAGGAGTGCTTCTTTCGCGGCGCTCTCGTACCGCACATCGGCCTCGTCGCTTCGAGCGGTCTCTTCGCGCTCGCCCATATTGGACCGGGATGGCGATTTCTTCCCTGGACCATCAGCTCTTTCGTCGTGGGCCTATTGATGGGCGCTTTGTTCTTGTGGGGTGGAGACCTGAGCGGTCCGGTCGCCGCCCATTTCGTGGTCAATTACCTCAATCTCCATTACATCCGGCGGTACAACTTCGGCTAGGGCACCGAACGGGTTGAACCCCGCTCGGTGCTAGGACTGAGGGTTCTGCCGGGTCAACGTGCGAGGCCGGCCACGCGCCACCCCTGGGCGCTCTTTTTGAGCAGAAGGACCCAGTCCTCACGTCCGACCCGGCCGATGGCGAAGTACATCCCCTCGGCCTCTCCGCCAGGCGGCAAGGCGCCGAGGCGGCCCCGGATGCCCGCGGCGGTATAGACCTCGATGTTCTGCGCCCGCCGGTCCCCGTCCGCCTCGCGCACGAGCTCGGCATAGACCTTCTTGATGGCCGGGGCATCCTGGGCCGCCACGTGCCCGCCAGCCACGAAGGGCACGGCGCTCCAACCGGCGAGCCAGCCCACGTCGCCACGTCCATACGCCGCGAACCACCCCTGCGCCGCCTCGCGCACGGCCTCTGGGATCGCCGTGGGCGTCGCGGGCTCAGACGGCTCCGCGGGCTCCTCTCGCGGCCGGGCAGGCGCGGGCTCTGCGCTCCCCCGACCGAGCGAGGGGAGCGCTTCCTCCGTGCCCCGCCGCAGTACGCGCGGCGGCGCCACGCGCGGCGCCACACCCGGCTCCACCTCCGACGTGTCGTGATCCTGATTCTCCCCGACTGTCGTGAGGATATGTGGATCCACGCCGTAGGTACCGCATTGCCGGTCATCGCGATGGAAGCGCCAATCGAGATAGACCTTGCCATTAGCGCTCTTGATCGCCGCCGGCGGCTTGGGGAACGGCGCGGACGAGGACACCGCGTCGATTGCCGCGACGTCGAAGCCCGTGTTCCCCGAGGTGCGGACGATCGTGACCTTCTCCAGGCTCCCATCCCCGCGCAGCACGATCTCGAGCTGCGTCCAGAGCGACGGGTCGTCGTAGGCGCCGCGCGAGCCGCGCCCATCTTGCTCGGCGAGGAAGCCGAAGGCCCACAGCTTGTGGATCTGCCGGTGCATCTCGGCGATGTACGCGGCGAACGGGTGCGCCCGGGTCCCGAGCTCGGCCTGGTTGCCCGGCCTCACCTCGGGCGTGAAGTTCTCCAGGCTCGATCGCATGAGCGCGAGCTTCTGCTGCATCCGATCCCAATGCCCCGGGACGTGGCTCCGCTCACCGCGCGCCGCCACCTGCCGTTCCTTCTCCGCCGTGTCGAAGCCGACGATGCGATCATACGCCGTCGGATCGAGGAGGAAGTTGTAGCCCTTCTTCCCCCCCTTGGCCGCGGCACGGGCCCGCTCGCCTCCATCGCCCACCCGCGCGAGGGGCAGGGGTCCCTCCCCCTGCTCCGAGAGCTCCACGCCCTCCCGCGGCTTGCCCAGCGCCTTCTGTTCGATGGCCCGCGGCGTGAGATCACGCATCGACAGCTTGCCGGGCCCTGACTTGCGCTGCGCCTCCCCCGACTCCCCAGGCTGCTTGGGCGCCCCGCGTGGCAGGAGATCCGGACGACCCTTACGGTCCTCGAGCTCGGCCACCTTGCGATCCTTGTCACCCGCCTCGGGCAGCTGGTTCTCCGAGGGCGTCGAGAGCCGCTCCTGGGTCTTGGGCCGCAGGTCCTTCACCAGGTTGGTATCGAGCGCCGAGGTATCCTCGGCCGCGCGGTGATTCTTCTGCGCCAGATAGCGCGCATCCTGATTGTCCGGCTCTTCATCGCCGAGGTCCTGGTCCACCATCTTGAACCGCTGCTTGGGCAGCTCCACGATGGGCGGCGGCGGCACCTGCTCCTTGGGAGGCTCAGGCTTGGGGTCCGGTTTGGGTTCCGGCTTGGGCGGCTCGACCTTGGCCACCTCGGGGGGCGGCTGCTCAGGGGGCTTGGGCTCCGGCCTGGCTGGCTCGGGCTTTTCGCGATCCGGCGTGGGACGCGGGGTGCGCGTCGATTCGGGCGTGGGCGGCACGGGAGGCAGCTCCGGGGGCGGGAAGTTCGCCTCGCCCGGCTCCTCCAGCAGCGCGATCTCGGTGTTCTCCGGCGCCTGCGGCGCCATCGGCTCCTTCAGCAGGCGGACCAGGAGCGGCACCTGCACGAACGCATGAAAGGCCGCCGACAAAAGGAGGACGGCCAGGAAGCGCTCTGCTTTGAAACGGCCGCGCCGCACTGCGAGAACTTAGCAACGCCGCATCATGAATGCCAGCGAGCGTCCCACAGCTACCTGGCTGTCGGAGCCCCGGGCCGAGCGCCCAGAAGAGATCCTCACGTCATCTTTCGATATACGCCCACCACCACCCCTAGCAGATCGATGGACTTCATCTCCTCGCGCCGCACCACGATCGGCTTCATGTGGCGGTTGGCCGGCTTGAACCAGATCTCGTCCCCTTCCGGATGGTAGTACTTCACCGTCGCCTCGCCTTCGATCATCGCCACCACGATGTCGCCGCGGCTCGCCAGCATCTGCTTGCGGACGAAGATGAAGTCGCCATCGAAGATGCCGGCCTCGATCATCGAGTCGCCCTTGACGCGCAAGGCAAAGACCTCGCGGTTGGCGCCGAGAAAGAACCGGTCGACCCGCACCGTATCCTCGGCCTGCTCCACGGCCAGGATGGGCTGACCTGCGGCCACGCGACCGAGCACGGGCACATCGACCATGCTGTCCGACGGCGCCTCCGCGAGCACCTGCGCCCCCGGCATCGCCCCATTCTGAGGCCGGGGATAGATCGGACGCAGCGCCCGCGACTTGAGGTCCTCGCGCTTGAGAAAGCCCTTCTTTTCGAGCGCCTTCAGGTGATCGTTGACGCCATTGGTCGAACGGATCCCGAGGTGCTGCCCGATCTCCCTCAACGTGGGCGGATACCCGCGCTGTTCAATCGAACTGCCGATGTAGTCCAGGACCAGCTTTTGCCGCTCGGTGAGCGAGCTCTTCTCATCCACGTCGAGTCCCCTCTGCGTCCAGTCAATACTGAACAAACTGGACGCTACTGAACGGGTGGACCCATGTCAAGTTTTTCTCCGCAGAGAAACGGCGCCTCGACGGGGAAATGCGCGGATCGAACCGAGAAATGCCACCCTCAAGGGGAGCGAGCGTGCGGCGGGCAGGCAAAAAAAAGCCCGTCGGGACGGCGCTCACCGCGCCCGACGGGCAGGAAATCAGGAGCTCAGACGATCAGGCGACGGTGATCTCCTTGCAGAGATACACGTCCTGGATGGTGTTGAGCACCGAAGCGCCCTCCTTCATCGGCCGCTGGAACGCCTTGCGGCCCGAGATGAGGCCCATGCCGCCCGCGCGCTTGTTGATGACCGCCGTGCGCGCCGCCTCGGCCCAGTCGCTCTCACCACCCGAGGCGCCGCCCGAGTTGATGAGGCCCGCGCGTCCCATGTAGCAGTTGGCCACCTGGTAGCGGGTCAGATCGATCGGGTGATCGGTCGCGAGCTCGGTGTAGATCTTGTCGCTCGTTTTGCCGTAGGGGCTCTCCTTGCTCGAGAGCGCCTTGTAGCCACCGTTGTTCTCCGGCAGCTTCTGCTTGATGATGTCGGCGCACAGCGTCACGCCGAGGTGGTTGGCCTGCGCCGTGAGGTCGGCCGCCACGTGGAAGTCCTTGTCCTTGGTCTTGAAGGCGTTGTTGCGCAGGTAGCACCACAGCACCGTGGCCATGCCGAGCTCGTGCGCCGCCTGGAAGGCCTGGGCCACCTCGATGATCTGCTTGTTCGACTCAGGCGAGCCGAAGTAGATCGTCGCCCCGACCGCGACGCAGCCCATGTTCCAGCACTGCTTGATCGTGCCCCACATGATCTGGTCGAACTTGTTCGGGTAGGTGAGGAACTCGTTGTGGTTGATCTTCACCATGAAGGGGATCTTGTGGGCGTACTTGCGCGCCACGGACGAGAGCACGCCGTAGGTGGAGGCCACGGCGTTGCAGCCGCCCTCGATCGCCAGCTTCACGATGTTCTCGCCATCGAAGTAGATGGGGTTCGGGGCAAACGACGAGCCGGCCGAGTGCTCGATGCCCTGGTCCACCGGCAGGATCGACAGATAGCCGGTCCCGGCCAGACGGCCCGAGTTGAACATCGTCTGCAGGCTGCGCAGGACCTGGGGAGAGCGGTCGGAGACCGACCAGATGCGATCAACGAAGTCTGGCCCCGGCAGATGGATGGACTCTTTCGGGATGCCCTTGGACTTGTGCTCCAGGAGTGCGCTGGCATCCTTGCCGAGGTGCTTCACAATATTGTCGAGCATACTGCTTCCCTTTCCGCAATGCTCCCCGAGCAATGCTGTTTGCGCCAGGTATTATCGTTTACTGGGTCATCGTCCGAAGCAGGGGGACTCTACCAG